>JANMMJ010000190.1:0-8556 GCA_031373255.1 Hyphomicrobiales bacterium
ACCATTCCGGCGAACATCGCCAGTTGCAGGTCGCCCAGCGTGTTGGAGTTCTGCCGGTAGAGATCGAACAGCCAGGTGATGCCCCCGCCGGCTCCTCCCATCATCTGGCCGAGATAGACCACCGTGCCGATGCTGTAGCGCGAAAAGGCATTGAACGCGCTGACCATGGCCGCCGCCAAAACCAGCCACGTCGCGACAATGCCGGCGATCCTGCTCAGGCCATCAATCGCACGGCTGACGGCAAGCAATGCGGTCAAGCTGTAAACCTCCCCATCGATCGTGCCGGTTGACCGGCATCGCATTTGAGGCGAGACAATAAGGGCAAATCGCGAGCAGCAACAAGGGTCAATGACGTGGACCTGACCAAAGTGGAACTCCGGCCCGATGGCCGTCAGTCGCCCGTGGCGGCCTCCGTGCAGCGTGGGGTTTGCCGCTTGCTGCGCGATTCAGGCTTCGCGATGTTGACAGAGTTCACACTGGCTTCGGGCCGCCGCGCCGACGTGATCGCCGTGAACCCGGCCGGATCAATCTGGATTGTCGAGATCAAGTCTTCGTTCGAGGATTTTCGCGTCGATCTGAAATGGCCGGAATACCATGATTACTGCGACCAGCTGTTTTTCGCGCTCCCGCCTGAACTGGATTCGGCGATCATTCCGCTGAACGCGGGGCTGATCGTGGCGGACAAATGGGGTGCCGAAGTACTGCGCCATCCCGGGACTGTTCCGCTTCATCCGTCCCGCCGCAAGGCCGTTACGCTAGCTTTTGCGAGAACCGCCGCCATGCGGCTGCACGGTCTCTATGACCCCTTGCCTCCGGTATGAAGGGTGGAGTGCGCTACTTTGGCGCCCGCTTGGCGAGGATGCGCTGCAGGGTGCGGCGGTGCATGTTGAGCCGCCTTGCGGTCTCTGAAACATTGCGGTTGCACAATTCATAGACGCGCTGGATGTGTTCCCACCGCACCCGATCCGCTGACATCGGGTTTTCCGGTAGCGCCGTGCGCGTATCGGTGTGCCCGGTGAGCGCGCTGTAAACGGCATCCGCGTCGGCAGGCTTGGCGAGATAGTCGATAGCGCCGAGCTTCACGGCTGTAACAGCGGTGGCGATGTTTCCATATCCCGTCAGCACCACCACCCGGGCTTCCGGCCGCGACTGGTGAAGCGCCTCGATGACGTCAAGGCCATTGCCATCGCCAAGCCGCAAGTCGACGACAGCGAAACTCGGAGGAGCCTTCTTCACTTGGGCGATGCCCTCGGCAACAGTTTCCGCCATGCGCACTTCGAAACCGCGCGTTTCCATGGCTCGCGCCAGCCGCGTCAGGAACGGCTTGTCGTCGTCGACCAGCAGCAAAGTGCGATCCTTGGGCAGTTCCTTATCTGTCATGCTTGCTGGTCCAGCTTGTCCTTGAGCGCTGCATTGGCATTTTTATCGAGCATAGACGAGTCACCCGCCATCTCAACCGTTAACTGGGCCGGCCTTGCTGACGTCGATCCGTCCCCGCGGCCAGGCCACGCGTACAAGGGCACCATGGTCCGGCTGCGGCAGGTTGGCGAGTGAAACCTGTGCACCGGAGCGTTCCAGCAGGGTCTTGGCGATGAAGAACCCGAGCCCCATGCCTTCATGCTGGTCGATCCGGTCGCCCTGCAATTCAATGGGACCATACCCCCGCCGCGTCGTCACGAAAGGATCGCCGAGGCGATCGATGATTTCCTGCGAGAAACCTGGTCCGTCGTCGCGCACCGTGACGGCAATTTCCTGCGCCGACCAGCGCGCCGCGATCGTGACCTTCTTCTGGGCGAAATCGATGGCGTTCTCGATCAGGTTGCCGAGACCGTAAGTCACCGCCGGATTGCGCTGGAAGACCGGCTCGTTGGTCGATTTGGTCTTGCCGTCCTCGGTCGGCGCCACGTCGATGTCGACGGCCACACCGGATCCCCGCAGTGGCGCCACGATATCTTCGATCATCGCGTGCAGGCTGACACGTGCAAACATCTCGTCGGCCTGCGCGTCGCGGTTGGCAAGGCGCGAGAGAATTTCGCGGCAGCGCGCCGACTGGCTGATCAGGAGGTCGATATCTTCCTTGATATGGCCCTTGGCTTTCACCTCGCGCTTGAGCTCCTTGGCAACCAGCGCGATTGTCGCGAGCGGCGTGCCGAGCTCGTGCGCGGCCGCTGCCGCCAGTCCATCGAGCGCTGATAGCCGCTGTTCCCGCGCCAGCACCAGTTCAGTTGCAGACAATGCTGTCGACATCTGCCTGGCTTCTTCCGAAATGCGCCTCGCATAGATCGCCGCGAAGACTACGCCGGAAACCAGGGCGGACCACATGCCCGCAAGGTAGATTTGTGGCAGTTGCAAGCGTTCGCCTGGAAACCACGGCAGCGGATAGTGCCCAAAAGTCAGGAATGTCGTGCACAGGAACGCCAATCCGCTGAGCCACAAGGTCCACTTGAGCGACAGCGACGACGCCGATACCGTTACGGGCACGAGGAAAAGAAACGCGAAAGGGTTTTGCAATCCACCGGTGAGATAGAGCAACACCGCAAGTTGCAGGATGTCGTAGCCAAGCAGCAGCGCCGCATAGCGGTCCGGCAGCCGCACCGTGGAGCGCCAGCGGATTGTAAAGAAGATGTTGAGCCACGCCGACAGAGCGATGGCGGCGAGGCACCAGCCGAAGGGCAGGGGAAATCCGAGCAGCAGGGCAACAAAAAGCACGGTCCCGGTTTGCCCGATGACGGCGAGCCACCTGAGCCGCACGAGCGTACGCAACCGCAACCCGCCGGCCCCGGCAAACTCAATCCCAGGTTCTTCCGGAACGCTCCTGAATCCCGCGGCAATTTGAACTGCGTCAAATGCAATCATGCCAAAAGCCTGCCATTACCCATTTGTGACTTTAGGCTATCGTGAACCGGCATTAAACAGTGAACCCATGCCGCTGAAGAGAAGAATCACAATTGCCTTTACGATATTGGCCGTGGCCTTCGTGACCGGCCTGACCGCCATGTACATGGCGAGGAATGATGGATTGCGGGGTACAGGCAGCGGCACGGCGCTGGTTGGCGGCCCATTCGAAATGACCGACCAGGATGGCCGGCGTGTCACCGAGAAAGATTTTCTCGGACGCTACATGCTGGTGTTTTTCGGTTTCACCTATTGCCCTGACGTTTGCCCCAGCGAATTGCAGGTCATGTCGGCTGCACTTGATGAAATGGGTGCCGATGCCGACCCAATCCAACCGGTTTTCGTGTCGATTGACCCTGCCCGCGATACCCCTGCGGTCGTCAAGGAGTATGTCGGCAATTTTCATCCGCGCATGAAAGGCCTGACCGGTTCGGAGGCCGATGTAGCCAAAATTGCTTCGGCCTACCGGGTTTATTATGCAAAGCAGCAAAGCAAGGCCGGCAGTTCAGATTATCTCATGGATCACTCGGCCATACTTTATCTGATGGGTCCCGATGGCAAATTCGTCAAGCATTTCAGCTATGGAACCGATGTGAAGGCGCTGGCGTTAGGGCTCAGAGACGCCCTCCGCAAGTAATCTCAATATTGACGCAATGTAAACTTGGAGTCCAAGGGATGAGTTGTGCTGTGCGCAAGGGACTGTTAGCTTTTGCAGCGCAACATCCGGGGACTGGCCCTGGAATTGGGGCAAGTGGGGTTAGTACAGTGCTTTATCATATTTATGAAATGAACCACGCCGTGCTGGCGCCGTGGCGCGCAATCGCTGACACCGCCCATGGTTTCTGGGGCAATCCTGCAAATCCTCTCTCAGCGACATACTTTGGCCGGTCCATGACGGCTTCGCTTGAAATGTTCGAGCGCGTCACAAGGCGCTATGGCAAGCCATCGTTCGATATCGCTGCCACCGAAGTGAACGGAAAACCGGTTGCCGTAATTGAGCATGACGTTTTCAAGAAGCCTTTTTGTGCCCTGAAGCATTTCCAGAAGGTCTGGCCCAAGGGCATGAAGCCGGTCAAGCAGGACAAGCTTTTGATCGTGGCCCCCATGTCAGGTCATTATGCCACTCTGCTGCGCGGCACGGTGGAAGCCATGCTGCCGCATTGCGATGTCTTTATCACCGACTGGCAGGATGCCCGCCACGTGCCGCTGTTGGCCGGCAATTTCGATCTCGACGATTACATCGACTACGTGATTGCCATGTTCCACGAACTGGGGCCGGGCTCGCACGTGATGGCGGTATGCCAGCCCTCGGTTCCGGTCTTGGCGGCGGTCTCGGTCATGTCGGCGGCTGCCGACCCCTGCGTTCCGAAAACCATGGTCCTCATGGGCGGCCCCGTCGATACGCGGCGCAACCCCACCGTGGTCAACACGCTTGCCGTGCGCCGTGGCACCGACTGGTTCCGCAGCAACGTGATCGTCAAGGTGCCGTTCCCGCAGGAAGGGGCGTGCCGCGATGTCTATCCGGGCTTCATGCAGCTCACCGGATTCATGACCATGAATCTCGACCGCCATATCGATGCCCACCGCGAACTGTTCTGGCATCTCGTTGACGGTGACGGCGACAGCGCCGAAAAGCATCGCGACTTCTACGATGAATATATGTCGGTGATGGATCTCACCGCCGAATTTTATCTGCAGACTGTCGAAAAGGTTTTCGTGCGTCAGGATCTGGCCCGCGGCACTTTCCATCATCGCGACAAACTGGTAGATCCTTCAACCGTCAGGAACACCGCCCTCATGACCGTCGAAGGCGAAAAAGATGATATCTCCGGCGTCGGCCAGACCCAGGCTGCCCATGTTTTGTGTACGGCGATTCCCGCCAGCAAGCGCATGCACTATCTGCAGAAGGATGTTGGCCACTATGGCGTGTTCAACGGCTCGCGCTTCCGCAAGGAAGTCGTGCCGCGCATCGTATCCTTCATGGCCGAACAGGTCTGATAACTCGTGAAGGCGCTGCTGAACCGGTGGCGCCGGCAGGCGAGCCCCAAGCCATTGGCGCCGGCAACTCTTGAGATTGCTGGCCGCAGTATCTCCATAGCTTTTCGTCCCAACCGGCGCGCCCGCCGCCTGATTGTCCGGCTCGACCGTTCCGGGCGCGGCGTGGTCGTGACGCTCCCCGCCCGCGTGAGCCGCGATGAAGGCCTGGCATTCGCGCGCCGCTCCACCGCATGGATTGCCGAGCGCCTCTCCCGCCAGGGTGAAGGCGTGGCATTTGCTGATGGAGCCGAAATCCCCTTGCGCGGCGAGATGGTGCGGATCGTCCATCAATCCACCCTGCGCGGAACAGTGTGGCGCGATCCGGAATCAGGCCGGCTCTGCGTGGCAGGACGTGCCGAGCATCTGGCCCGTCGCGTGACCGATTGGCTGAAGGCCGAGGCGCGCCGCGATCTGGCTGAGGCGACCGCGCGCTATGCCGCCGCGATGGACGTCAGCTTCCGCCGCATCACCATCCGCGATCAGAAGAGCCGCTGGGGCTCGTGTGCTGCCGATGGCAGCCTCTCCTATTCCTGGCGCCTGATCATGGCGCCGTCCTATGTGCTGGATTATGTCGCGGCCCACGAAGTAGCGCATCTCCGCCACATGAATCATTCCATGCGATTCTGGCGCCTGGTACTTTCCCAATGTCCCGGCTCCGGCCGCGCCAGGACCTGGCTCAGGGCCAACAGCACGTCGCTGCATCGCTACGGCCAGGTGGACTGAGACCGGCTACTTGTCTTTCTTGCGTTTTTCCATGCGTTCGAGCGCTGTTTTCGGCCGGGTGCCTTGCGGCTTTTGCGCCTGTTGCGATCCCCCGAAGATTTCCTTGATCGAGCCGAAGAAGCCGTCGTTGTTGCCACGTTGCAGGTCTTCGCCGGTTTCGAAATTGGGATCGGCGAACACATCGTTTTCCGCGCCGATCGCCACCTGCGGTTCCTGCAGCATGTCGCCGGGAAGCGGCTGGTTCGGCAGTCCCGCATGCGCCACTTCCATGATGTCGCGCCAGATGTCGGTGGGCATCGTTCCGCCGGTAACCTTGTTGGTCGGCGAATTGTCATCGTTTCCGACCCACACGCCGCCAACGAAGTGCGTGGTGAAGCCCACGAACCAGGCGTCGCGGTAATCCTGGCTGGTACCGGTTTTGCCGCCGATGTCGTAGCCGCCGAACTGCGCCCGCTTGCCGGTGCCGTCCGTCACCACCGCGCGCAGCATGTCGTTCATCATGCCCACATCGTAGCTCGAAACAACCGCGCCAAAGCCATCGCCATGCCGCTCATAAAGTACTCGGCCGTCGCGCGTTGTCACGCGCGTCACGAGAAACGGCACCACCGGCATGCCGCCATCGGCAAAGGTGGCAAAGGCAGCTGTGAGTTCAAGCGGCGTCACTTCCGATGTGCCGAGTGCGATCGAGGCATCGGTGCCGAGCGGCGAAGAAATGCCAAGCCGGTGCGCCGTATCGGCAACTGCCATGGGCGAAACATTCTGCACCACCTTGGCCGCTACCGTGTTCAGCGACAGCGCCAGCGCCGTCCGCAGTGTGACCGGCCCGAGATATTTCCGCTTGTAGTTTTCCGGTTCCCAGTCACCAATCTTGACCGGCTCATCGACCTCGACTGAATCCGCCGTATAGCCCTGTTCCACCGCCGCCAGATAGGCAAACGGCTTGAACGCCGAGCCGGGTTGCCGCTTGGCCTTGGTGGCGCGGTTGAACTGGCTCCTCGCATAGGACCGCCCGCCCACCATGGCTTTGACAGCACCGCCGGTATCCAGCACCACGATGGCCCCCTGGCTGACATTGAGCTTGCGGCCCTGTTCGGCCAGCCGCTTGCGCAGCGATTTTTCGGCAACCGCTTGCAGGGCCGGATCGATGGTGGTTTCGATGACGATTGACTGGTCATAGGTGCTGACCAGGCTCGGCAGGATTTCCGCCGCCCAGTCCACCACATATTGTGTCGCCGGCACGTAGTCGGAGGCCTTCACCGTGGCCGGTGCAGTGGCCACCATTTCGGCTTCGTCGGTCGTGAGAAAGCCGCTTTCCACCATGTCGTTGATGACTTCGCGTGCCCGCCGCTGCGCGTCTTGAGGGTGCAGGATGGGGTTGTAGAGTGTCGGCGCCTTGAGCACCGCGGCGAGGATCGCCGCTTCCGGTATGGTGACGTCACGCGCCGAGCGGGCGAAATACTTGCGCGCCGCCGCGTCGATGCCGGTGGCGCCCGCGCCGAAATAGACCCGGTTGACATAAAGCTGGAGGATTTCGTCCTTCGAGAATTTGGTTTCGAGCCACAGCGCCAGCACCACTTCCTGGAGCTTGCGTTCGATGGTGCGCTCGGGCGTGAGAAACAGGTTTTTCGCAAGTTGCTGGGTCAGCGTCGAACCGCCCTGCACCACCCGTCCCGCCCGGAAATTTTCGTAAAGCGCCCGCACCAGTCCCATTGGATCGACGCCGAAATGGCCGCGGAAGCGCCGGTCCTCGATGGCGATGATGGCATTGGGCACATAGTCGGGAAGCTCGTCGATCCGCACGTCGTCGCCATAGAAGGCGCCGCGTTCGGCAATGATCGAGCCATCCGCCGCCATCACCATCATGCCGGGTTCGCGCTCGGGGATCTTGAGCAGTCCCTTCTGGTCGAGCGACATCCACACATAGCCGAAACCCAGTCCGCCGAGCAGCACGCCAAGGACGCCGAGCGAGAAGGCAAACGACATGAGCCCGCCAAGCAGCGACCGCCGCCGCTGCGCCGGGGGCCGCTCGCGTGAACCGCCGCGTTTGCGCTGCCGGCTGTCGAACAATCGCGGCTCCTGGCGCTCGCCCTTGCGGCTGCGCGTCTTTTTGGATCGCGACGTGTAAAACCCCATCTGAATCGAACCGTCCGTCTCGCCCGCCAGGGACCTGGTCAACACACCGGGCCAGAACCGCAAGGCCGCCTGCCGGGTCTGGACGCCGAGTGTAACGGCAACCGGAGGCAGAAATCCCGCAAACAGCACATAGCCTTAAGCATTGCTTAGTGCACTGCCCCGGGCCGGGACCGTGCTTGCCCGCAAATCATGTCTGGAAAATGGCCCCCGCTATCGGCTATAGGGGGAAACCAACGCCAAGGCACCCGTAGCTCAGTTGGATAGAGCGCTGCCCTCCGAAGGCAGAGGTCACAGGTTCGAATCCTGTCGGGTGCGCCATAAATAATTGAAATGATTTAGAAATATGCAACTAACTTCCGAACGGTAGTTCGCTACCAGTTATTGGCAACCAATTGGCAACCAACAAAGCCCAAAAAGGGCCGAATCAACCGCTCAAAAGCGAAAGTCTCGCGTTGACACACGAGGCAGTCGGATTCATAAGCCTTGACAGCGATGCAAAGGCATTTGTAGTCGCCGAAGAACGATTCTCTGAAAGGGTCCGGAATGGCGGCTGTCGCCCAGCTTATCTCAACAATGGTTCAACCAGCGGATGACCGCAAGATTGAGCTTTTTGAACTGATCCGCCAGCGCTCGTTCAAGACAGGCAAATTTACCCTGTCTTCCGGAAAAGAGAGCACCCTATATTTCAACATGAAGCCCACCATGATGTGGCCTAGAGGCGCGGAACTTGCTGCGCGCGAATTGCTGGAGTTCGCGAACGAGTTGGGC
>JANMMJ010000201.1:0-35316 GCA_031373255.1 Hyphomicrobiales bacterium
ATGACCATTCAGTCATTTTTCAGATTGACATTGTGATTATTTGGGCATCACATTCCGGCAGCGTAGGCGATGCCGTCACATGATTTTCATGTAACCCTTACCAAGCTGACAAATCCTGACTGAATAGACTTCGCTTCTGCCCAAACAACCGGAGTAGTCAAAATGAACATCAATCGCAGAACAGCCCTTCTCTCATTCGGCGCTTTCATCACCAGCATTGGCGCGGCGCCATCACTCGCGTTCGCAGAGACGCTTGAGGAACTGGAAGCGGCGGCGCGCAAGGAAGGCGAGATCGTCAGTCTCGGACTGCCGAATGACTGGGCCAACTGGGGCGGACAGTGGGATGCCATCATGAAGAAATACGGTGTCACACATACAGACACCGACATGAGCAGCGCCGAAGAGCTCGCCAAGTTCGAAGCCGAGAAAGCCAATGCCAGCGCCGACATCGGCGAGGTCGGACTTGAGTTCGGCCCGATTGCCGCCAAGAAGGGCCTGAGCATGCCCTACAAGCCCACGAACTGGGACAAGATCCCGGCCTGGGCGAAGGACGAGGAAGGCCACTGGGCGCTCGGATACACCGGAACGATTTCCTTCATCATCAGCAAGAACGTGAAAAATCCTCCCAAGAGCTGGGCCGACCTGCTCGCTGGCGACTATAAAGTGGCAGTCGGCGATGTTGGCAAGGCAGCGCAATCAAACGCACTCGTGCTGGCAGCGGCGATCGCCCTGGGGGGCGGCGAAGACAATCTTCAGCCGGCTCTCGATATGTTTGCCAAGCTCGCAGAGCAGAAGCGCCTGCTGACGATCGGCGCCAATCCGGGCAACATGGAAAAGGGCGAAATCGAAGTCGGCATCGTGTGGGACTTCAACGCGCTGAACTATCGCAACCTCGTGGGCAAGGACAAGTTCGACGTGCTCATTCCCTCGGATGGTTCGGTGACAAGCGGCTACACAACCACGATCAATGCCTATGCCAAGAGGCCGAACATTGCGAAGATGGTGCGCGAGCACATCTTCTCGGAGGAAGGCCAGATCACCTTTGCACGCGGATTTGCCCGGCCCATCCTGATCGAGCACATCAAGCTGCCGCCTGATGTTGCCGAGAATGTGCTCCCGGCGGAACAATATGCCAAGGCAAGGCCAGTCAATGCCACACTGTGGATGGATTCCGCCAAGCAGCTTGGCAGGCAGTGGCAGGAACAGGTACTGTCAAAGATGTAAGAAGAGCAGGATGGCCTGCACAAGCGGGCCATCCGATTCCCGACCAAACGCCGTATGATAGACATTGGCAAAAGGACCCGGCTTCTGGCGTGGCTTTGCGCTGCCCCTTTTCTCGCGGTCATCTTCCTTTTTGAAATTCTGCCAATTGTCGCTGTCGCCTCAAACAGCGTTTTCAAAGAGGAAGTACTTTCGCTCGGCAATTATGCCGAAATCCTCTTCAGCAAATTCTTCATGGGCTCGTTCCGGGTAAGTTTTGCGATCTCGGCTGCGACGGCGCTGATCGGTCTGGCGGTGGCTCTTCCTGCGGCAATCGTGCTCCGGCGGATGCCCGGCAGGCTGCAACAGTTTGTGCTTATCTGTTCCAACATAGGGGCGAATTTCACCGGGTTTCCGTTGGCATTCGCCTTTGTCATCATGCTCGGCGTCAGCGGCTCGTTCACCCTGCTTCTGGCGCGTGCCGGGCTTATTGGCGACTTCAACGTCTATTCAACCACAGGCCTGGTGATTGTTTACTCCTATTTCCAGATTCTGTTCGCCATTCTGCTGGTGCTGCCGGGACTTGCCGCCATCACGCCGGATATCGAAGAAGCGGCGTTCCTGATGGGGGCCAGCCGTTTCGCATTCTGGTGGCGCATCGGCCTTCCCATCATCGCGCCCAATCTTGCCGGTGCTTTTCTGCTGCTGTTTGCCAATGCGATGGGTACCTATGCCACAGCCTGGGCGCTGGTTGGCGGCAGCGCCAATGTTGTGACCATCCGTATCGGTGAACTGACAGCGGGCGATGTGTTTTCCGATCCCAACCTGGCGGACGCACTGGCAATGCTGCTCGTCATAAGCCTCATCATTCCAATCGTCATTGAACAAGTGGTCTTCAGGACAAGGCGGCCTGATGCGTGATCGCAGCTTCCGCGATTGGTTCTGGATCGGGCTTCTCGTCACTGTGCAGTTGTTGCCGATCCTTGCCGTATTCCTGAACAGCGTTGCAGTTGACTGGGCCGGGACGATCCTTCCCGATGGATACACCAGCGATCACATCAGGAACATCACGTCCGATCCGCGTTTTACTCAATCCATTATCAATTCACTGATCGTCGCGACAGGATCGCTGCTGATCACGCCGCTCATCTGTGTTCCTGCAATTCTTGTAGCCTATTGCTACTTTCCAATGCTGGACAAATGCATGGCCGTACTCGTGATCCTCCCCTATGCGGTGCCGGGAATTGTGCTGGCGCTCGGCCTGCTGCGGATATATTCGGGAAACTACGGCATCGTTCTCAACGGCACGCCCTGGGTCCTCATCTTCGGCTATCTGCCGCTTGCAGCGCCGCTCTATTATGTGCCGATCAAGAGCAATCTGCGGGCACTCCGCACCACGGAAATATTTGAAGCGGGAAGACTGCTTGGCGCGTCTGATTTCGTCATCATGTGGCGCATTATTCTTCCGTGCGTAAAGCAAGGCCTGATCATCGGCCTTGTGATGAACTTCACCCTGGCAATCAGCGACTTTGTCTATGCCAATCTTCTGGTTGGCGGACATTTCCCCACCCTGCAGATCTTCATGGGGGTCCTGAATGGCGGCAGCGGCCGCAAGCTCAGCGTTCTGATTACCACATATTTCATCGTCATCTTCGTGGCGACCGCCATTGTCGTTTGGGTGACGTCCCGGAGAATTGACGAATGAGTTATGTCGAGATTCGCGGCCTGTCGAAACGCTTCGACGACACCATCGTGTTCGAGAACATCGATCTCGATGTCGATGAGGGAACGATATGCGTACTGGTCGGGCCTTCGGGCTGTGGAAAGACGACACTTTTGCGTGCGGTTGCCGGGCTGACCAACCCGGACAGCGGGGTCATCCGCATTGACGGCCGGGATGTGACAGCGGTGGAAGCGAAGCATCGCGGCGTCGGCATGGTGTTTCAGCACTATGCACTGTTCCCGAACATGTCAGTCGAACAGAATCTTGCATTTGGATTGCAGCAGAAAAAACTGAGTGCCGCGGAAATTGCCGATCGCGTTGCCGCCATCATCAAGCTCATGGGCCTGGAGCAGCGGGCCAAGGCGCGTCCGGCTGCGCTGTCGGGTGGACAGCGGCAGCGCGTGGCGCTGGCGCGTGCCCTGGTGCTAGAGCCGAAGCTTTTGCTTCTCGATGAACCCTTGTCGGCACTTGATGCGCAAATCCGCAAGCGTTTGCGCGATGAGCTCAAAAGGCTGCAGCAGGAAATCGGTTTTACCGCGATATTCGTGACGCATGACCAGGAAGAGGCCATGATGCTGGGCGATGTGGTTGCGATCATGCAGAGCGGCCGGTTCAGCCAGCTCGGTCCACCGGCCGATATTTACAACAAGCCTGCCAGCCTCAGCGTGGCGGAGTTCATCGGTGACTTCAATATTTTCAATCCTGAGGCAGTCAGCGGCCTGTTCGGCACGCACACCGATTTTCCGTGGGCGGTTCGGCCGGAAGCCATCGACCTTCTCCTGCCAGGATCAAAGCTGCCAAAGAGACTGGCAGGGGTTCGCGCCGAAGTGACAATCGGCAGCGTGCAGGCTCTCGGTGCAATGGTTCGTTATTTCGTGCGCGCCGGGCAAACCAGCATCAAGGTGGATGTTCTCAACAAGGCGGGTCAGCAAAGGTTCCAGCCAGGACAGAAAGCGCTGATTCATATCGCCAAGGACTCGATTACAGAGATGCTGAAATGACTGTGGCCGATGGCCGCCCAAATGTGTTGCTGATCTGTGCCGACCAATGGCGGGCGGATTGCATTTCGGCGCTGGGGCACAAGAACGTCAAGACACCCCATCTCGATGCGCTGATGAAGGAGTCCGTGACCTTTACCAACCATTTTGGACAGTGCACGCCTTGCGGCCCATCGCGGACCAGTCTTCTGACCGGAATGTACCTGATGAACCACAGGTCCGGCCGCAACGGAACGCCGCTCGATGCCCGGCACACCAACCTGGCGCTTGAGGCCCGCAAACTCGGGTATGATCCGGCACTTTTCGGATACACCGACACGACGCCCGATCCGCGGGGCATGCACCCGAACGATCCCGCCCTGACCGCCTATGATGAAGGTATTATCCCGGGATTTTCCGCGCCGCTCCATCTGCCCGAAGACATGGGCAAGTGGGTCTCACACCTTCTGGCTCTTGGCTACGATTTTCCGGCTGGCCGTAAAGACGTCTTTCGGCCACGCGCCAATTTCGTCAGACCTGCCGACCGCGGGTTCCGTTTCATCCCGACAGCGTTCAAGGCCGAGCACAGCGAAACCGCATTCCTGACGGACGAATTCCTCAAATGGCTGCTGGTGCGGCGCGACAAGCCATGGTTTGCCCATTTCGTGTTTTTCCGCCCGCATCCGCCAATCATTGCGCCTGAACCCTATAATGGGTTGGCACATCCCAATGATGTTGTGTTTCCGGCGCGCCGCCAAACACCGGAAGAGGAAGGCGCTCAACACCCCCTGCTTGCGCACCAAATCTCGCAGGTGGCGCAACCCAATTCATACGACGAACACAATCCAATCAATCTGGTCAGTGCCGACGATCTGGAAATCCGCCAGATGAAGGCCACGTATTTCGGCCTCATCGCGGAAGCGGATCACCATCTCGGCCGTGTGATCGCGCATCTCAAGGAGACCGGCCAGTATGATCGAACCCTGATCATCGTGACCAGCGATCATGCCGAAATGCTGGGCGACCACTATGTGTGGGGCAAGGAAATCTATTTCGACGGTTCTTTCAAGGTTCCTTTGGTCATCCGTGACCCAAGGCGTTCAGCGGATGAGACGCGCGGGCAGCGCGTTGAGGAATTTACCGAAGCCATCGATCTCATGCCGACTGTTCTCGATTGGCTGGGAGCGGATATTCCCCGCAGTTGCGACGGCCATTCTCTTATGCCCCTGCTGGCGGGCGAGGCGCCGGAAGGGTGGCGCGACGCGGTGTTTTTCGAGCATGATTTCCGCAATGTGCGGTCACAGCGGGTGGAAAACGCGTTGTCGATTTCATCGGATGAGTGTTCTTACGCCGTGATCCGCGACAGGCGCTACAAATACGTTCATTTCGCCGCGATGAAACCGCTGCTTTTCGACATCGCGAACGACCCCGATGAATTTGAAAATCTGGCAGGGAATCCTGCCCATATTGCCACCGAATTGGCCTATGCACAGAGGCTTCTGAGCTGGCGGCTGGTCAATCAGGAGCGGTTATTGACCAATATGCACGTCGGTCAGGGAGGCGTGTTCGAGCGGCGGTAGCTCCAAGAATCGATCTCCCCGAAAGGGGAGTCTAACTTGTTGAAATCGTTTGAGGAATTTTGGAGCGGGCGAAGGGATTCGAACCCTCGACCCCAACCTTGGCAAGGTTGTGCTCTACCCCTGAGCTACGCCCGCTTGGGTGCGCCGTTATTGCGCAACCGGAATCGAAATGCAATAGGAAGCTCGCTCAACCAGAAAACAAGGCAATTGGCCGCCATGGCTGCGACGCGCGACGAACTTTTCTCCCGATTCAAGGTGTTAGGCATCGAGACCAAGACGCGGGACCATGCCCCCGTTTTCACCGTGGAAGAAGCACGGGCGCTGCGTGGGGAAATTCCGGGCGAGCATTGCAAGAACCTGTTTCTCAAAGACGAAAAAGGGGTCATCTGGCTGATTGTCTGCCTGGAGGATGCCCGTGTCGACCTCAAGACGGCGCCGGCCAGAATCGGATCAAAGCGGCTTTCGTTCGGTAAGCCTGACCTCCTCCTTGATGTGCTCGGGGTCGAACCGGGATCGGTTACGCCATTCGGTCTTATCAACGATACGGAGGTTCGGGCCCAAGTCATTCTGGATGAATCGATGATGCAGCGCGAATTGCTGAATTATCATCCGCTCCGCAACGATGCCACGACCACAATTCGCTCAATCGACCTGCTGACCTTCATCCGGTCCTGCGGCCACGCGCCGCGAATTGTGGCGGTGAGTTCATAGGCGTTGCAAATAGACCTTTACTTGGCCATCTATTGGCTCTGAAACACTTCGAAATCTGGAAATCATCATCATGGATACCATCATCGGACAGGGAACGACCGGAGTGGGCAGCGGAATGCGCCCGCCGCCCGCCGACCTGATCAGGGATACGGACACAAAGCGCTTTGCCGCCGATGTGATCGAGCCGTCACGGAAGGTTCCCGTCCTCGTGGACTTCTGGGCCCCGTGGTGCGGTCCCTGCAAGCAGCTGACACCGCTTCTTGAGAAAGCCGTGAAACAGGCCAACGGCAAGGTCCGGCTGGTCAAGATCAATGTCGATGAAAACCAGCAACTGGCCGGACAACTGCGTATCCAGTCCATCCCCGCGGTATTTGCCTTTGTAGACGGGCAGCCTGTCGATGGGTTCATGGGGGCGCTGCCAGAAAGCCAGATCAAGCAGTTCATCGACAGGCTGGGCGGCCAGGGCAGCATGGCTGAAGAGCTTGAAGCGGCAGTGGAACAGGCCAGGCTGGCGCTTTCCCAGAAGGATTACCAGACCGCCGCGCAGGTGTTTGCGTCGGTGCTGCAAGTCGATCGCGAGCATGCGGGCGCAATTGCCGGACTGGCGCGCTGCCAGATTGAGACCGGGGATTTTGCCAACGCCCAGGCTACGCTGGCGCTCGTCCCGCCGTCAAAGGCGTCCGATCCCGAGATCATTGGAGCAAAGGCCGCACTCGAACTGGCCCTCAATCCGGTGGATACCAGCGAAATCGCGACGTTGCGGCGACAGGTTGAAGGTGATCCTTTGGATCTTCAGGCGCGTTATGACCTTGCAATCGCGCTCAACGCGGCCGGCGAGCGCGCCGATGCCCTGGACAATCTTCTGGTCATCGTCCGAAAGCAGCGCGACTGGAATGAAGAGGCGGCGCGCAAGCAATTGGTCAAATTCTTCGAGGCCTGGGGTGTCAAGGACGAGTTTACGATCCAGGGGCGCAAAAAACTGTCGTCAATTCTGTTTTCGTGAAGGGCATGAGTTTCATCAACCGTTACAAATCACCTGCCGACCTGCCAAAGAGATTGCCGGTCTTTCCGCTGCCTGGAGCCCTGTTGTTGCCTCGCGCCGATCTTCCCCTCAACGTATTCGAGCCCCGCTATCTGCAGATGATCAGCGATTCCATGGCGGGCGACCGCCTTGTGGGGATCATCCAGCCGGTGGACGAGGCCGCGGATATGATGGCGCGGCCGAAGCTTTGCGTCGTCGGCTGTGCGGGACGGATCACTTCCTACGCCGAAACGCCTGACAGCCGCCTGCTCATCACGTTGACCGGCGTATGCCGGTTTCGGATCGAAAGCGAACTGGTGACGGTGACATCCTATCGATCGGTCGAGGCAGATTATGAACCTTATTCCGGCGATCTGATCGCCGAGAACGGTCAGGACGAAGTTGACCGCAACGCATTGCTCAAGGCGTTTCGCGACTATCTTGACGCCAACGATCTGCGGGCCGACTGGGACCAGGTGTCTTCCGCCTCTACCGAAACGCTGGTGAACACACTGTCTCTCCTCGCGCCATATCCGGCACGGGACAAACAGGCCCTGCTTGAGGCGGCCGACCTCAAGACGCGCGCCGATGTTCTTGTTGCGCTGACCGAGATGGCCCTGGCGCGCTCACGCAGCGGCGCGCCGCAGCGATTGCAATAGGACATGACGATGGTGGAAGCCGCCCCGAAGCTCCTCGAAATTCTGGTCTGCCCGCTGACCAAGACCAGGCTTGTCTATGACCGTGGACGGCAGGAACTGGTTTCGCGGGCAGCGCGGCTTGCCTATCCCATTCGCGAAGGAATCCCCATCATGCTTCCGGATCAGGCGCGAGAACTGGGCGAGAATGAGTGAGCCATGGCCCGATGAATTCCGGCTAAAGGCCAACGGCCGGGAACTCATTGCGCAGTTCGATAACGGTGAATGGCTTAGTTATTCGGCAGAATATCTGCGGGTGGAAAGTCCCAGCGCCGAGGTCAAGGGCCATGGTCCTGGGCAAGAGGTGACGGTGGCGGGAAAGGCCGATGTCAGCATCGTGAAAATCGAACCGGTGGGGAACTATGCGGTGCGGCTGCACTTCAGCGATGGTCATGCGACCGGCCTCTATACGTGGCCCTATCTGGTGAAGCTTGGCAGGGAAAAAGAAACGATCTGGAGCGCCTATCTGGCGCGGCTCGCAAGCGCTGGCGGAAAACGCAAAGCCTGAAGTTATTTTGCCGAGTTACCCGATGCGAGCCTATCCTCAAGCGAGTTCAGCATGTGCAGAACCTCGCTCAATTCCGGTGAAATGCTTGGCTTGCGGGCTGCAGCTGAAATCTTGCTGCCCAGATCGCCTGATTTTGAAGTCATCGCACTACGCATTTCAATTCTCCTTGACCATAAAACTATTGCGCCATCGGTCTAAAGAAACTGTAATGCAGCAAGCTTGAACTGCACCTGTCGGGCGTGTTCATCCTGGGTTCATGCCGGTGAGGCGATGGATTCTTCTGCCATCGTTAACAGACACGAAATCGTGATGGATTAATTCGAGACTCCGGATTGTAGTGTAACTGCGGATATTGCGTATCCGGCGAACCAGATCGGGAGAAGACTCAATGCTGCTAAAGAATTTCGGGTTTCGTTTTGGCGTAGGAGCTGTTGCTGCCGTCGTTGCGGCAACCATCGCATTTGCCGGTCCCATCGAAGACCGTCAGGCCGCGATGAAGGCAAATGGCAAGGCCATGGGCGCGCTTGTCGCCATACTCAAGGGAGAGGCTCCTTACGACGCAGCGGTGGTCAAGACGAGCACCGATAGCATGCTGGCAAACTTTGATGTTTTCATGAAGTCATTCCCCGAAGGAAGTGACACGGGTGCGGTTGAGACCTGGGCCAAGCCGGAAATATGGTCGGACATGGATGGGTTCAAGAAGGCCGGCGACAACGCCGCAACCGCGATCAAGGCTTTGGCGGCCACTACAGACGAGGCGGGCTTCAAGGCCGCGTTCCCAGCGGTTGGCGGCGCATGCAAGGATTGCCATGATAAATTCCGCAAACCGAAGGGGTAGTCGCGCCTGAAAAAAGGCCGTAACCGCTTTCTTTTCGTGCTTTTCCTTGTTGCCGCACTTGGCGCAGGGATAGGGTGGATATTGTCGGCGCCGCGGCCCATTTCGGCTGCGGTGCTTCCCGCTCATCAGGGCGATGCTGCCAATGGCGAGCGGCTCTATAATATTTCGGGGTGCTTTTCCTGCCACAAGGCCGCGGAAGGCGCACCCCAGGCCGATCTGCCTTCGGGCGGACGCCCGCTCAAGACTCCCATCGGCTTATTGTACCCGCCCAATTTGACGCCCGATGATGCGACAGGTCTGGGCCGCTGGTCCGAAATCGAATTTGTGAATGCTGTCCAGCGTGGCCTCTCGCCATGGGGCACGCACTACATTCCCGCGCTGCCATACACATCCTATGCGCATATGCGCGTTGAGGATGTCCTCGATATCAAGGCTTACCTTGCTACCCTTGCGCCCGTGAGTTCGGTCGTGCCGGCGGCTGATATCCCGCTTTCATTTTTTGTAAGGCGCGGGCTCGGCCTGTGGAAATGGATTGGACTCGATACATCACCTTTTGTGGCGGATAGCAAACGCAACGAGAGCTGGAACAGAGGCGCTTATCTGGTCAACGCACCGGGACATTGCGGAGAATGCCACACGCCGCGGACGATTTTCATGACCAGCGACCAGTCGCGTTTCATGCAAGGCGGGCCGCATCCGGAAGGCGAAGGCAAGGTTCCTTCACTTCGCGATCTCATCGGCCGTGGCCGCTACAAGGATGCAGCCGATCTCGCTTCCGCGCTGGAGTTCGGTGAGATCATGGGCTACGACAAGCTCTCTTCCGGCGGGATGGGTGCAGTGCAGACAAACATGTCGAAATTGCCCAAGGAAGATATCGCAGCCATTGCCGAGTACCTTGCCGAGCTTAAATAGGCCGAAGTACCCGTTTGATTCGATAGCTTCGCGCTACTCGATTTTGGGGACTTCGAGGGTCTGAAACCTGGCAGGATTTTCGCCATTTATGCAGCCGATCACGGCCCGCGCCAGTCCGCGGCCCGCTTCGCGAAAATCCTCCTGAATGCCCAAGAGATCGGGGCGCAGGTATCTTGCCAGTTGAGAGGATCGCTTGGTCACGATATCAACGTCACGTCCAATCCTGATACCATTGCCCTCCAGACCGGCGATCAGCGCAATCGCCGGAACGAAGGCGCTCGCAACGATTCCGTCCGGGCGTGAAGCCTGGCCGGCGAGATCCTTGCCAAACTCGCTGATCGCAGCAAGCGAACTGTCGGCGTTTGTCTCGCCCATTTGGAACTGGTGAATCCCAGAGTTCCTACACGCTGCGTCAAATCCGGTGTTCAAGTGCTGGCTATAGGTAAACGAAGACGATGGGCCAAACAGAGCGAGGTTTCGGCGTCCACGCCGTTCGAGCATCCCTACTGCTTGCCTAGCGTAGGCTTCGTTGTCATAGTCATAGTAGGCGTGAACGAGGCCGGTCTGCGTGCGGCCATGCGTTGCAAAAGGAATCCCATTTTCGTGCAAGTAGATGACACGGGGATCCTGTGGCTGGATTCGAGAAAAGATGACGCCGTCAGCCGAACGCGTCTCCGCGATATAACGAACAGGCTTCATCGGATCGTCAAGGTCGTAAGGCGTCAGGACGAGATGATACTGGGTTCCCGCCAAAATGTCGGATACGCCGTACACAAGGCCTGAAACCACGCCCAAGGCCGATTCGTGTGTATCGAGGACCAGACTTATGATGTTGGTCTTGCCGGTTCGCAGACGAACCCCGGCTCGATCAGGGGAATATCCCAGCTCCTCCGCGACCAAACGGACGCGGCGCTTGGTGTTTTCGCTGATTTCCGGCCCATCCTGAAGGGCGCGGGATACCGTGGAAATGCCCAGACCGGTAATTGAAGCTATGGTCTTGAGAGTTGGCCTTGGTTTGCCGGGCTGGCCTTTAAAAGTCATCGTGTCTGCGTCAATGTCATTTCGCTTCTCACGAACCTGATGCAGCCTTGAGTCGCGCTTTCAACAACCTTGCCGGAGCAAACAGTCCAGGTCAAAAGGCTGAAACGTTACCGGGCACAACTGTGGCTGTTTATTTTTGAAATCACGCTTTGACTGTCAGCGATGCGCAATTACTGACCTGATATTCAAGTATTTGATTTTGCTTTATTCACAACGCATCTATTCTGGGCATCTATCACCTGATGGTTTTGTTGACAGAACGTCTCGCTGAATTGTTCGGCAAAAGACGTCCCAATCATGCAGGCGGCAGCGCGAGATTGCTGATGCGGACGGTCCGGTTCAGGACTTTTTGGCCTTGCTCCGCGGCGGCGTCTTCTTTGCGGCAGGCTTGCCAGTTTCAGAAACGACGAGTTGCTCGGCCAACTGCCAGTGCGCGTCTGCACGTCCTTCAGGACGGCCTTCCTCTTCCCACATCTTGTGAGCCAGAACACGAACCTGCTCACTGCGCTCCGGCACTACTGTCGACTTGTTTGGCATGAATTTTCCCTTTCCTGGATTTTGCTCAAATCATGGTTTCCCATAGGCTAAATTGGTGCACTGCACAATAATTTTGCATGCGATGTTGCGTCGCAGCATTTGATCCCGGTTTTTCGCTATGCTCAGTTACCGAGAGTTGAGGTAAGGCCCTTTGTTCATGTATGCAGGCTAAAATTTCCGACGAAACCCACTACCGGCGGGATTTTTGCTGCAAGCGCAAATTTATCCAACATGTGAGGCTGATCTGAATAATCCCCAGACCAAAGATTCCGCAGTGCGCCAGTTGGCGGCGGGAGACATCGTTGCTTCAAACAACATGCTCTATGACATGCCCCTGCCGGAAATGCCGGAAGCAACGCCTGAAGACTTGGCACAGGAAATTGTGCGCAAGCTCGCCTATGCGGTGAGCAAGCATCCGGCGGCCGCGCGTGGCCATGATTGGCTGCAGGCAACTGTCCTCGCGGTTCGCGATCGCGTCATTGACCGGTGGCTGGCATCGATCCGCGAGACTTACGAGGCACAGGGAAAGCGGGTGTACTACCTTTCACTCGAGTTTCTGATCGGCCGCCTGCTGCGCGATGCCATGAGCAATCTCGGTCTTGTCGGCAATATCCGGAAAGCGCTCGAGTCGCTTGGTGTCGAAATGGACATCATTGCCGAGCTTGAGCCGGACGCAGCACTTGGGAACGGCGGGCTTGGCCGATTGGCGGCCTGCTTCATGGAAAGCATGGCGACGGTCGGCATCCCGGCTTATGGCTACGGCATCAGATATCGCTATGGCCTGTTCCGTCAGAAGATTATTGACGGGGTTCAGGTCGAACTTCCCGAGGATTGGCTGACCCATGGAAATCCCTGGGAATTCGAGCGGCGGGAGCGCGATTATGAAATCGGGTTCGGCGGGACCGTCGAAAGCGAGACAGCCAGTAACGGCAAGTCAAAGCATCGCTGGAAGGCAGGCGAGAAATTTCTGGCTATCGCCTACGATACACCGATCTGCGGCTGGCGTGGACGAAGGGTCAATACGCTCAGGCTATGGAGTGCGCAGCCGATCGACCCGATCAAGCTCGACCAATTCAACAGCGGCGACCACGTGGGCGCGCAGATCGATACAGCGCGGGCCGATGCCATCACCCGGGTGCTGTACCCGTCGGACTCGACACCCGCCGGACAGGAACTTCGGCTGCGGCAGGAGTATTTCTTTACATCGGCCTCGTTGCAGGATCTGCTGCGCCGGCATGTGCGGCAATATTCAACCGTCAAGAACCTGGCGGATAAGGCGGCGATCCAACTGAATGACACCCATCCGGCAATCGCGGTGGCAGAGCTCATGCGCTTGCTGGTCGATGAGAACGGCCTGGAATGGGACGAAGCCTGGAAAATCACCAAGGGCACGATTGCATACACAAATCATACGCTCCTGCCTGAAGCACTGGAGACCTGGCCGGTCGGATTGTTTGAAAGGCTGCTGCCCCGTCATCTGCAAATCATCTATGCCATCAATGCCGGCGTCATTGCCGACGCGCACAAGAAATCCCTGATCGACTTCGAATTCCTCGGCGCGATCTCGCTGATCGACGAGCACCATGGCAAACGGGTGCGCATGGGACAGCTGGCTTATGTTGGGGCTCACAGCATCAACGGCGTCTCGGCACTGCACTCGGACCTGATGAAGAAAACCGTGTTCAAGGATCTGAACGCGCTTTACCCCGGACGCATCAACAACAAGACCAACGGCATCACGCCACGGCGCTGGCTGCAACAGGTCAATCCGGACCTCACCAACCTCATCCGCGAGGCAATCGGCGATCGCTTTCTCGAAAACGCAGAAGATCTGGTGGCCCTCGACCGGTTTGCCGATGATGCGGTGTTTCGCGAACGCTATGGGCGCATCAAACTCGCCAACAAGGTGAGCCTCAGTCATATCGTCAAGGAAAAGACCGGCATCATACTCGATCCCACTGCTCTATTTGACGTGCAGATCAAGCGCATCCATGAATACAAGCGGCAGCTTCTTGCCATTATCGAAACGATTGCGCTTTATCAGGCGATCAAGGCCAATCCCAATCGCAACTGGGTGCCCAGGGTCAAGCTGTTTGCCGGAAAGGCCGCTGCCAGCTATTGGGAAGCGAAGACGATCATCAGACTGATCAACGATGCCGGGGCTGTCATCAACACCGACCCTGACGTGCGGGGCCTGGTGAAAGTGGTGTTCATGCCAAATTATAACGTGAGCCTGGCTGAAGCGATCGTTCCCGCGGCCGATATTTCGGAACAGATCTCAACAGCTGGCATGGAAGCGTCTGGCACCGGCAACATGAAGCTGGCGCTCAACGGGGCGCTGACCGTCGGGACGCTCGATGGCGCCAATATCGAAATCAAGGATCATGCAGGTCTCGAGAATGTCTTCATCTTCGGCCTCACCGCGCAGCAAGTCGAAGAGAAGCGGCGTTTGGGATATTCAGCGCGCGAGACCGTGGAACGCTCGCCGCATTTGAAGGGCGTCATCGACGCCATCTATTCCGGCCAGTTTTCTCCCGGTGAACCTGCAAGGTATCATGGGCTGGTGAGCCGCCTCCTGGACTATGACTGGTTCATGGTAACCGCCGATTTCGCGGCCTACTCGGAAGCACTCGACAGAGCCGACAAAGTGTGGCGCGATCCGGCTTCATGGACGGCCAAGTCGATCCACAATACGGCCAGGCTTGGGTGGTTTTCGGCCGACCGGACCATGCGCGAATACGCCCGGGATATCTGGAACGTGCCAGTCGGCTAATTTGAAGCTTGTAAATCTGCATCCTTGAGCCTCATAGTCCGGTTCCGGGAGGGTCAGTCGCATGGGGAAGACGAGCGTCGAATCGTCTGAAGTTGAAGCAGTCGTTTCGGGGCGACACAACGATCCATTTGGCATTCTGGGGCTTCACAAATCCGGTAAATCCTGGATTACGCGGGCCTTCGTTCCGGATGCGGACAGCGTCACGGCCTGCTCAATTGACGGAAAGCCGCTCGGTACCCTCGCACTCATCCATCCGGCGGGCTTTTTTGAAGGACAGGTCAAGGTCAAGGGCATTCAGCCGGTCAGGCTGGACGCTGCGAATTCCGGCGGCACATGGAGCCTGATTGATCCCTATTCCTTCGGGCCAGTGCTTGGCCCCATGGATGACTACTACGTTGCCGAGGGCACGCATTTGCGGCTCTACGACAAACTGGGCGCCCATCTCATTACCCACGAGGGCGTTCAAGGGGTTCATTTCGCGGTTTGGGCGCCAAACGCCGAGCGGGTCTCGATCATTGGCGATTTCAACGGATGGGACGGGCGCCGCCATGTCATGCGGCTGCGGCGCGGAACCGGTGTTTGGGAAATCTTCATTCCCGAGGCCGGGGAAGGGACACGCTACAAGTATGAGATCATCGGCAATGGCCAACTGTTGCCATTGAAAAGCGATCCATTTGCATTTGCATCCGAGGTCAGGCCGCAGACGGCTTCGCTCGTCGCCAGGATCGATAATTTCATCTGGACGGACGAGGCCTACCTCAAGGCCCGAGCGCAGCGCGATCCCAGACGGTCGCCGATGTCGATTTATGAGGTTCACCTGGGCTCATGGCGCCGCAAAGAGGGAGAGGAATTCCTTACCTATGATGAGCTGAGCCAGACGCTCATTCCCTATGCCGCGAGTCTCGGCTTTACGCATATCGAACTCTTGCCGGTTTCCGAGCATCCATTTGATCCATCATGGGGTTATCAGCCGACCGGACTTTATGCGCCAACTTCCCGTTTCGGCGAACCGGCCGGATTTGCGCGATTTGTGGACGCCGCACATGCGGCCGGGATTGGCATCATTCTGGATTGGGTGCCAGCGCATTTTCCAACCGATGCGTTTGGCCTTGCCCGATTTGACGGTACAGCACTCTACGAGCATGAAGATCCCCGCAAGGGTTTTCATCCGGACTGGAACACGGCCATCTACAATTTCGGCCGTACTGAGGTTCAGAGTTTCCTCATCAATAACGCGTTGTTCTGGTTTGAGGCTTACCACATTGATGGGCTGCGCGTAGATGCGGTTGCCTCGATGCTGTATCTCGACTACTCGCGCAAGGCTGGTGAGTGGGTGCCCAATCAGTATGGCGGCAACGAAAATCTGGAAGCCATCGCCTTTCTCAAACGGTTGAACGAGGTTTGCTACGCGGCTCACCCCGGGATCGTTACGATCGCGGAAGAATCGACTTCGTTCCCAGGGGTCTCGCAGCCTTCCTACAATGGCGGACTGGGATTTGGATTCAAGTGGAACATGGGATTCATGCACGACACCCTGCAATACATGTCGCGCGACCCGATCCACCGCCAGCACCATCACAATGATCTGACTTTCGGGCTCCTCTATGCGTTTTCCGAGAACTTCGTGTTGCCGCTCTCACATGACGAAGTAGTGCACGGCAAAGGATCGCTGCTCAAGAAGATGGGCGGAGACGATTGGCAGAAATTCGCCGGACTTCGTGCCTACTATGCCTTCATGTGGGGCTATCCCGGCAAGAAACTGCTGTTCATGGGGCAGGAATTCGCCCCCTGGGAGGAATGGACCGAGGCGCGCAGTCTCGACTGGCACCTCCTCGATCATGCACCGCATCGGGGAATGCAATCGCTGATTTCCGATCTCAATGCGCTCTATCGCAAAACGCCGGCTTTGCATGCCCGCGATTGTGAAGGGGAGGGCTTTCAGTGGCTGATCGCAGATGACCACCAGAACTCGGTCTATGCCTGGCTGAGGTGGTCCGGGGGGTCTCATCCACCGGTCCTGGTGATCGGCAATTTCACGCCTGTCACGCGCAAGGGCTACGACGTGCCCGTTCCCATGGCAGGGCGGTGGATTGAACGGATCAATTCCGATGCGGGAAACTATGGCGGTGCGGGTGTGGGCAACATGGGCATGGTGAATGCCGTTGCAAGTACAACGCGCGGGTTTCCGGCCAATCTGAAATTAGTCTTACCGCCGATGGCCACCTTGATTCTGGAATTTGCCGGTTCATAATCACTAAAAAGGAGGGCAGAAACAATGGGAGAAGTTCGGAGGACGGCGCCACTGGCGCGTGACGCCATGGCCTATGTGCTGGCAGGTGGCCGCGGAAGCCGGCTGATGGAACTGACGGACAGGCGGGCAAAGCCCGCTGTTTTTTTTGGCGGCAAGTCGCGGATTATCGATTTTGCGCTGTCCAACGCCCTCAATTCGGGTATCCGCCGCTTTGGGGTTGCCACGCAATACAAGGCCCACAGCCTGATCCGGCACCTGCAGCGCGGCTGGAACTTCCTCCGACCCGAGCGCAACGAGAGCTTTGATATCCTTCCGGCCAGCCAGCGCGTCTCCGAGGACCAGTGGTACAACGGCACGGCCGACGCGGTCTATCAGAACGCCGATATCGTGGAGAGCTACGGGCCAAAATACATGGTCATCCTGGCTGGCGACCACATTTACAAAATGGACTACGAACTGATGCTGCAGCAGCATGTGGATTCGGGTGCGGATGTGACGGTGGGCTGCCTTGAGGTTCCACGCATGGAGGCTTCAGGCTTTGGCGTCATGCATGTTGACGAAAAGGCCCGCATCATTGCCTTCGTCGAAAAGCCAAAGGACCCGCCCGCCATGCCGGGCAACCCGGACGTGGCGCTCGCTTCGATGGGTATTTATGTGTTCGAGACGAAGTATCTCTTCGATCTGCTGGCGGAAGATGCAGCCAACACTGCTTCGAGCCACGACTTTGGCAAGGACATCATTCCCCATATTGTCAAGAACGGGAAGGCTGTGGCCCACCGCTTCAACCAGTCCTGTGTGCGATCGACGAAAGAGGCTCATTCCTATTGGCGCGATGTCGGTACGGTCGACGCGTATTGGGAAGCCAACCTCGACCTTTGCGACACGCTTCCCGAGCTCGACCTCTATGATCAGAACTGGCCCATCTGGACCTATGCCGAAGTCACGCCCCCGGCGAAATTCGTGCATGATGAAGACAGCCGCCGCGGCATGGCCGTTTCCTCGCTGGTTTCCGGCGGGTGCATCGTGTCGGGAGCGAGTCTCAAGCGTACCCTGCTGTTCACGGGTGTGAGGGTCAATTCCTTTACCCACATGGAAGAGGCCGTGGTGATGCCTTATGTCGAGATCGGCCGGAAAGCCAGTCTCAAGAAGGTGGTCATCGATCGCGGTGTTGTCATTCCCGAGGGACTAGTTGTCGGCGAGGATCCGGAGCTTGATGCAAAGCGGTTCCGGCGCACCGAGAGTGGCGTGTGTCTCATCACCAAGCCGATGATCGAGAAACTTTCAGCATGAAGGTTCTGAGCGTCGCCTCTGAAATCTACCCGCTGATCAAGACGGGTGGATTGGCCGATGTGACGGGGGCGCTTCCGGGAGCCCTCGCGCGGCAGGGCGTTGCGATGCAGACTTTGGTGCCGGGTTATCCTGCCATCATGAAGGCTCTGGAAAACCCGTCTGCCGTTCATGAAGTTCCTGAACTTTTTGGCGGTCCCGCCAAGGTTCTATCCGGCCGGGCGGGCGAATTGCAGCTTTTTGTTCTGGATGCTCCCCATCTTTTCAACAGGACCGGCAATCCCTATCTTGGTCCCGATGGCAAGGACTGGCCGGACAATGCGCAGCGCTATGCTGCCCTGAGTTTTGTTGCCGCCGAGATAGGCCGCGGTGTGATTTCGAGCTTTGCGCCATCGGTCGTGCATGCGCATGACTGGCAAAGCGGTCTGGTTCCAGCCTATCTTCGATTTGGCGGGGGACCTAAATCGGTCATCACGGTCCACAACCTGGCGTTCCAGGGACATTTTCCGGCTTCACTGTTTCCGTTTCTCAAGCTTCCGCCGCATGCGTTTGGTATCGATGGTGTCGAGTATTTTGGTGGCGTTGGTTATCTCAAGGCCGGACTGGCATGCGCTGATGCGATCACGACAGTCAGCCCGGCCTATGCGCAAGAAATCTGCACACCGGAAAACGGCATGGGCCTTGACGGTTTGTTGCGAACGCGAAGCCCGGTCCTGCATGGCATTGTCAATGGGATTGACCCTTCGGTGTGGAACCCTGCGACAGACCCGCTGATTGCCCAAACATTTGATGTGAAGACCGTGCAACGGCGCATCGCCAACAAGCGTTCGGTCGAAGAAAAATTCGATCTCGATCGGGGCGATGGCCTGCTCTACTGCGTCATCAGCCGGCTGACGCTGCAGAAGGGCATGGACTTGCTGGCTGCCTCAGCCGACCGGATCGTCAAGTCCGGCGCCCGTCTGGCGATCCTTGGATCAGGCGATGCCGCGCTGGAACAGGAACTCGCCGCTACCGCAATGCTTCATCCTGGCAAGATCGGGATGATTACCGGGTACAATGAGCCGCTTTCGCACCTCATGCAGGCCGGCGCCGACGTCATCCTCATTCCCTCGCGCTTCGAGCCATGTGGCCTTACGCAGCTTTACGGACTCAGATACGGCTGTGTTCCGCTGGTTGCACGCGTGGGCGGCCTGTCCGATACCATCGTCGACGCCAACGACGCGGCGGTATCGGCTGGCGTTGCTTCGGGAATTCAGTTTGCACCGGTTTCACTCGATACATTTTCCTCGGCACTGGATCGCGCCTCGCTGCTTTATTCCGATGCGTCGACGTGGAATATCATTCAGCGCAATGGCATGAAAGCCGATGTTACCTGGACCCGGAGCGCTGCCAGGTATGCCAATCTCTATCGTTCTCTCGCGGGGGCCTGAACGACCATGACAATTGTCGAGACCAAGCCATTTGAAGGGCAAAAGCCCGGAACATCGGGGCTTCGGAAAAAAGTGCCGGTGTTTCAGCAGCCGCACTATGCCCAGAACTTCATCCAGTCGATTTTCGACTCGCTCGATGGTTTCAAAGGCAAGACGCTCGTCATTGGAGGCGATGGCAGGTATTTCAACCGCGAAGTCATACAGATTGCCATCAAGATGGCATCGGCGAATGGCTTTGGGCGTGTCATCACCGGGCAGGGAGGTTTGCTCTCAACGCCCGCCGCCTCTCACCTGATCCGCAAGAATGGCGCATTTGGCGGCATCGTGCTTTCCGCCAGTCACAATCCGGGTGGTCCACATGGGGATTTCGGTATCAAGTACAACGCTGGCAACGGTGGCCCCGCGCCGGAGAAAATCACCGACGCTATTTTCATCCGTACAAAGACGATTGAGTCTTACAAGATTGCAAGTGTTGCCGATTGCGATATCGACAAGAACGGTACAAAATCCTGCGATGGCATGACTGTCGAGATTGTCGATCCGGTGGCCGGCTATCAGGCCTTAATGGAATCACTTTTTGATTTCGATGCGATTCGAGGCATGTTCAAGTCCGGTTATCGGATCAAGTTCGATGCCATGAGTGCAATTACGGGCCCTTACGCGCATTCAATTCTCGAAAGGACATTGGGCGCACCGGCGGGTTCGGTTATCAACGGAACACCGCTTCCGGATTTCGGCGGTCATCATCCCGATCCCAATCTGGTTCATGCCAAGGAGCTTTACGATCTGATGATGTCTGCCAATGCGCCCGATTTTGGTGCGGCCTCCGATGGCGATGGCGACAGAAACCTGATCATCGGGAAGTCGCAGTTCGTTACGCCTTCGGATTCACTTGCCGTTCTGGCGGCGAACGCGCATCTGGCGCCGGGCTATGCAAAGGGTCTCGCCGGTGTGGCGCGTTCCATGCCTACAAGCTGTGCTGTTGACCGCGTTGCGGAAAGACTTGGTATTGACTGTTTTGAAACCCCAACGGGGTGGAAATTCTTCGGCAATTTGCTCGATGCCGGGAAGATTACCCTGTGCGGCGAGGAAAGTGCTGGAACCGGATCTAGCCATGTGCGCGAGAAGGACGGATTGTGGGCGGTTTTGCTGTGGCTTAACATCGTCGCCATGCGCAAGCAAAGCGTCAAGGAGATCATGGAGGATCACTGGCGGTCGTATGGGCGAAACTACTACGCGCGGCACGACTACGAAGAAGTCGACGCGGATGCTGCAAATGGCCTGATGACGCGGCTGCGCGGCATGCTGAGCGGACTCAAGGGCATGAAGGCGGGTTCGCATGCTGTCACCAGTGCCGATGACTTTGCCTACCATGATCCCGTTGATGGCTCCGATACAGCGGGGCAAGGTATCAGGGTCATCTTTGACGACGGTTCGCGGGTTGTCTATCGCTTGTCCGGGACCGGAACCGCCGGTGCGACCTTGCGGGTCTATATCGAGAGATTTGAGCCAAAGCTGCTCGGCCTCCAGACGCAGGATGCGCTTGCCGATCTCATTGCCTTCTCGCGTGACGTTGCGGAGATCGAGTCGCGAACTGGCCGGACCGAGCCTTCGGTTATTACCTGAGAATGTCTGCAAGCCGGTTCTCGGTTGCAGAAGGATCGATTGATCCGCTTGGCGTTTCACTGATCGATGGTGGCGTCAATGTCGCGGTCTTCTCGCGTCATGCGAGCTCTGTATTTATCTGCTTCTTCGATGGCGAAACAGAAATTGTCCGATTCCGGTTACTTGGAAGGTATGGCGACATTCACTACGGCCTCATCAAGGGCGTGAGCGTTGGCCAGCGCTATGGGCTGCGCGCTGACGGTCCGTGGGACCCGAAAGCGGGACACTTGTTTGACCAG
The DNA here is from genome assembly GCA_031373255.1 of Hyphomicrobiales bacterium. GTDB lineage: Bacteria > Pseudomonadota > Alphaproteobacteria > Rhizobiales > Aestuariivirgaceae > JANMMJ01. The sequence continues at coordinate 21,389 of JANMMJ010000201.1, forward strand.
AACAAGCTACTCGTCGATCCCTATGCGACAAGCCTCGACCGGGCGTTTTCATATCATCCGGACCTGGGGGTGCGCGGAGCAGAAACCTCCCATCTCGTTCCCAAATGCATTGTCGGCAAGACAACCCCTAAGGTCCTGCCGCTTCCACCCGAGCGGCCGGGGTTTATTTATGAGATCGCGGTCAAGGCATTTACCAAGCTGCATCCGGACATTCCCGAGCATATGAGGGGCAAGGTTTCGGCGCTCGGGCATCCAGTCATTATCGAGCATCTCACTACACTTGGTGTGGATACCGTTGAACTCATGCCGCTGATGGCGTGGATTGACGAGCGGCACCTGCAGCCGCTCGGGCTCTCAAATGCCTGGGGGTATAATTCCGTCACGTTCATGGCTCCTGATCCGAGGCTGGCCCCTGGCGGCTTCGAAGAAATCCGTGCGGCAGTCAATGTGCTGCATGAAGCGGGCATTCGCGTTGTTCTCGACGTCGTCTTCAATCATTCGGGAGAAAGCGACCTGCAAGGCCCGACCGTGTGCCTGCGGGGCCTGGACGATGCGACTTATTACCAGCAGATCGACGGAGTCCTGGCAAATGATACCGGCTGCGGCAATACACTGGCGCTCGATCGTGGTCCCGGCGTCCGATTGGTGATGGACGCCATGCGCCATTGGGTGAGTGCGACCGGCATTGATGGATTTCGTTATGATCTAGCAACCGTGCTGGGGCGGACGCCGCGCGGCTTTGAACCCGATGCGCCACTTTTGAGCGCCATTCAGCAGGATCCCCTTTTGGGGCCACTCATTCACATTGCGGAGCCCTGGGATATTGGCCCCGGTGGCTATCGGCTTGGCGAGTTTCCAGCTCCCTGGCATGAGTGGAATGACCGTTATCGTGACGATGTGCGGCGCTTCTGGCGCGGCGATCCCGGCGCCCAAGGCGCGATGGCAACGCGGCTGGCGGGGTCATCCGATGTATTCGGAGGCTCGCTGCGGCGTCCCTCGTGCAGCATCAACTTCGTCGCGGCGCATGACGGCTTTACACTGCGCGATGCCGTCAACCGTGTCAAAAAGGACAATTTTGCCAATGGAGAAGGCAATCGTGATGGCAACGCCAGCGAGGTGAGTTGGGTAGCAACCGATGCGTACGCCGACGCCAAAGCACTGCTGTCCACGCTTTTCGTGTCACGTGGTACTCCGATGCTCACGGCGGGCGATGAATTTGGCCGCAGCCAAGCCGGAAACAACAATGCTTATGCACAGGACAACCAAACGACCTGGCTGAATTGGAGCGAAGCCAAGAATGACCTCATAGCCGATGTCGCGATGCTGGCGGCGTTTCGCAAGAAATATGAAGCTTTCTTCCCCAATGTATTTTTCAACGGAGAGAAAGACGCGCTGCTGGAGTTTCCCGATGTGCAGTGGCTTGGTGCTACGGGAGAAGAATTGCGAGACAAAGGCTGGAGTGACCCGGCCCTCCAAGTTTTCGTTGCCGCAATTTTTAACCGGTTGGACCATTCGCGACTTCTGGTATGTTTCAACCGCGCGCGCGTCACGAGCGAACTTGGACTTCCACCTTCCCAATCAGGAATGGTTTGGGCCGCGCTCGCCGACTTTCCAGTCGAACCAACCATCAAAGGCAGCAAGGCTGTGCTTCCAGCTCGTTCGGTCTGTGCCTTCATCGAGAGTAACGGGCGATCAAAAGCTCGTGGCGTCGAGGACTCGACCGTGGATCTGCTTGCGCGAGAAGCCGGCATACAGAGTGAATGGTGGGAGGTCGATGGGTCGCACCATGTCGTGAATGTCGAAACCAAGAGATGGTTGCTTTCGGCAATGGCAATTCCTTTGGACTCAAATCGCGAGGCCCGCGAAGCGCTACAGCTTCTGCGTCACCGAGGTATTGTCCCTGCCGTACATTTGGCCAAGGCAAACACGCCTAGCGAGATCGCCGTTGACGAAAATCCCCAATCAGGCAGTCGAACGCTGTCGTTCCTCCTCAAGGGAGATGATGGAGATTGCAGGACACTCTCAAAGCCGGCAGGACGGTCGGCCTTAACTTTGCCACCACTATCCACGGGATATTATACTTTAACGTGCGAGGACGATGTTTCGTGGTCCTGCCAGGTCTTGGTGTCGCCGGGGCGCTGTTATCTTCCTGAGCAGGTCGTGAATGGTGATCGGCTGTTTGGATTCAACGCCCATCTTTATTCGCTGCGCCATAGCGCCGACATGGGGATCGGCGATTTTGAAATGCTTGCGCGATTCTGCGAATTTTCAGCAAGAAGTGGCGGGTCTGTTTCCGGCATTAATCCACTTCACTCGATGTTCACTGATGATCGGTCGCGCGTCAGTCCTTATCAGCCATCTGACCGGCGGTTCATCGATCCAATCTATATCGATGTTGTGGGAATGGCAGTGTGGCTCGACCTGTCAAGCGTGACGGTGGAACTTGAGGCACGGCATCGAGAAATTGAGGCGGTGCACCTTGAGCCATATGTTGATTACAAGAAGGTTTGGGAACTCAAGGACCGGTTGCTTCGAACGGGATTTGCGCAGTTCGAAAAACGAGGTGGCGCGCCGCCGTTCGAGCGCTTCATAGAAGCAGGTGGAAACAACCTGGCCCAGCATGCTTCATTCGAATCGCCAATTCGGCCCCAAGATTCACGCTATGTCATGTGGCTGCAGTGGATAGCTGACGTCCAGTTTGCCCAAGCGGCGCAGCGTGGTCAAAATGCCGGGTTAGCACTTGGCATCTACCGCGATCTGGCGCTCGGCTGTGCCTATGAAGGCGGAGAGGTCTGGTCGCAAGCGGAATGCTTTGCGTCAAATGTTTCACTTGGCGCGCCCCCAGATCCGTTTTCTAGAAAAGGGCAAATCTGGAACCTTCCGCCCTTCAATCCAATCTCACTGCATGCCAAGGGGTTCATGCCCTACGCCGATGTCATGCGTGCCAACATGCGGCACGCGGGTGTGCTGCGAATCGATCACATTCTTGGTTACGAAAGGCAATTCTGGGTGCCGCGTGGCGCCGAGGGCGCTGACGGCGCTTACGTCAAGGTGAATACCGAAGCGCTTGTTGCTATGACGGCAATCGAGAGTCACAGGGCCAATTGCATGGTGATCGGCGAGGATTTGGGTACCGTGCCCGAAGGGTTTCGCGAACGCATGGCCGATGCCGCAATCCTTTCATACCGCATGCTATGGTTTGAGCAGGATGCACAGGGTTTTCATCCCGCGTCTTCCTATCCGCGCCTTTCGGCAGCATGCCTTTCCTCACACGATCTCGTGCCATTCAAAGGATGGACAAAATCCGCAGATGCCAGTGACATTGCCAAACTCGAACGGGCTACGAATGCTGCTGGATTTTGCAGCAATGATCTCATGGTGGATGCGCACGCTTTCATCGCCAGTGCCCCATCGGCGCTCGTGCTCGTCCAGGCGGACGACCTTACCAATGAAATCGAACCCCTCAATGTTCCGGGAACCGATACTGAGAAGCCCAACTGGCGGCGCAAGCTCAGTGTCGAGGTAGAGAAGATCCCAGATCTTCCATCTGCACAGCAGGTCATTCAGTCGATGAGAAACTCACGGCCGCAGCACTGACGATTTGACTGCCAGACATGCTGTTCTGGTCGACCAGTTATGTGATTTGCCAATAGTATGACAAAATGAAGAAGCTGGCCTCCACACCATTGACATGATTTCCGGAAGGGATAATCATTGGCGATCAAAAGAAGACCTTGCCTGGTTTTAATCCAGAAACAAGGCAAGTTCTGACCGGTCGAAGAGTTTCGATTGTGGTCTGTATACGGAAAATGGGAGCGACAAATCAGTACCTCGAAGTACGCATGAACTTGCTGAATTCTATATTTCGGAAAGGAGCGGGACAGTTCATCACTCCTTCTTTCTGGTTCCTTGAGACAAGCCTGAATGGTGCTCAGAGGGTGATTACACAAAACAACGAGATGAACGGGAGGAATCAACAATGCTGAATAGATTTTTGAAGCTGCTCGCTGGGACCGTGGCCGGAATGGCCATCACAACAGCAGCAATCGCGGCCGGACCGGAGGTTGTTGCGGGCCCTGGCTTCATGCCGGAATGTTTTGCACCGTTCAAGGCCGATACGAAGTATCTGAAATTTCCCAAGAAGGAAGGTCCGTATCGTATTGCGCTGGCAAATGGATTTGTTGGCAATACGTGGCGCATTCAGATGATCAAGACGGCCAAGGCCTATGCAGAGCAAGCAGATGTCGCGCCGGATATCAAGGAACTCAAAGTCGTTTCGACCGGTACCGACGTTGCAGCACAAATTGCCGCCATCGATAACTTCATCAATTCAGGTTACGATGCAATCCTCACAATCGCAGTCAATCCGACAGCTTTTACGCCGGTCATCAAGCGTGCCAACAAGGCAGGCGTGGTGCTGGTGCCATTCGACAACGTTTTGGACTCGGATGAAATCCTTCAAGTCAATGAAGACCAGCTCGAAATGGGCAAGATCATGGGCCGGTGGATCACATCGAAGGTCCCCAATGGCGGAAAGCTTCTGGAGATCAGAGGACTTCCCGGAAACTCGGTTGACCGCGACCGTCACGTTGGATTCAGAGAAATTGTCGAAAAGGATGCCGGCAAGTACGAGATCATCGAAGTCGTCGGCAATTGGGACGATGGTACAGCGCAAAAAGTGGCTGCCGATGCCATTGCCGTTCACAAGAAGTTCGATGGCATGTTCGTGCAGGGTGGTTCGACCGGTGCGGTTCGGGCATTCATGGATGCCGGCCATCCATTCATTCCTGTAGCGGGCGAAGCTGAAAACGGCTTCCGTAAACTCTGTGCGGAAAATGCCAGCAAGGGGCTTCTTTGCTCATCTGCCGGACAGTCGCCTGGGCTCGTTGCAATCGCCATGAAGACGGCGATTACGGCGCTCAAAGGTGAATCGCTGCCGCAATATGTTTCGGTTCCGATTCCCCTTGTTGAGGATCCAGGGTTCAAGGCCGGTGAAAACTTCTATCCCGATCTCACGGACAACTTCTTCACGCCAAACGAGTTCCCGCCCTGCGGCGTGAACATCAAGGCGACAGAGATCATGGGCAAATCAGAGGCCGACCAGTAAGTCGCTTCACCAGACAAATTCCTGATGGCGAGCAGCTTCTGCTGCCCGCCATCAGGGCTGTTCAGGCAATCAATGTTCGATCCTACCCCTCTTCTTGAATTGAAAGGCGTTTCAAAGCGTTACGGTGGTATCGCTGCGCTGACCGAAGTCGATTTCAAGGCTTATGCCGGCGAGATTCATGCGGTTCTCGGTGAGAATGGCGCGGGAAAATCAACGCTTATCAAAATTGCGTCTGGCGTGACTGACGCCACCGAAGGCGAAGTGCTTGTGGAGGGCAAGAGAGTAAATTTCCACTCTCCAACTGACGCCATGCGGGCGGGCGTCGTATGTGTGTTCCAGGAGCTTTCTCTGCTTCCGGACATGGCGGTGGCTGACAATTTATCGATCGCCACACCGCCGCTTCGTGGCGGCCTCATTGATGCCAAGGCGCAACGGGCGCGCGCCGTTGAGCTTCTTGAGCGGGTTGGCTGCGAAGATGTGCATCCGCTGGAGCTTGTAAAGAATTTGCCGCTGTCGCGCCGACAAATGGTTGAAATCGCCAAGGCATTGGCCAAGAAGCCCAAGCTCCTCATTCTGGACGAAGCGACCTCAGCGCTTACTGCCAAGGATGTGGAACGAATCTACCTCATCATCCGCGAGTTGCGGGCAGAGGGCGTGGGTATTCTCTATGTCTCGCACAGAATGCACGAAATCGAGGCGCTTGCGGACATCGCCACGGTGTTCCGCAATGGCAGAAAGATCGAGACTTTCAGAAAAGGCGAACGCTCGGTCCATGAAATCATTCAGATGATGATCGGCCGTGAAGTCAGCCACCACTATCCAGCAAAGCCGCCTTTTGACGCGAACCGGACTCCTGCACTTACCGTCTCTGGCCTGAATTGGGGACGGGAAATCAATGATGTTTCATTTACTGCCGGCAAAGGTGAAATTCTGGGTCTGGGCGGACTCGATGGGCAGGGGCAAAGAGAGCTGCTCCTGGCACTGTTCGGGGTGCTGAAAGGCGTTAGTGGCTCAGTGAGCGTCGAAGATGTTCCCATGCCATTGTCGGGACCGCGCCATGCCATGAAAGCTAAGCTTCCGGTCGCGCTCATACCGGAGGACCGCAAGGTTGAGGGCCTCATGCTGCCGATGAGTGTTCGCGACAATCTTACGCTTGCGTCTTTGTCCCAACTGCGAAGCGGGTTTGGCATCGACAGCCGCCGCGAAGGGGAGGCCGTAGACAGAATGGTGCAGAGGATGCAGATCAAGGCACCCGATCTCGCAGCGCCCGTAGCAACATTGTCTGGCGGCAATCAGCAGAAGGTGGTGCTCGCCAAGTGGCTGATGACCGAGCCTGGCATCATACTTCTCAATGACCCCACGCGGGGCATTGACGTCGGCACCAAGCAGGAACTTTACAAGCTGCTTCGCAGCCTTGCCGCGGAGGGGCGCACGATCATCTTCTATTCAACGGACTACGCCGAGTTGATCGGCTCATGCGATCGCGTACTTATACTTTACGGCGGGCGCATTACGCGTGAGCTCAAGGGCGACGAATGCACCGAGCATAATATTGTTGCAAGCTCGCTCAATGTTGAAACCGAGGCGGAGAAGGCGGCTTGAACAATTGGCGCTACCACTTCTCCCACAATCTCGGCACCTGGACGGCAGTCGGGCTCTTCGTGCTAATGTTTACCATTTACATCAGCAATCACGAAGCTGGCCTTAACCCAGCAGTTGCGACCACGGCCGCCAACAAGGCTGTTCTTCTTGCGCTCGTGGCCATTGCCCAAACCCTTCCTGTCCTGACGCGCGGCCTCGACCTTTCAGTTGGAATGGTCTTTGTCATGGCAAACTGCCTGGCTTCGGTCATCGTTGTCGGAACAGTCGGAGAGGGACTTCTTGGCTGCGTTGGCGTGCTTGCCGTGGGCATGCTCGCAGGTTTCATCAATGGCGCCATCGTGGTTTGGGGGCGGCTGCAACCGATCATTACGACACTGGCGACGGGTGCTATTTACTATGGTATCGCCTTGTGGATCAGGCCCAGTCCGGGTGGTGACGTCCAAACCGACATCGCTGACTTCGTAACCGGCCAGGCATTCGACGTGATTCCGATGGCGCTGATTGTCCTGCTCATCGTCGTCCTGGTCGTGTGGATTCCCTATCGCAGCTCGGTTCTCGGGCGTGCCACCTATGCTGTCGGATCGAACGAACAGGCAGCTTATATGTCAGGTGTTCCGGTCCAGCGTGCCAAGCTTCTTGCCTATACGCTGGCGGGATTTTTCGCGGCTCTCGGCGGCCTTATTCTGACTTTCAATACCTATTCAGGAGAGGCATCCTCGCCGATTGGTGGAACCTACACACTCAACTCCATCGCCGCGGTGGTGATTGGCGGAACCTCGCTCTTCGGAGGCTGGGGTTCGGCCATCGGGTCCATTTTTGGAGCCTTCGTGCTGCGGACTATTGAAGACCTGCTTTTCGTCTTCGATCTGCCGCCTTTATGGCAACCGCTGTTCCAGGGCGTGGTGCTGCTAGTGGCCGTTAGCCTCGGTGCGATACGGGTGTTTCGTATTCGAAATCGCCTGGAGCTGTTCACATGAAGGCTGTCGCACAACGCATCGGCCTCGACCTTCCAGTGGCCATTGCCTTTGGCTGCATCGTTCTGTTGCTGTTGGCGGGGGCGCTTTACTCATCCGAATTTCTATCGCCTGACTATCTGCTTCAGCAGCTGCAAGTTGGTGCCTTTCTTGGCATCATTGCCTCTGGTGCAATGATGGTCATCCTGCTTGGCCACATTGATCTGTCCATACCGTGGACAGTGACGCTTGGAGCCATGATGGCGACAGCTCTTGGCGGCTGGATCGGGCCTGCCGGCGTTTGGCTGGCAATCCCGTTTGGTGTGCTTTGCGGCGCAATCATCGGTTTTTTGAATGGTCTTGGTGTCGCGTATCTGCGTTTGCCCTCGATGATTTTCACACTTGGCGTGAATGCCGTGGTGCAAGGGCTTATGGTGCTGCACACGGGAGGTTTTGCCCCGCAGGATCATGCTACAGACGCCATGCATTTCATTGCCGTCAAACGCTCCATTTTCGGCATTCCGAATGCCCTGTTTGTCTGGGCAGCCGTTGGGCTGATCGTCATTCTCATTTTGCGGCGCACGGCCTTCGGACGCGCTGTATACGCCATCGGAAACAGGGAATCGGTCGCTTATCTTTCCGGCGTCAATACCAATGCTGTTCTTATCGGATGCTTTGCCTTTTGCGGTGCTTGCGCAGCATTCGCGGGAGTTCTGCTGGCAGGTTACTCCACGAAGGCCTATCAGGCGATGGGCGATCCCTACCTGCTGCCAGCCATCGCTGCCGTTGTCCTCGGCGGCACGAACATCCTTGGTGGCCGCGGCAACTATCTGGGCACTATCGCCGGCGTCATCCTCATCACGCTGCTGCAATCCATTCTTTCGGTCATGCAAATGCCGGAGGCTGGACGCCAGATCATATATGGCGCAGTCATAGTAGGCATGCTGTTGCTTTATGGGCGGGGAGCCAAGACACGCAGTTAGGAGGTTCTCATGAGTGCGATTCTTCTCAGGAATGTGATGATCTGGGATGGCGAAAATGACGAAGCCTATCCTGGCGAAGTGCTTGTCGAGGGAAACCGCATAAAGGCGGTTGCCAAAGGCAGAAGTCAGATCGCGGCGACCCGAGCATCAGATGTCATCGACGGTGGCGGTATGTTTCTCATGCCAGGCATGGTCGAAGGACATTGTCATCTGTCCTTTGTCGGCATCTCCCAGAACAAGGAACTTGGAGAGATTCCAGTCGAGGAACACCTGCTGCGAACTTGCCGCAATGCCACGAAACTCCTCGATCATGGTTTCACGAGTGCATACTCTGCAGCGTCATCAAAGATGCGCCTTGATGTGGTCGTGAGAAATGAAATCAATCAGGGCTATCTCGCAGGTCCCCGCCTTTTGGCGGCCAGCCCGGAGATCACGGTTACTGCCGGACTCGGCGATGAAAACAGAATGCATATCAAAGCGGAAAGCTTTGGCCTTGTTGCCGACGGAGCTGACGAAATCCGCAAAGCTGTACGCATGTGCGTCCGCGAGGGTGTCGATAACATCAAAATCAATATATCGGGCGACGAATTTGTCAGCCATGCGCGCGCCGAAGTTACGTCCATGAGCGAAGCTGAAGTTCAGGCTGCGGTCGAGACTGCGCATGAATTCGGCAAGCGCGTGGCCTGTCATTCGCGGGCAGCCAACTCGGTGAAGCGGGCGGTTCGCAACAATGTCGATTGCATCTATCATTGCGATTTCGCTGACACTGAAGCACTTGACATGCTGGAAGCCGCGAAGGACCGCATCTTTGTCGGTCCGGCATTCGGGCTTGTTCACAATGCGGTATTTGAAGGCGAGAAGGTCGGGTTATCGCGGAGCGCGGTCGAGAAGATGGGCTTGCCGCGCAAGCTCGAATTCACGACAGCAACCTACCACGAAATGCGAAAGCGGCGAATTCGAGTCGTCATCGGGGGAGATTATGGGTTCTCAATCACACCAATGGGGCAGAACGCGCGTGATGTCGGCCATTTTGTAAAGTTCTTTGGGTATTCACCAGCCGAAGCCCTGCGCTGTGCTACTAAAATTGGAGGGGCGCTGATGGGTCACGAAGGTGAACTTGGTGTCATCAAGGAAGGTGCATTGGCGGACCTCCTGCTCGTCGACGGCAATCCCCTTGCTGATCAATCTGTCCTGGTTGGGCCTGAACATTTTTCCATGATCATGAAGGACGGAGCTTTGTATCGCGATCCGCGACAGCAACGTGGCCGCTCTGGCAGGGTTGCGGCAGAGTGATCGAAGATCCGCCACTGCTCGATATTGCAAACTCTGTCAATCGCTCCGCCACTCTGCTGGTCAGCCACCTCCAGAATACGCCGACCAGTTTCATTGTGGATGCGATGGGAGGGCGCGGTGCGCTGGACTGGCGCATCAAGAACATCGGAAAACCCAGAAATTTTGTGGGCATCGCGCTCACCTGTTACTGTGGCCCGGCGGACAATCTGGCGCTTTGTGCAGCAGTGCAGCAATGTTTGCCGGGCGATGTGATTGTTGCATCCACCGAGGGATTTACAGGGACTTCGGTTGTGGGTGACCTGTTGCTCGGCATTGCCAAAAACCGTGGAGCCATCGCTTTTGTCACCGACGGGTTGATCCGCGATGTGAGTGACATCGAGTCGCTTGATTTTCCATGCTTCGCAATGGGAATTACGCCGAACTCACCTTCTCGCAATGGGCCCGGGAGTGTCGGCCTGCCGGTTCAGTGTGGCGGGCTTCGCATTCACTCAGGTGATGTGATGGTTGGGGATCGCGATGGTGTGGTCGCGATTCCGCGGACCACGTTGACCGATGTGCTTGATCGCCTGGAAAATGTGCGCGTAGCCGAGGCTCAAATGCTGGCGCGCGTCAAGGGTGGACTGGACGAAGTTGGATTCGTGGCTGATCTGCTCTCCGGTGATCGTATTCGAATTGTTGAAGATTCGGAGGGCAAGCTGTGATTGATTTTCCAATCGTCGACAGTCACGTGCATCTTCTTGATACTGGGAGATTCAAGTATAGCTGGGCTGCTGGCGCGCCAAAGCTTGGCCGTGACTGGACCCCGGAGGACCTTTCTGCTGCAGCCAAGCCCTATGAGATTGAAAGTTTTGTTTTCGTTGAAGTCGATGTGGATATGCCGCAATATCTTGACGAAGCCGACTGGGTTCAGTCGGTTGCCAATCGTGATCTGCGGCTAAAGGGCTGTGTCGCTGCGCTGCCACTCGAGCAGGGGACGTCGCTTGAACCCGAAATCGCGCGCATCGCCGCATTGCCGGTGATGCGCGGCGTGCGACGGTTGATCCAAAATCAGCCCGATCCAGAATATGTTCTGAAACCTGATTTTCTTGCGGCCGTTAAGTTTCTGCCGAAATACAATCTGTCGTTCGATATTTGTATTTTCCATCAGCAACTTCCAAATACAATGGAATTCGTGCGGCGATGCCCTGAAGTGTCCTTTATCCTTGATCACATTGCCAAGCCCGGCATCAAGGCGGGTATCGCTGACCCATGGCGTCAACACATCAAGGAATTGTCAGCCCTGCCAAATGTTGTTTGCAAGCTTTCCGGTGTCACTACAGAGGCCGATCATCATAACTGGACCCGCGAGCAATTGAGGCCCTATCTCGATCACGTCATCGCGTGCTTCGGTTTTGATCGGATCATGTATGGCGGCGATTGGCCGGTCTCCGAACTTGCTGGAAAATACACTGACTGGGTGGAAGTTCTCGACTGGACAACGGCTGGCTGCTCGGCCGATGAAAAACGCAAACTTTTCCGCGAAAATGCGATCCGAATCTACCGGTTGGACTGATGAACCGGGAGGCGTTGCAACGCTATGGTTACAGTGCTCATGCGCTTCGGGAGCAAGCACGACGGCGATTGCCGCGAATGATCTTTGATATGGTTGATGGCGCTGCTGGGGACGAAGTCACCGCCCGGCGCAATGAATCGGCGCTTGCGGAAATCCAGTTTGTGCCCAAGGTTCTCGCAGGCGCCGGTTCCAGAAAACAATCAGTGGAGCTCTTTGGTCACAAGCTCGCATCCCCAGTCATCGTCGGGCCCACTGGCCTCGCCGGCCTGTTGTGGCCACATGCCGAAATTGCAGCGGCCAAAGCTGCAGCGCGTCACGGCACAATCTATACGACCAGTCATGCTTCAACCAGCACGATTGAGGAAATTGGTGCTGCATCGGATGGTCCCAAGTGGATGCAGGTTTTTCTGTACAAGGACAGGGGCATTACAGCGGAGTTCATGCAGCGGGCCAAGGCTGCAAAGTATGCTGGTTTGGTTCTTACGGTTGACAATCAGGTCATGGCGGTTCGTGACCGGGATGCGCGAAATGGCCTGATGTTTCCAATGAAGCTCAGAATGCGGGGCCTCCTCGATCTCATGAGCCATCCAGGCTGGCTACTGCGCATGCGGCACGCCCCAAATCCGACGTTCGTCAACTATGGGACACGGACAAGCATTGGGGCCTTTGGTCCGGTGATGCTTGACCAACTCGATCCATCGGTCACGTGGAAAGATGTCGAATGGGTGAGAGGGCTTTGGCAGGGGCCGATGATTCTCAAGGGTATTCTGCATGTGGAGGAGGCACGCGAGGCGGAGCAACGCGGAATGGATGCGATCGTGGTTTCCAATCATGGCGGACGTCAGCTTGATGGCGCTATCTCATCAATCGAAGCATTGTCCCCTATTGTTGACGCAGTGGCGCCGCGGATCGAGGTACTGGTTGACGGCGGCTTTCGTAGAGGCAGCGACGTGGTGAAGGCGCTGGCCCTTGGTGCCAAGGCCGTCATGATCGGCCGGCCGCAGCTCTGGGGTGTAGCGTGCGGAGGTGAAGAGGGTGTGCACTGGGCGCTGGAACTCTTTGCTAAGGAGATCGACCGAACCCTGGCGCTCGGCGGCTGGGATGGCGTCGATAAACTTGACCGGCAAATTTTGCGCACACGCCATGAACAGTGAGCGGATTGACTGGGTACTGGCGCCGTATAGTCTGAATTGGATGTCGAGAAGGAAGAGCCAAGGAACATCGAAGTGAAAAAGGGCAACTATCGGAACGATGCTCTCCTGCTCGGGTTCAGCGACCTCAAGAAACTCAAGACAGAGCGGCCGCTGGTATTCGAGCGTGGCAAAGGCATTTTCATTTTTGACGAGAATGGCAAGGATTATATCGAGTCCGTGTCCTGCTTCTATTGTGTTTCACTGGGATTCAGTGAAGAGCAGCTGGTCGAAGCAGCTTACCGGCAGATGAAAGCGCTGCCAATGTACTCCTCTGCCATACATCGAACTGTGCCCATCGTCATGGAGCTGACCGAGAGAATTGCGGCACTTTCGCCGATCAAGAATCCGCGAGTCTATTTTTCCACCACCGGCTCCGAGGCCAATGACTATCTGATGAAGTTCATGTGGTACGGAAATGGCTTCAATGGCGAGCCAAACCGCCGAAAAGTAATTTCGCGGCGTGCCAGTTATCACGGTTCGACGATTGCCACCTGTGCGCTTGGTGGAAGTGTGGAGCTGCACGAAAGCTTCGGTATTCCCATGGGGTTTTCAATGCAGGTCAGCCATCCAAGCTGGCCAAATTCAGCGCTGCCGGGCGAGGACGAAGAAGCGTTCACAGACCGTCTGGCTGAAGAATTGGAACTGGCCATAGTCGAGGCGGGACCGGAAACTGTGGGGGCCATGATCGCCGAGCCGGTCTCGGTGTCATCCGGCATGTTCCCGCCGCCCGCCAGCTACTTTCCAAAGATTACCAGGGTCCTTAAGAAATACGGTATTCAGCTGTTTATTGACGAGGTTGTCACCGGATTTGGCCGCTCTGGCCATATGTGGGCCACTGAGGCGATGGGGCTTGAGCCTGACTGTATGACCTGCGCCAAGGGGATTTCCGGCGCATACATGCCCATCGCCGGTATCATCATGGGTGAAGAATTCAATCGGCGCATCGATCTCGGCAATGAAGCGAAGGGCTGGTTTGCCCATGGCGCAACGCATCATGCCCATGTTGTGTCTGCGGCGGTGGCCGTTGAAGTTCTGAACATTTTCCAGGAGCGCGACATTCTTGGACACGTTCGCCGCATGATACCGCACTGGAACAAGATGATGGACGGCCTGCTCGATCATCCTCTTGTCGTGGGAAATCGAAAATGGGGGCTGACGGGCGCAGTTGAAGTTGCCTATCCCGGCGAGGGCAAGGCAGGGGCTGCAGGAAGTCTCAAGGTGGGTGGCGTAACCAAGGATGTTTAT
>JANMMJ010000222.1:0-7525 GCA_031373255.1 Hyphomicrobiales bacterium
TGGCTGTCCCTACGACTGCGGGCTTTGTCCCGACCATGAACAGCATTCGTGCCTGGCACTGATCGATGTGAACGAGGCTTGCAATCTCACCTGTCCAGTTTGTTTTTCCGATTCATCAACCAAGCACACATTCCAGCGGCCCCTCGCCGAGATCGAGTTCATGCTGGATGCGCTGGTGAAAAGTGAAGGTGAACCCGATCTGGTGCAATTCTCCGGTGGAGAGCCGACGCTTCACCCGCAGATTCTCGAGATTATTGGGGCCGCGAAAAGCCGGCCGATCCGCCACATCATGCTCAATACGAACGGCATCCGGATTGCCCAGGAGCCTGACTTTGTGAAGGCGCTTGCCGCGTTCAAGCCAGGCTTCGAAGTCTATCTTCAATTTGACTCGCTCAGAGCCCGCGCGCTCAAGACCCTGCGTGGGGCAGACCTCACGCGAGTTCGCAACAAGGCGCTGGAAGCCCTTGAAAAGGAATCAATTTCGACGACACTGGTGGTGGTCGTAAAACGTGGTGTGAACGATGATGAGCTGGGCGAAATCATTGAGCACGCGCTGCAGTGGAGATGCGTGCGTGGCATCACATTCCAGCCCATTCAAGATGCCGGACGCAATGAAAATTTCGATCCACAGAATGACCGCGTGGTGCTCTCCGAAATTCGTCAGCGCATCATCGATGCCGGAACCGACTTTGGAGCGGGCGACATCATCCCGCTGCCGTGCAATCCCGAGTCAATCGCTATTGGCTATGCCTTGAGGAAGGGAAACCGCATTGCACCAATCACGTCGTTTTTTCCAAAGGATATGCTGGTCGATGCATTGCCGAATGCGATCACGTTCGAGAAATATCCCGATCTGCACCGGCAGGTGCTGGACTTCTTCTCGCTGGCAACAGCCGAATGCAACAATACAGAAAAGCTCAACGCGCTGCTGTGCTGCCTTCCCGATGTTCCGGTGCCGGAGGGCATGGGTTATGAAGGCATTTTCCGCATCGCCATCGTCGAATTCCTGGATGCCTACAATTTCTGTCTTGGACGGGTGAAGCGCAGTTGCGTGCATTTCGTCACGCCGAACGGTCAGATCATCCCCTTTGACACATACAACCTGTTTTACCGGAACGGCCGGATCGACGGCATCCGCGCCGGCCTCCGGGCCGCCGTACCGGCCCCAATGCCCTGACCCATGTATATTCTGCTGATCATATTCGGCGTTCTCCTGGTTCTATTCGGGGGCGGCTGCACGCTCATTCTTGGCGGCCTCATGGTGAGCGATCCGGGCTCGTTCACCAGTGATCTCATGCTGCTACTGTCGATCTGGCTTCCGCTTGGGCTTGCACCGCTGGCACTCGGCATCGGGCTGTTCAAGAGAGGCCGGAAGATGGACCGGGAGAGGCGCGCGGCGGCCACGCCACCACCGGCAGACCGCGGGAAGTAACGCGACATGCTATCCACGCCCATCCTGTTTCTTCTGGCTGTCGGCGCTGCGATCTGGTTTGCGCTCGATCGCCGGGAAAAATCGAGAGCGGCGCTTGGGCACCCGAGAATTGGTGGCATCCGCCTGATTTTTGCGGCAGCGGCGGCCATTCTCATGCTGTTCTCGGGCGGATGCAGCCTGCTGATTATGGCGGACCTGATGCAGGGACGTGGCGGACAACAGTATGTGGATGTGCCGACGGTCCTCATTATCGGTGGACTGCCATTCGTGATCGGTTTGGTGATCTGGTGGTTGTCCATGCGCAGGAAGCGTGATTCCGCTCCGCCCGGAAATGGGCCCTTGTAAGAGTTCCGGCGAAATGGCATTGGGGCGCTCGTCTTGCGGAGACAGATGCCATGGCCGACCTTTTCACGATCCAGAATCTTACGACATTTCTTGTGCTGACGGCGCTTGAAACGGTTCTAGGCTTCGACAATCTCCTTTACATCACAATCGAAGCGAAGCGTGTTCCGGTTGCAATGCAGAAATATGTCCGTCAGGTGGGGACAGCTGCTGCGATCGGCCTCCGGCTGGTTCTGCTTTTCGTCGTTCTCTGGCTGATCGAGTCATTCCAGGCGCCGTTCTTTTCGGTCGCCAGCCTGCCGGTTTCGGCAACGGTCAATGGGCATAGCCTGATCGTGCTATTTGGAGGCATTTTCCTGATGTACACGGCGTTGAAGGAAATCTTCCACATGCTGCAGGTTCCCGACCTTGAGCACGGTAGCGAAGGTGGCAGATCGCAACGCACTGTCGCTTCAGCTCTGTTCTGGATCCTTCTCATGAACATCGTTTTTTCGTTCGATACGGTATTATCGGCCGTGGCACTCACGCATGTGTTCACCGTGATGGCTGCCGCCATTGTCGTCTCCGGGATCCTGATGGTGGTCCTGTCCGAGCATGTCGCCAAATTCCTTCAGAAAAACCGCATGTACGAAGTACTCGGCCTCTTCATCCTGCTGCTGGTGGCGGTCATGCTGATGTCGGAAGGCGGCCATATCATGCATCTCTCGTTCTTCGGGCATACAATCGAACCACTGGAAAAGAGCACGTTCTACTTTGTGGTCGCAGCACTGGTCATCGTCGATATCATTCAGGGCCGCTACCAGAAGAAACTGGCTACCGGGAAAGGCCACTGATGTGCGGCGATTGATCGCTTGTGCTGCTCTGCTGGTGTGGTTGATCTCTCCGGCAAGAGCAGCGGACAACGCGTTCTATCTTCTTGCAATCAGCTGGCAGCCGGCGTTTTGCGAGGGGCAGTTCCATAAGCGAGAGTGCCTGACCCAGACGGCCGATCGTTTCGATGCCAGTCACTTCACGCTCCATGGCCTTTGGCCACAGCCGCGCAGCCGCGAATACTGCGGAGGTGTCGATCCCCGCGACATTCGGGCGGACGAGAACGGGCGGTGGGATTTACTGCCCGAAACGCGGCTCACCTCGGCGACATGGCTCGATCTGCAGATCAAGATGCCGGGAACACAATCGCTACTCGACCGGCACGAGTGGATCAAGCATGGCACCTGCTATCCCGGAGGCAAGGCGGAGACTTACTTTCGCGATTCCCTGCGGCTGCTGGATGAAATCAATGGTTCGGGTGTGCGGGATTACTTTGCGCGAATGACCGGAAAGACTGTCAGGCTTTCCGACATCAGATTGCGCTTCGATGAGGCGTTCGGTCCGGGTGCGGGTGATCGGATCCGGATCGCCTGCAAGGATGACGGTCAGCGCCGGCTCATTACCGAGATCACAATTGGGGTGCGCGGAAACCCGTCCGGCGAGGGATTGGCCTATCTGATGCTAGCGTCACGTGGCACCAATGGCGGCTGTTCACGAGGCGAAATTGACCCGGCGGGACTGCAATAGATTGCAGCCGCCGCGATGATCCGCTAGAAGCCCGGCACATTCTCCCAACAAGTGGATTCAAATACAGATGGCGCGTCAGTTCATCTATCATATGCATGGCCTTTCGAAGTCCTATGCCGGGGGCAAGAAGGTCCTCGATAATGTCCATCTCTCCTTCTATCCCGAAGCCAAGATCGGCGTTCTCGGCCCCAACGGTTCCGGTAAATCGACACTGCTGCGGGTCATGGCCGGTATCGACAAGGAGTTCAACGGCGAGGCGTGGCTGGCAGAAGGAGCGACCTGCGGATATCTGTCCCAGGAGCCTGAACTTGATCCGGCACTCAATGTGATGGGCAATGTCATGGAGGGCGTGGCGGTAAAGAAGGCAATTCTCGACGAATATAACGCTCTGATGGCCGACTACAATGACGAGAACGCCGACAAGGCGGCCAAGCTCCAGGACGTCATCGACGCGGAAAACCTGTGGGATCTCGAAAGTCAGGTGGAACAGGCCATGGATGCCCTGCGCTGCCCGCCGGGCGAGGCATCGATTGACAATCTTTCGGGCGGCGAGAAGCGGCGCGTGGCGCTGACCCAGCTTCTATTGCGCAAGCCTGATCTTCTGTTGCTGGATGAGCCGACAAACCATCTTGATGCCGAAAGCGTCAACTGGCTCGAGCATCATTTGAGTGACTATCCCGGCGCCATTCTGATCGTCACCCACGATCGCTACTTCCTCGACAATGTGACAGGCTGGATCCTTGAACTCGACCGCGGCCGCGGCATGCCATATGAGGGCAACTACTCGGCCTATCTCGGCCAGAAATCCAAGCGCTTCGCGCAGGAGGCGCGTGAAGACGCCGCGCGCCAGAAGGCGCTGGACCGTGAGCGCGAGTGGATTTCCGCCTCACCCAAGGCGCGGCAGGCAAAATCAAAGGCACGCATCAAGGCCTATGACGAGTTGCTGACGATCAACGAGGAGCGGCTCAAGTCCACCACGGCCCAGATCGTCATCCCTCCGGGGCCACGTCTGGGCAACCAGGTGATCGACATCGAGGGCCTTTCCAAGGGCTATGGCGACCGCCTGCTGATCGACGAGCTCTCATTCAAGCTGCCGCCGGGCGGCATTGTCGGCATCATCGGGCCGAACGGTGCAGGCAAGACGACATTGTTCCGTATGCTGACGGGCGAAGAGAAGCCCGATAGCGGCCAAATCATCATCGGAGACAGCGTGGTCCTGGGCTATGTCAACCAGAGCCGCGATGCGCTTGATCCCGAAAAGACCGTCTGGCAGGAAATATCCAACGGCGACGATGTGATCTATCTGGGCAAGCGGGAGATCAACAGCCGCGCCTATACCGGTGCTTTCAATTTCAAGGGCGGCGACCAGCAGCAAAAGGTCGGAACCCTATCCGGCGGACAGCGCAATCGCGTTCACCTTGCCAAGATGCTGAAATCGGGAGCCAATGTGTTGCTGCTTGACGAACCGACGAACGATCTCGACACCGAAACTCTTGCAGCCCTTGAGGAGGCGCTCGAAGATTTCGCCGGTTGCGCCGTCATCATCAGCCATGACCGCATGTTCCTGGACCGCCTTGCCACCCATATCCTGGCGTTCGAAGGCGACAGCCATGTGGAATGGTTTGAAGGTAACTTCCAGGATTACGAGGAAGACAAGAAACGCCGGCTCGGTGAAGATTCGGTCATGCCGAAGCGCATCAAATACAAGCAATTCACAAGGTAGGCCGGCCGGCCTCCTTGAGAATCCAGTCGCGAAACAGGCGAATCTTGTTCAGTGATCTGCGTTGCGCGGGATAAACCAGATAGTAGCTGGTTCCGGCGGTGGCGGTGATGTCGAAGATTTTGACCAGTTGGCCCCGGTCAATTTCGTCCTGAAAGAAGCCGGGCGTCACAAGCGCAATGCCGTGGCCGCCTATTGCAACGCGCGCCGCCATTTGCTGGAAGTCGACATCTATTCCGGTCCGCTCGTTCAATTTGACATCGTCCAAGCCGGCGGCCTTGAACCACAGCGGCCACCAGTCGTCGCGTGGTGAAACCAGGACGCGGTTGAGAAGATCGGCCGGGTTATCGGGCGTGCCTTCGCGCTGGATATACTGCGGGCTACAGACCGGGGTGAAGCATTGCTCGAGAAGAAAATGACTGACCAGGTTCTTCCATGTGCCGCTGCCCGAGCGGATCGCCACATCGACGCCATCGCTTTCAAAATCGACAAGCTGCGATGACACGTCGAGCCTCACGGCCAGTTCAGGGTTCTGAAGCTGGAACGCGCCAATCCGCGGTGCAAGCCAACTGCTGGCGATGGTCTGCATGGTCGAGATTACGAGGACTGCACTGGTTTCTTCGCGCGCCAGCCTGAAGCTTTGCTCCAGCTCGGCAAGGGCGCGATGCACGGCCGGGGCTATCAAGCTGCCCTTGTCGGTCAGGGCGACGCCCCGCGCCAGCCTGCGGAACAATGGCCCGCCGGCAAACATCTCAAGGCTCTTGATCTGATAGCTGATGGCCGACTGGGTCATGTTCAACTCGGCTGCGGCCTTGGTGAAACTGCCGTGGCGGGTGACGGCCTCGAAGACTTTTACAGCCTGAAGTGGGGGAAGATTGGGCATTTTCTGCCATTAACACAATTGATGGCTTGTGTCAGCTTTTGCGCTGGTGACTGCGCGAAACAATGAGTATCGTTATGTCGTTACATCAACACATATCAATTCCACGAGGGTATCATGACGGGCAAGATGAGTTTGCTTGAAAGCATATTTCTGCGTGTTTTTGGCCTGAAATCCGCCAGATCCCCATGGGTTCCACGGCTTTCACACGCCTATCTTTCCGATTACCATCTGGCGGATCTGAACCTGCCTCAGGCGCTTCGGACGCAAATCGAGCTTGAACGGGATGCAAACCGCCGCACCAGCCTGTATTAAGGCGAGATGGACTGGTCACCGCAGCAGTACCTGAATTTTGCCGATGAGCGCTCGCGCCCGGCGCGCGATCTGCTGGCTCAGATACCGTCCGGTTCGCCCCGCCTGATCTATGATCTGGGCTGTGGCCCCGGGAACTCAACGGCGCTGCTGGCCGAACGATACCCGGACGCCGAGATCATTGGCCTCGACAATTCCGAGACCATGCTTTCCGAGGCGCGGCGCGCGCTGCCGCAGCGCGAATTCATCCTGGCCGATCTGGCGCAATGGCGGCCTGAGCGCAGCGCCGATGCTCTCTACTCGAACGCGGCGCTGCACTGGGTGCCGGATCATCTGGACGTCATGAGCGCGCTGATGGAAACACTGCCGAAAGGTGGGGTGCTCGCGGTGCAAATGCCGGACAATCTCGATGAAGCCAGCCATAGGATGATTTGCGAGACTGCCGAGGAGGGGCCCTGGGCAGCCAAACTCAAAAATGTCGGGAATTCCAGAGAGAAAATTCTGGCGCCTGAGGACTATCGCGAGCGCCTGATGCCATGGTGCGCGCGCGTCGATGTCTGGCACACGATCTACTATCATCCGCTTGATGGTGCGGCCGGCATTGCGGCATGGATGCAGTCGACGGGCCTGCGGCCATTTCTTGCACCGCTCGAAGAGGTGGAGAGGGCGGATTTTGTTTCCGCCTATACGGCGCGGATCGCCCAGGCTTATCCGGCGGGCAAGGATGGCAAGGTACTGCTGCGCTTCCCGCGCCTGTTCATCACTGCGGTGCGCGGCTGAACCTCAGCCCAGCAGGTCGATCAGAGCATCGACACTGTTGCCGTTGCTTCTGATCTTGTGAACAAACGTCGTGCGCAGTTGCTGGGCAAGCCAGACTTGCTGAACGCTGACGTCCTCGACGCGATAGTTGCTGCCCTTGCCAACCAGGCGCCAGATAATGCGCTCACCACTCGACAGGCGGCTGTCGACAATCATCGCGCCACCTGAAGATTTGCAGGAATTGATGGTGATTCCGTCGGCGCTGAAGCGGCTGGCATTTTCGGCGAGCAGCTTGCCGATAAAGATTTTTGTGCGCCGCACGTATTCGCGCTGCCGGGCTTTCGGCAGCTTGGCGCGATAGGGCCCAAGTGCGTAAAGCGCGATCATGTCGATATTGGAGTAGCGATCGATGGCGGAAGAAAATGCGCCAGGCGAACCGCCGTTCGCGGCCTTCATGAAGGCGCGCGCCGCCGAATTGACAAAAGGTGCAGCAGCGCAGTCCTGGGCTGGTGACGGCGCTGGA
>JANMMJ010000240.1:0-18860 GCA_031373255.1 Hyphomicrobiales bacterium
CCGCCGAAACCAAGGGTCACAAGCTGGCCGGTGAAGTGGAAGTGGACGGTGCCTACTTCGGCGGCCACATCCGCCCGGCAAACGAAGCCAAGGACCGCATTGACCGCCGCTTGGCAGAGCACCAGACCGGCACCCGTCGCGTTGTGGTTGCCGCGCGTCAGCGTAAGGGCCGCACGCTTACGGTAGTTGTGCGGAGCGAAGCGGAAGGCGTAGAGTTCATCAAGAGCGTTGCCGCGACCGGGTCCGCTATCCATGCAGACGAAGCTACCCACTGGGATGTGCTTCATGACCATTTCCC
This sequence comes from Hyphomicrobiales bacterium, assembly GCA_031373255.1. Classification (GTDB taxonomy): domain Bacteria; phylum Pseudomonadota; class Alphaproteobacteria; order Rhizobiales; family Aestuariivirgaceae; genus JANMMJ01. The sequence goes on from JANMMJ010000240.1 coordinate 299, forward strand.
GGTAAGCCGGATCAACCACTCGGAAGCTTATTGCCTCGACGGCGCTTGCACCAATCAGGCTGAAAGCTACTTCTCACGCCTTCGCCGTATGGTGGCTGGCCAGCATCATCACGTCAGCCCGCGCTACCTGCACCAGTACGCCGCCCATGCAGCTTGGCTTGAAGATCACCGCCGCCTCGACAATGGCTCACTGGTTCATGCTGCCCTTGGGCTGGCGCTCAAGCATCCGGTATCGCGGGAGTGGAAGGGCTATTGGCAGCGGAGCAAATAGGCCGCAGGTAAACTTCCTGTTAAGGGGTTGACTGATACATATCATCTATCATATTGATAGGTGCGTGACTGACCACGATCCGCAAAAACCTCGCGTAACGCCATTTCGGCTTACCCCGACGATGGCGCAAAAGCGGATTCGTGAGACATCGATTGACAGCGATAACGTGATCTTCGGAGATCACGCTCAAGAAAGGATGGATGAGCGCGGAATTTATGACAACCAAGTGCTCGATATACTTCGCACCGGCATGGTCGTCGAAAATCCAGTTGAGACAGAAACCAGAGAATGGAAATGCAAGATCGTAAAGAGACTAAGAGGAGCGCGCGAGGCCGGAGTAATAACCGTAATACTACACAACGGAAAGCTGTTCATAAAAACAGTCGAGTGGGAGGACTTCCGATGAATGTGCATGACAGAATTTGGAGACACGCCGGAGAGAAAGAAAAGGAGCCTTATCACTACAAGGGTTGCGGTTTGGACAACGTTTATCTTGTAAGCGGCTATGACAAGGAACACACCCCTCATGGGAGCGGGGTGAGGATACGAAATTTGGAAAAGCTGCACGACGCAATTGGATCATATCTGATTAGCGAGAAGAAGGTTTTAAGCGGGAAAGAATTGCGATTTCTCCGCAATCAAATGAATCTTACACAGTCTGAACTTGCGCGGTTTTTGGGCTGCAACGCTCAACAGGTTGCGCGCTATGAGAAAGACTTGAATGATGTTCCCGGCCCTGCCGACCGACTGATACGCCTTTTGTACAAAGACCACGTGGCAACGAATGGCAAGCGGTTTGCTATCAAGAGAATTTTAGACCGCCTAGACAAGCTGGATGAGCAATTCAGCAATCATATGGTTTTTGCCGAAATTGACCACGACTGGAAAAAGGCTGTTGGCTGTTAACACAAGGCGTCTGGCTCAGGTCAGCCGTCATTTCAACTTCGCCTGAAGCTGCCGTCGGCACTAAGTTTAGAAGGTTCTACGCTCTCTGCGGTATTCGGGATAATTTCTGCCCCCGCAATACGGCGTATGTCTTCGGCGGTACGCTTCGCTTGAGGATAGACGTAATCCCCGACTTTGATGTCAAAGTATTTGAAATGATGGACCTCAATCATGGCACGTCTCCGATTCTGACTGTCGATGCGGTTCGGTAGCACTTGGGGCGGTGAGTCGCCATACGATAGCGTTTCTATTCCTACCGATACGAACAACCCGCTTCCGTCTCTCCCATTGCCTGAGCAAATGTACCAGCTTGAGGGCCATTGCCGTCCGTAGGTGCCTGTCAGCGCCGTCCAGCCCCTTCACTGTCAGGACATGGGAAGCAATGGCCGTTGTGGACATGCCGTCTGGCGAGGCTTGCAGGGCCTCCATGGCCAGCCTGGGCAGTTCATGCCGGGGAAGTAGCCGCCCGAAGTTCATGTAGGCCGTGATTTTCGGCCCATCGGCTGAGAATACTTTCGCCGCTGCCACGATTGCGGAGAGGTCGCGCCGGGCCTGCTCAAGGTCACGCTCAAGGCTGAGAATGTGGGCTTCTATCTCTTGGCGCTTGGAAGATAGGGTGTTGAGAACTTGCAGTTCAGGCATGGAATATCCGTTAGGGAAAGTCTATTATGCTTTCCCAGAGCAAGCACTAACTGCCCCCGGTCGGGCTTGCTTTGGGTCTCGTGGCCGTTACCAACCGGCAAGCGAGACCCTACTTTATTCAGCGGGATAGAACTTCCTGCGCTTGCTACCTAATGCCGGATAATCGATGGAATCCAAGGCGTCGAGCAATTGATCGAGAACCGAGATTTCGCGGAATAGCGGCACAAGCACGGTGTAAACCGGGAGAATGGCAGCGGGTTTCGCTGTGCGGACACGGGGCAGCGGCATGGCGCTCAGGATGCGAAGCGCTATGACGGCGAGAAAAAACAGCGAGATGACCAGCGCCGCCGTCATGCGGAAGATCGCGCCTGGCACCGTGACCAGTGCTGCACTGGCAATGGCCAGGCACAGAAAAGCGCAAACGCCTTGCCAGGGCGTCAATCGGATTTTTGCCGACCATCCCGGCATGCGGCTTTGCAGGAAAGCGGAGCTTAGCCAGTTCAGGCGCCGCGAAAACAGCCGCTGCATGGTGCTTTTGAGATCATCGGGATCGGCGGCCAGACGCACATCGAGTCCGGCGGCAGTGGCGAGCGCATGAGCGGCATCGCTGCCGGTAGCGTAGTGAACGATGCCGAGAGACCATGCGGCGGCAAACAGGCGCTCGCGCAGAGCCATGTCGATTTCTTCATCGGGAAGCCGCCGCAGGGCTGCTTCAATGCCGCGCGGCGTGAGGAGAGGCAAGACATCGGGTTCCCCCGGCGCTAGATTGTCACCGGAAGTTGTTGCAACTCCTGTTGCCTCGACAGTACGAACTAACCGCCTGTATGACGGATTCCCAATGATGGAAGACCCCAACCGCCACAATCTCAATGCCGCAAACGCCATCATCATGCGCGTTGCCGTTGCGATTGCAATCGGAATCTTGACTTATGGTTCGATTGCGCGGGGTGCTTTGGCCGAAGACAGTGCCGGCTATGACGTTCCGCTGTTCCGCCAGATCGAACAGTTGAAGAAGCCGCCGACGGCCGAAGGACTTGGAACGCTGAAACTCCTGACCGACGAAGATTTTCCACCGTTCAGCTTTCGCGATGGAACCGGTGCTGTGGTGGGGCTGAACGTCGATCTGGCGCTGGGCGCCTGCTCAGAACTGGCCGTGACCTGCGAGATTGTCGCCAAACCGTGGAGCGAATTGAAGGCCGCGCTCGAAAACGGACAAGGCAGCGCCATCATTTCGGGCATGCGGCTCAACGGCAAGACGGCAGAAGGGCTCGACGTCACACGGCCGTTTTTCCGTGCGCTTGGGCGTTTCGCGACGCGGCCGGATCGCGGCATCAGCGAAATCTCGCCCAGCCTTCTGAACGGCAAGAAGGTCGCCGTTGCCGCGGGCAGCGCGCACGCGGCGTGGATGTCGAAACATTTTCCCAAAGCGGATCTCATTTCCTTCGGCATTGCCTCGCAGGCGCGTGATGCGCTCAAGGCGGGGCAGGTGGACCTGGTGTTCGGGGATGCCCTGGAACTGATCTACTGGATCAAGGGCGAAGCGTCGGGCGGGTGCTGCAACCTGGTGCCCGGCGCCTATATCGACAGCAATTATTTCAGCAACCCGATGTTCTACGTGGTGCGCCGGGGTGACACGCCGTTGCGACGGCTGCTCGACTATGGACTGGACCGGATGCAGGCCTCCGGACGCTTTGCCGAAATCTTCCGCCGCTATGTGCCGCTCAATCCCTGGTGAGCAATTGTTTCGGCCTCACTGCCGATTGCTTCGGTGAAACTGGAATAACCTTTCTGCTGTGCGATGCGCAGCAGGCCCGACAGTATTTCTCCAATCAATGCAGGTCCCTTGAACACGAGGGCCGAATAGAGCTGCAGCAATGAAGCGCCGGCGGTGATCTTGGTCCAGGCGGTTTCAGCGCCGGAAATGCCGCCAATGCCGATCAGCGGAATTTTGCCATTCGTCAGCAGGTAGAGTCGCGCCAGTTGCAGGGTTGAAAGCGCAAACAGCGGTTTACCGGAGAGGCCCCCAGCCTCCACTGCGTGGGGCGAGCCAAGCGCAGGCCGGCCGATCGTGGTGTTCGACATGGCGATGCCATCAACTTTCATGGCACCGCAGACAGTTGCGATATCGGCCAGTTCTTCCGGAATGAGGTCGGGCGCCACTTTCAGGACAAGGGGCACGGGGCGCAGCTTTTCGCGGGCGGTCATGAGGCGTTCCAGCAAGCGCTCGAGTTCACCAGCCGATTGCAGGGCGCGGAGACCCGGTGTGTTGGGCGAAGAAATGTTCACCGTGACGTATGACGCGACATCGGCGAAGAGCTTCAGGCCCTCGACATAGTCGGCGGTGCGATCAGGCGAATCCTTGTTGGCGCCAAGGTTGACGGCGAGAATGCCGCCCCTGCCCCGCCTGGCACGGAGACGGCGCAGCATCGCGGCGTGGCCTTCATTGTTGAAGCCCATGCGATTGATCACGGCTTCATCTTCGGCAAGGCGAAACAGCCTCGGCCGATGATTGCCCTGCTGCGGGTGCGGCGTGACGCTACCCACTTCGACAAAGCCGAAACCCAGGCGCAACATGGCGTCGGGCACTTCAGCATTCTTGTCGAAGCCCGCCGCCAGCCCCAGGGGATTGGGAAAATCCAGGCCAAACACCTTCGAGGCCAGATGTGGATTGTGGCGGGGCTCCGGCACCGGCATCAGGGCCAAGGCGCGCAAGGTCATGAGATGCGCTGTTTCCGGATCGAGCCGGTGCAGCAGGTTGTTTGCCAATGGAAAAGCTGCGGAGGCGAGGCTCACGCGAAAGTTTCTTCCGGAAACTGGTGGCGGCCGTTGGTCATAGGCAGGGGCTTGACCCATCGCACTGCCGCCAGCGGCAGGTCACCATAGATATGAGGAAACAGGGCGCCGCCGCGGGAAGGTTCCCATTTCAGCGAGTCTCCGAGCGCTTCACTGTCGATCGCCACGAGAACCAGACCGGCCTGCCCGGCGAAGTGACGCGCCGCAGTTTCGCGTACCTGATCGGCTGCCGATAGGTGAATGAAACCGTCGCTCCTGTCGAGCGGAGAACCTTCAAACTTTCCGGCCTTTTTCGCAGATTCCCAAGTATCCTCGGGTAAGATTTTGAAGAGCAATGACATGGCGGGTATGACCATATAGAGCAACGGGAAGCTGGACAATTGATCCAGATAGAGGTATGAGTTCCTACCGGCGCGGAATCGAAACCCTTTTCTGAGGCTAAAATCCATGTTTACTCATAAGCAGGTGTGGTCAGCAATCGATACCATTGCTGAGCGTTATGGCTTTTCGGCATCCGGTCTTGCCAAGAAATCAGGGCTCGATCCGACCTCCTTCAATCCTTCCAAGCGATTCGGTCCCGACGGCCGGCCGCGCTGGCCGACCACTGAAAGCGTGTCGCGGGTGCTCGATGCGTCCGGGGCCTCGATCGAGGAGTTCATGGAGATCCTAGCCGGGCGCAAGGGCCAGCCGCCGAAGCGCAAGGAAATTCCGCTGCTTGGCCTTGCCCAGGCGGGCAAGGGGGGATTTTTCGATGATTCGGGCTTTCCCATCGGCACCGGCTGGGAGGAGATCGAGGTTCCAGGAATCACCGACCAGAACGCCTATGCGCTGGAGATCGCCGGCGATTCGATGATGCCGGTTTACCGTGAAGGCGATATTGTCATCGTGTCCCCGGCCACGACATTCCGCAAAGGCGATCGCGTGGTGGTCAAAACCCGTGACGGTCAGGTGATGGCCAAGATCCTGCAAAGACAGACCGCCAAGACCGTCGAACTCGGATCATTCAATACCGAGCATGAACCCAAGTCCTTCGAGATGAAGGATATCGACTGGATCGCCCGGGTCATCTGGGCCAGCCAGTAGACTATACCTCCACTGCATCCTCCAGGGATTCGGCATGATTTTTCCCCGTGCGGCGAACGTACTCCGGAAGCGAGAGGGCCATACCAGAGTCGGGTTCATCGAACTGTTTTTCGATCTCGTCTTTGTCTTTGCCATTACACAGCTCTCGCATCTGCTGCTGGAACACCTTACGCCATGGGGGGCTGCACAGACCCTCCTGCTGCTGCTTGGCGTGTGGTGGGTATGGGTCAATACATCATGGTGCACCAACTGGGCCGACCCCGATACCGTGCCGGTCAGAATCATGCTGCTGACGCTGATGTTCGCGGGGCTCATCCTTTCAGCCAACCTGCCGCACGCGTTTGAAGACGGCGGACTGGTTTTCGCCTGCGCCTATGTCTTCATTCAGCTGGCGCGCAGCATTTTCATGCTGTGGGCCTTCAAGCCGCACCGGATTGAGAGTTACCGCAATTTTCAGCGAATTACGCTGTGGCTCTGCTTCTCCGGCGTGCTGTGGATCAGCGGCGCCTTTTTCGAGGGCGGGCAGCGCTTCGCCATCTGGGCGGCGGCACTTACCATCGAGACAATCGCACCGGCCTTGCGGTTCTGGGTTCCGGGGCTCGGTCAATCCGCAACGGCGGACTGGGACATCGATGGCGGACACATGGCTGAGCGCAGCGGGTTGTTCATCATCATCGCGCTGGGTGAATCGATCCTGGTGACCGGCGCCACATTCGCGAAGCTGCCCTACTCGCCCGAGGCGGTTGCGGCTTTTCTCGCCGCCTTCATTGGCAGCATCGCCATGTGGTGGCTCTATTTCGACATCGGGGCCGAACGCGCCACACACCTGATCGAGAAATCCCGCGACCCTGGCCGCATCGCGCGGGTGGCCTACACCTATGTGCCGATCCTCATCGTTGCCGGCATCGTCGTTTCAGCGGTTTCGGACGAATTGATCCTGGCCCATCCGCTTGGCCATACCGAGACAGCCGCGGCCGCAGCCATTATCGGCGGGCCGTCCCTGTTCGTGCTGGGCAACCTCGTGTTCAAATATGTGACGACGGGCTGGCCGCCGCTTTCACACGCTGCCGGACTGACGTTCTTCGCAGTGCTGGCTTTCGTGCACGAGTCGCTGCCGCCACTGGCCCTCGGCGGCCTTGCCGCGGCGATCCTTGTAACCGTCGCCGTCTGGGAACGGATTTCTCTCCGTCATACCCGCGCGGCGGCACATCACTGAAGTCAGGCGGCGAGCCTGCCCTCCAGCGCCCGGCCAATCAAAGCCCTGGTATTGGCGATGCCGTAGAGCGCCACGAAGGAGCCGAAACGGGGGCCGCGCTCCTCGCCCAGCAGCACCTGATAGAGCATGTTGAACCAGCCTTGCGCCACCCCGGCCGAACCATCCTTCTGCGTGGTGCGATAAGGATCGCGGCGGCCAACATCATAGACTTTCTGCTGGATGGCCTCCGGCGTCGAACCTTCGGCAAGTTCAGCCAATGCCGCCGAGAGATCAGCAAGCGCCACACGCTCATCGTCCGTAGGCGGACGATATTGCTTCTTCGGCTTCACGAAGTCCCTGAAATAACGGATCGCGTAACCCACCTGGGCATCGAGCCGCGGATGACTGTGCGAGGCCAGCGCCGGGGCATACCGGTTCAGAAACGCCCAAAGCACGGACTTATCCTCGGTATTGGCAACGGCTACGAGATTGAGCAACAGCGAAAACGAAACCGCTCCCGCTTCCGGCGGCGGCGGACTGCCAGCATGAATGTGCCAGAGCGGATTGACCAGCCGGTCCTTCATTTCCTGGCGCGGATAAGCCTGCTGGAACTGCATGTATTCGTCGACGGCGCGCGGAATGACATCGAAGTAGAGCTTCTTGGCCTCGCGCGGCCGGTTGTACATGAAGAGCGAAAGTGAATCGGGATCGGCATAGGTCAACCATTCGTCAATGGTGAGGCCGTTGCCCTTCGACTTGGAAATCTTCTGGCCCTTGTCATCGAGGAAAAGCTCATAGACGAAGTGCTCGGGCGCAACACCGCCCAGGATTTCGCAGATCCTGTCATAAATCGGCGCGTTGGTCTGGTGATCCTTGCCGAACATTTCGAAATCGACGCCGAGTGCCGCCCAGCGCATGCCGAAATCGGGCTTCCACTGCAGCTTGGTTCGGCCGCCGCGTACGTCAAGCGTGACGTCGGTTCCATCCTCGTCGGCAAATGTGATGGTGCCCTGCTTCGCATCGACCTTCTTCATGGGCACGTAGAGGACGCGGCCGGTCGATGGCGAGATTGGCAGGAACGGACTGTAGGTGGCCTGACGCTCCTCGCCAAGGGTGGGCAGCATCACCGCCATGATATCGTCAAAGCGCTCCAGCGCCCGGATCAGCACATCGTCGAACCTGCCCGACTTGTAGTAGGCGGTGGCGCTGGCGAACTCGTATTCGAAACCGAAGGTGTCGAGAAAGCGGCGCAGCATGGCATTGTTGTGATCGCCGAAACTTTCGTAATTGCCGCCAAAGGGATTGGGCACGATGGTCAGCGGCTTGTGCAGATGCGGCTCAAGTAACTTGCGGTCCGGCACATTCTCCGGGATCTTGCGCATGCCGTCCATGTCATCGGAAAAGCAGATGAGCCGCGTCGGAATATCCGACAAGGTCTCGAAGGCACGGCGAACCATGGTGGTGCGCGCCACTTCGCCAAATGTGCCAATGTGGGGAAGGCCCGAGGGGCCATAGCCGGTTTCGAACAATACCTCGGTTTGGGGCGCCTTCGACCGCTCAAGGCGCTTCAGCAGCTTGCGGGCCTCCTCAAAAGGCCAGGCCTTGCTTTCCATGGCGGCAGCACGAAGGGCGGGATCGACGGGCATTTTTCACAACTTGAATGAAATGAAACGGCGCGCTTGTTTAGGCAGAGGATGCAGCGGCGTCAATCAAAGGAAACGCAGCACTACAGAAGAATGAAGCGCTGCTCCATCCTTGCATCGAAAAGGATTCACTCCCGACTGGATCAACCCGTGTGTTTCTTGAGAAACTCCACGGTGCGGCCCCAGGCCAGATCGGCTGTCGCCTTGTCGTAGCGGGCGGCATTGGTGTCGTTGTTGAAGGCGTGGTTGGCGCCATCATAGACATGGAGTTCGAAGGTCTTGTTGCTGGCCTTGAGGGCCGCCTCATAAGCAGCAATGCCGGCGTTGATGCGCTCGTCGAGGCCGGCATAGTGCAGCAACAGGGGCGCACTGATCCTGGGCACTTCGGCGGCTTCGGGCTGGCGGCCATAATAGGCAACGCCCGCTGCGAGGCCCGGTTCGTTGACCGCAAGCTGGTTGACGGCGCCGCCGCCCCAGCAGAAGCCCATGGCTCCCACCTTGCCATTGACGGCGGGCATGGCTTTCAACGCTGCAACGGCGGCCTTTGAGCCAGCCACGATTGCTTCCGGCTTCAGTTCGCCAATCATGTCGCGGGCCTTGTCGGCATCGACGGGTGTGCCGCCCATGCCTGCAAGATAATCGGGGGCGAGAGCGGCGAAACCCTCCACCGCCATACGGCGGGCCACATCCTTGATGTGGGGATTGAGGCCCCGGTTTTCGTGGATCACGACCACCCCCGGAAAGGGGCCCCCGGTCGCGGGTTTGGCGAGATAGCCCTTGCCGCCTTCGTAGCTCACCGACTCAGCCACAATCCGGCTGTCGGTCTCCGCCACGATTTCGGCATGAGCATAATTGTTTTCCAGAACAGGAAGTATGGCGCTCGCGGCAGCCGCAGAACCGGCCAATATCGAGAGTTTTTCGAGGAATTCGCGACGGCGCATGGTGCCGTGGGTGAAGCGGTCGAACAGCTCTATAAACTTCTGATCCACAAACAAATCTCCATTTCCTGATCGAATACAGGCATCCTAGGGGATGATTCCCGGCAGGACGATGACGCAGCAGATCACAATATCGAGAGCACTGCATGGCGGTTGAAGTTCCATCCGCCTTGCTCGCCGGAGTAAGCATGGCAACCGACGGAGGCGCGTTGCTGACGGCATCGGAAGGCCTGGCACAACTGGCGGCCCAGCCGCATCTCGTCTGCCATGCCGGGTTTCTGATCGAGCGGCTGGCCTTCGTGGCGGAGGGTTCGAAGGCCGTGGCGCGCGCGGCGCGCGAGCAGCGGCATTTCGATTTGGCCGAGCTTTTTGCTTTCGCGTGCCCGGCGCGCATGGCGGTGCCCACGCCATCGGGCCTGGCGCGTTCACTGGCGCTGCCACGTGAAGCCTCGCTGCAGGATGTGGCGGATGAATTGCTGCGGCGGCTGTCTCACCCGGGTTATCCGCATCTGCGCGAGACCGCCGAGATCGCGACGTTCCTGGCGCGGGCGCATTGGCCGTGGTCCAGGCCGGTCATGCAGGCGTTGATGATAGCCAATCCGAAACTCGACGTTGGCACCTTTGCGACGGGTCTCAACGTGTGGGACAGGGTGGATGAATGGGAAGACGATGGCGGCCGGCCGCCCGGCACGCAACTTCCCATCACTATCGAAGAAACCCAGGATTTTCTCGACCGGCTGCTTGGCTCCGAGGCGGAGGCGCGGCCGCAACAACGCACCTATGCCGGACAGGCCACCTTTGCCTTCAAGCCGCGCGACAAGAAAGAGGAAAACCATATTCTTCTTGCCGAAGCGGGAACCGGCCTTGGCAAGACGCTCGGCTACCTTGCGCCCGCCTATCTCTGGGCCAGGCGCAACAATGCGCCGGTCTGGGTATCGACCTACACGAAGAACCTGCAGCGCCAGCTCGATCAGGAAACCGCGCGCCTGGTTCCCGACCCCGAGGAGCGGCGGCAGCGCATCGTGGTGCGCAAGGGCCGCGAAAATTATCTTTGCCTGCTCAACATGCAGGAAGCTTTCGGACGTATGACCGGCGCCAATCCGCGCTCAGCGCTGCTGGCGGCACTGGTGGGCCGCTGGGCCCGGGCAACACGCGATGGCGACATGGTGGGCGGGGATTTCCCCTCCTGGCTGCTGACGCTGTTTTCCGATGTGACAGTCGATGGCGAACAGCGGGGGCTTTCGCCTGCCGCACTTGGCCTGACCGACCGGCGCGGCGAATGCATCTATGCGGCGTGCCCGCATTACAAGCGCTGCTTCATCGAGCGTGCCATCAGGGCGGGGCGGAAAGCCGATATCGTCATCGCCAATCACGCACTGGTGCTGCACCAGGTGGCGGTGGACCGGGCACTGGGCACGGCCCAGACCGAAGAGGAACAAGCGGCACCGGGAGGCGTGCGGCGGCTGATCTTCGATGAGGGCCATCACCTGTTCGATGCGGCCGATTCAGCCTTCTCCGGGCACCTCACCGCGTTTGAGACGGCGGAGTTGAGGCGCTGGCTGAAAGGTCCGGAGAACCGGGCGCGGCGCGGACGAGGCCTGGCCGAACGGATCGGCGATCTGGTAGCAGACAATGAAAAGGCCGAAGTCCTGCTGGAGCAGGTGCTGGGCCAGGCGCGCATCCTTCCGGGTCCGGGGTGGACCAGCCGGGTGCAGGCGGGCATTCCCGAAGGTGTCACCGAACAGTTCCTCGCAGGCGTGCGCCAGCAGGTTCTGGCACGCGCCGAGACCGATCCACAGCACTCGCTCGAAACCGATTGCGTTCCGCTGGTTGACGGGCTGGCCGAAGCGGCTGGCAATCTGGCGACAGCACTGATCGATCTCAAGCGGCCAATGACGGCGCTGGCGAACGAGCTCGCGAAAAAGCTCGATGACGAGGCCGCCGACCTTTCCACCTTCGACAGGGGCCGGGTCGAGGCGGTGACCCGCTCGTTGAAGCGGCGGGGTGAACTGGTCATTGCCGGCTGGATCGACATGCTGGCGCGGCTTCTTGAAAAAAACGATCCGATGTTCATCGAATGGTTCTCGGTCGAACAATCGTTCGGACGCGAATCCGATCTCGGCATGCATTCGCACTGGGTCGATCCGACGGAACCGCTGGCCCATGCCATCCTGAAGGAGGCCGATGGTGTGATCATCACCTCGGCCACCCTGAAGGACCGGCCGCCCGATGTTCCGGACGACTGGGCCAATGCCGAGATGCGAACGGGCGTCGTACACCTGCCCTACCCGGTCAACCGGGCTTCACACGAGTCGCCGTTCGACTATCGCGCCATGAGCCGGGTGATCGTGGTCAATGACGTGAACCGCGAGGACCTTGACCAGGTGGCGGCCGCCTACCGCGAATTGTTCATTGCTGCCGGTGGCGGGGCGCTGGGGCTGTTCACCGCGATCTCGCGGCTGAGGGGTGTGCACAAGCGGCTGGCCCGGCCGCTCGCCGCCAAGGGCCTGCCGCTCTATGCCCAGCATGTGGACCCCATCGACACGGGCACACTCGTCGACATGTTCCGGGCCGAGCGCGATGCCTGTCTTCTGGGGACCGACGCGGTGCGTGATGGCGTCGACGTGCCGGGCGATTCGCTCCGCCTCATCGTGCTCGACCGGGTGCCGTGGGGCATTCCGACCATTCTCGAGCGGGCGCGGCGCGAAGCCTTCGGGGGCAATCAATACCAGGACATGGTGGTGCGGCTGAGGCTGCGCCAGGCTTTCGGGCGGCTGATCCGCACCAAGGACGACCGCGGCTGTTTCGTCATCCTCGATCCGCGGCTGGCCACACGGTTCACCACGGCGTTCCCGGCGGGCATAACATTGCAGCGGATGGGATTGGTGGATGCGATTGAGATCGTGCGAGGATTTGTTCTGGACCTAGATTTCAGGAACCAATAGGCCGCCTTTCAATCTTGAAAGTGCATCTAATCTTTCTTCGAACTCTTGTTCAGATAGGAATCCTTCTCGCCAGAGACGGCGAAGAAAATCTTCCGCAGACTGTTTTCCCTTTCTATTGTTGGCTTCCCGTGATGCGGCAACAAGGTTCTTGTAGCTATTATTGCCAGTTGGCCGCGAGACAACGTGCTCAACGACAAAGTTGGACAGGTCAATGGGTTTAAGCGTATAAAAGCACTTAAAATTTTCGCGCTTCAGTATTTTGGCCCTGTTCTCAACCGATTCAAAAAAATCCATCTCGTCTATACTCACGGCCGTGGGCACAACAGGTTCCACAATGAGATTTGCAATTTCGTTTGGCAGTAACAAATGAATGCGTCTGCCTTTGTGATCTGTACCTATGATTCTGATGGCACCTTTCGCCGCAAGACTAGCGATCTTGTTGTTGACCGTTGATTCGGACATTGCAGAACCCGCTTGACCCGTGCCCATTGCCATTCGTGCGCGCGCTGATTTCAGTCCAACTACAGCCTCATCGAGTCCAAGGAACCGACTATGTCGGAATAAGTAGAGGTAGATAGCCTGCTCGTAGGCGTCTAGCTTGGGAGCCAGATGATCTTGAAAATTAATGAAGAATGATCTCGTTTCAATTTCCTCCACCGTACCCTCCCATTCGCTCCCACAATATTATGAACCAACTAAACGAAGCACAATAAATCTTCTATGTTCCAAGTCCGTTGCTCACTGGACAAACTCGCCCCTCCCGGCTAGCCATGCGGCACGATTGGCGGAGCAATTCATGACGCATACGATCAGCACGGAACAGGCCCTCATCTATGTGATGGTGACGATGTCGGGGGTCGAGGGCCGCATCAACAATACCGAATTGAAAGAGATCGGACTGCTGGTCCAGACCCTGCCGGTGTTCAAGGATTTCGACCGCGACCGCCTGACGACCGTGGCGCAGGAATGCGGCGAGATGCTGCAGGAGCCGGAGGGCCTCCAGACCGTGCTGGGCCTGGTCAAGGAAACGCTGTCGCCACGCTTGCGCGAGACGGCCTATGCGGTGGCCGTCGAAGTGGCCGCTTCGGATTTCGCAGTGGGCAAGGAAGAGTTGCGCTTCCTCGCCATCCTTCGCGATACACTTGCCCTCGACAAGCTGGTGACAGCCGCCCTTGAGCGCTCGGCGATCGCCAGGTATCAATCGCTGTGATGAATTCCCTCCCCGCCGGTACAGGGAGAGACGGACCTCAGAATAATTTGTCGACCGGAAGGCCTAGCGCCATCGACCCGGCATACTCGGCCTGGGGGCCTTCCTGCATGGGATGGAACCTTGCGCCCTGGATATCGCGGAAGCGGCGCTCCAACCCTGCCTTGCGATAGAAACTCTGGCCGCCTGCGGCCTCCATGGCGAGCGAAGTGGCAGCCAGCATGTGCCGCGCTGCAAGGGTGCGGGCCATCATCACGCGGTTGACGGTGTCGGCCGAGGGGGCGTTCTCATGGATGACCGCAAACATGGCTTCCACCGCAATCCTTGCTCCCATGAGTTCAGTATCCATGCGGCCCACGAGGCTGGTGATGTGGCGGTCGGCACGGCGGTTGGAGGCAATGCCCACGGCAATTTCCCGCGCACCTTCGGCCACACCCAGATAGACCGAATAGATCAGAGGTAGAGCGATTGTCGCGATGACCTGGAAGACCGGATGCCACTCTCCGGCCTTGCGCTTCATGGCAACAGCGGCATCGGGAACCACGTGACCGTCGATCATCACGTCATGGGAGCCGGTGGCGCGCATGCCAAGAGTGTGCCAGGTATCGAGCACCTTCACATTGGGCGAGTTCATCGGAATGCCGAAATGCAGCACCATGTCCGGCTCGCCATTGGCGCCCTTTTCGACGGCGGAGGTCATGAGCAGATTGCCGATCGGCGAAGCGGATGAGAAAATCTTGCGCGCGGTGATGCGATAGCCGCCATCGACCTTCACCGCCTCACCGCTGCCCGCCACCCAATCCGAGCCGCCACTGGTCAGGAGAACGATCCGCTCGGCCGCAACCCGCTTCAGGAGCGGTTCGACGGCGGCCACTTTCTGGTGGCGCCAGCGCCAGGCAGGAATCGCCACCTGATGGGTGTGCATGGCCAGGGCCAGCGCGGTTGAGCTGCAATGGTGCGCCAGAACGCGCAGCATGTTGCCAAGCTCAGCCGGTTCGGCACCGCCGCCGCCAAATTCACGCGGCACGCCAGCATCGATCAGACCCGATTCTTTCATTTCCTTATAGTTTTCGGCAATGAAGCCGTCGGATTCGTCGGCCGCTTCGGCACGCGCCGCGAAAATCCGGCCAAGTGCCTCAGCTTTTTCAGCCAAAGTTGAGGACGCGCGATCATCTGCAACCATTGAGGCAAGCTTGTTCATGATGAACCTCCTGTTTGAAGTTGGCGCCATCGTGTTACGCAGACGTTTCCCCGTCTAGTTCTGAAACTGTACTGGACCATGAAAAGTGATGGTCCTATCTTCGGACGATGCGGGGGCTACAGGAGATCTCATATGGATTCCACCTATGGCCAGTTCTGTCCGGTTGCGATGGCTGCCGAAGTTGTCTGCTCGCGCTGGACAGCCCTGATAATACGCGAGCTTTTATGCGGTTCGACGCGTTTCAACGACCTCCGGCGCGGGGTGCCGCGGATGTCTCCGGCATTGCTGTCGAAGCGGCTCAAGGAGCTTGAGCAGGCGGGCATCATTGCCGCCGTTCCGGCCGGCCCGTCAGGCACTTTCGATTACCGCCTTACCCCGGCTGGCGAGGATCTCCGGCCGGTCATCATGAGCCTAGGCTTCTGGGGGCAGCGCTGGGTGGAAACCCAGCTATCTCTGCGCAATCTCGATCCTTCGCTGCTCATGTGGGACATGCGGCGCCACCTTAACCCCACGCCCCTGCCGCCCAAGCGCTGCACGATTCAATTTCAATACCCCGAGCTTCCCGAGAACAAGCGCAGCTGGTGGCTGGTGATCGACAAGGCGGAAGTCGATCTTTGCTGGTTCGATCCCGGCCATGAAATCGATCTTTATGTCAGTGGCGCGCTGCGGGCCATGACGGCGATCTGGATGGGCCTCTCCACGGTCAAGGCCGAAACCGAGGCGGGGCAGCTCGAGCTCACTGGAAATCCGCTCATCGCGCGGTCGATGCAAACCTGGCTTGGCCTGTCGCCATTCGCCACGGAAAGAAACCGCAAGGCGGCCTAGGGAAATGCGGCGCGGGTCAGGGCCGGCATGCGTGCGGCAAAGGTCAGGCCCCGTGCAACGAAGAAGATACTGAGCGCTGCCCACAGGCCGTGATTGGCAAATGCCGGTTCCAGGAACCACCAGGCGCAAAGATAGATCGCCAGCGAAATGATCATCATGTTGCGCATGTCCTTGGTTGCCAGCGCGCCGGTGAAGATACCGTCAAACTGGAAGCAGGCCGCGCCCAATAGCGGCGTGATCGC
The DNA here is from genome assembly GCA_031373255.1 of Hyphomicrobiales bacterium. GTDB lineage: Bacteria > Pseudomonadota > Alphaproteobacteria > Rhizobiales > Aestuariivirgaceae > JANMMJ01. The sequence continues at coordinate 16,229 of JANMMJ010000240.1, forward strand.
CGCCCAGAAGAGATAGTGGCGGGCGATTTCGCGGACCTGCGGGTTCACCGTCATCAGGTCGATGAACCACGGCCCGCCAAACCAGATCATCAGCCCACAGAGCAAACCCACCGCCATGGCCCAGATCGTGGTGAGGCGCACGGCATCGTGAAAGCGCGGGCGATTGCGGGCGCCGATGGCCTGCCCGACAAGGGCTTCCGAGGCATAGGCGAAGCCATCAATGAGGAAGGCGGAAAGATCAAAGGCATGCAGGAGCACGACGTTGGCTGCAAGCATTTCATCTCCAGCTCTCGCGCCGCGCGAAGTGAAGAAGGTAAATGCAAACACCAGGCAGAGGGTGCGGATCATGATGTCGCCGTTCATGGCAATGGTCCGCCAGATTCTTTGCCGGTCGAGAATTTGCTGCCAATCGACGCGAGTTTTCATCCGGCGCAAGACTCGCCAGGCTATGATGAGACCAAGGGCTGCGGCTGCGGCTTCGGCAAGCAATGAGGCCAGGCCCACGCCATCCGAGGTCAAGCCGAGGCCCAGCACAAAAAACATGCTCAATGCGGCGTTGCCGGCATTGAGAAATATCTGGTTCAGGAATGCGAGCTTGGCGCGGCCCTGTCCGATGAGCCACCCCATGATCACGTAATTGGTGAGCGCGAAGGGGGCCGACCAGATGCGCAGCCGGAAATAGATTTCGGCATGGTGCCTGATTTCGGCGGAGCCTCCCATCAGGTCGAGTGCAATTCTTTCGATCAGCGGCGACAAGGCGATCAGGGCCAGCCCGACGGCGACCGCTATACCCAGGGCACGCGCCAGCACGGACACAAGCTCGGCACTGTCTCCAGCCCCCGTCGCTTGTGCGGACAAGCCGCCGGTGGAAAGACGCAGGAATCCGAACCCCCAGAAGATGAAGGAAAAAATGAGCGACCCTACTGAAATGGCGCCAATATAGTAGGGTTGGGGAAGCTGTCCGATTACAGCAGTGTTAACAGTACCGATGAGCGGTTCCGTCACATTCGACAACATGATCGGAATGGCGATCGCCAAAACCGAACGGTGAGTGATGGCGGTGGTGAGCGGGAGGGCCATGGCAACCCAACCCTTCTCGGATAAGGCGGCCATGCCCGTCAAGGCCAGTTTAGAGACGTTCTAAATTATTGAAATAAAATGATATTTCCTCGCTCCACATTGACATTGACCGGCAATTCAAATATCCGAGTATTTTAGTCGGTTATTTGGAGCGGTTCGATGAGTGCACAACGCGATGAGCGCTTTGGCGATTTCCTGTCGCGGCAACCCGAACGGCTGGTGATCAACGGATTTCGCTGCTGCATGGCAGGATACGACTTTCTCGACGTCGCGTGCTGGGAGACCGGCTGGCAATGCTACATAGGCGAAGTGGGCCACGAACAGGCCCGCGCCCTGATGGGGGAATTGCAATTCTGGGTGCGGACGATCCGCTACAGTTCGCAGAAAAGCGTCAGCTATGATCCACAGGGCTGCCGCCAGCTCTGCCATGACGAGTGCATGGCGCTTTCGGCGATCTCCGCGGCACAGGGCAGTGACGCCGTGGCCGGGCGGATGGCCACCCGGCACCTGATCGGCAGCAATGACGGCGGCAGCATCGATGGGGTGTGGACGGCAACACAGGGGTTTGCGCAGGCTCTGGTTTCTTCGGGTCAGCCGCTCTATCCGGTTTCGGCCGCCGTGGTGCAGTCCATCGGCAACATGCAGGCCCTGGCCACGGTTCCGGCAAAGGACATGAACTGACTCGGGGTTTGCCCCTAGAGCGCGACTGACGAAACTGGAGGTGGATTGAGGTTCACCCTTCTCCCATCGGGTGAAGGTCCGGACATGGTCCAACACCCCTTCGGTCCTTCGGACCACTTCCCCACAAAAATTACGGTGACAGTGCACTTAACTCATCGAAATTACGGTGACAGTGCACTTAACTCATCGGTTGCCAGATCGAGAAACAAAATGGCTCTCGAAATGACGCCTGATGCGCGCGCCTTGTCCGATTTCAAAACGCAGCGCCTGCCGCTGACCCATTCCCGAACCTCTTCCTTCCTCCCTCCCGGCCAACGACATACGGCGCAGCTACAGATATGCTGAAGTTGACAGCATCAGAGATAAGTGCACTGTCACCGTAAATCTGTCACCGTAAATCGCACCCCTCGCCGTCATTCCACCTTGTCGCGGCGCTTGCCCGGAATGACGAAAAATGAAAGGAGTAAAACAAGGCCTCTTGACTAAGTTCCTGTTTTGTTCTAGCGAAGCAGGAAGAGGAATTTTGCCGGCACATGGACTGGGACAGGGTCATTGAGCGCAACCAGGCAGCACTCACCCGCATCGTGGCGATGCTCATCGCCATGGTGGAAATGGGAACAGGCGGCATGGTGGCGCTGCTTCCGCCCTCCCTCTACCGTGCGGTGTCGCGGATGTTGCTCCCAACGGAATCGGCGGTGCGCCGCCTGATTGCCATCGCGGCGCGCGGGCACAAGGTGAAACCCGCTCCGGTCCGTCCAATGCCCAGGGGGCTTGTGCTCGCCGGAAATGGCGGCGGACAGATCGCGTTTCAGTTGTTCGACACGCGCCAGCGGTTCAGCCACCACAGCCGGAGGCGTGTTTCCGCTACGGT
>JANMMJ010000272.1:0-19880 GCA_031373255.1 Hyphomicrobiales bacterium
AACAGCGATTTCACCGCGGCAATTTCGCCGGGGCTTTCCGAGAGATGGGTTTGCAAAAGCGCGCCGGGCAATGACTTCACCAGTTCGCCGGCAATCGCCAGCTGCGCTTCGCTCGAGGTGATGGCAAAGCGCGGCGTCACCGCATGCCGCAGCCGGCCCTTGCCGTGCCATGCCCGATGCAGCTCCTCGGTTTCGCGACCGCTTGTCTCGGCATCATCATGGACGGCGGGAATGGCATTGCGGTCCATCATGGTCTTGCCGGTAATCAGCGCCATGTTGCGCGACTGAGCAGCGGCAAACAGTGCTTCGGCGCAGACCTTGTGCACCGAGGAGAAGACCAGTGCCGATGTCGTGCCGTGCCGGAACAGCATGTTCAGGAACACGTCTGCGGCCGCGGTAGCATAAGTGCCATCGCCATACCGCGCCTCTTCCGGAAACGTGAAGCGGTGCAGCCAGTCGAGCAGGTCCTTCCCCGGTGCTGCCAGGATGCGATACTGCGGGAAGTGGATATGCGGGTCGATGAAGCCCGGCATCACCAGGTGATCGCCGTGATCGTCGGTCGCGATGTTGCGGAAAGCCTGCGGCAAGAGCGGCATCGGTCCGGTCCACAGGATGGTGCCGTCATCGCCAACAACGACGGCCCCCTTCGGCTCATGCCGCACATCGGCCGGCGTTTCGCCAAACGAAACGATCTGCCCACGGATGACATGGGTCATGCCTTCACTCTGTCTTCGATGCGAAAACGGAAGATGCGGCAGATCTGTGCCAGCGCCAGTTGAAACTCGTCGTCCGGCAAATGGTTTACCCGCTCTTCGAAGCTCGCCAGGATCTGGTGCTTGCTGGCCCCCTGCACCGCGAAGATGAAGGGAAAATCGAACTTCGCCTTGTAGTACTCGTTGAGATGAGTGAAACGCGCGAATTCTTCCTGGCTCAGCGTATCGAGTCCGGCACCTGTTTGCTCGCGGCTTGAATCCGCCGTCAGCCTGGCCCGCGTACCAAGATCGGGATGAGCCCGGATGAGGGCAAGCTGCGCTGTTTGTGTAGCCGCCATCACCGCGCCGGAAAAGGCTTCGACAATGGCCTCTCGCGAGGCAAAGGGACTGAGCCCGGCGGCATTGCGGGCTACCCATGGCGAATGCTCGGCGACATCGCCAAACGCCGCGATGAAGACGTCGGTGCTCATGGCATTGACCTCGGCAAGGCTGATCATGGCTGCGACAGCCAGGCGCCAAGCTGCGCCCGCTCCTCTCCCGTCATGCCGCTTTCATTGCCAAGCGGCATGGCATCGGCATTGACCGCCTGCGCCTTGACCTGCGTGGCATAGCGCCGGATTTCGTCGACCGTTTCCAGCATCACGCCCTTGGGCGCTTCAGTAAAACCTTCCTTGCGGGGCCTGGCGGCATGGCACGACGTGCAATGCTTTTCGGTAATCGCCAATACCGTCGCATCGCTCACCTCGCCTGAAACCTGGGCGCGAGGTTCAGGCTCCGTCAGCCACAGGGCGGCGGCGAGTGCGCCGAAGATCAGCGGCAATGTCCAGGCAATGTCGTTGATCGGGTCGCCCACCTCATGCCGCACCAGGAAATGCCGCAACGCCGCACCGCCCACCACGATCAGGCCCACCAGCAGCCAGGCCTGGGGATGATTGGTGATCATCGGGTAGTGGTTGCTGATCATCATCAGCAGCACCGGCAATGTCAGGTAGGTGTTATGCAGCGAGCGCTGCTTGCCGATCACGCCGAAGCGTGGATCGGGCGGCTCGCCTTTGATCAGCGACGCTGTGATCTTGCGCTGGTTCGGGATGATGACCATGAACACGTTGGCCGCCATCATGGTGCCGACAATGGCGCCCACATGGATCAATGCGCCCCTCCCCGAGAACACATGCGTGAATCCATAGGCCGCGGCCAGAATGAGCAGGAACACCAGCCCGGCCAGAAGGCCCCCGTTTCGCCCCAAAGGCGAGCGGCACAGGAGATCATAGACCAGCCAGCCCGCAATGAGGCTGCCCACTGAAATGCCGATGGCCTGCCACGGCGTGAGGGCCATGACCGAGGGGTTGATGAGATAGGCGCTGGCATTGACGTAATACTGGACGATGAGCAGCAGGAAGCCGGTGACCCAGGTGAGATAAGCCTCCCACTTGAACCAGATCAGGTCATCCGGAAGGGTCTCAGGCGCGCTAAGGTATTTCTGCACGTGGTAGAAGCCGCCGCCGTGCACTTCCCAGGCTTCACCTGAAACGCCTTTTGGCAGGTTCGCAGGCTTTTTCAGCGAGAAGTCGAGGGCGACGAAATAGAACGATGTGCCGATCCACGCGATCCCGGCGATCAGATGGCCCCAGCGCAGCAGCAGATTGAGCCAGTCGGCAATGAATGGGTCCATGCGGTCAAACCTGCGCCATCAGTCCCTCTCCCCGCCGCGAACGGCAGGGAGAAGGAAAAGCCTGATTACTGCGGCAGCGTGTCGTCGATGCCTTTGACGTACCAGTTCATGCCCAGGATGTCGCCATCGGGCAGGCCTTTGCCGGCCTCGCCCACGACGGTTCCATCCTGCTTGGTGATGGGACCGGTGAAGGGGTGCAGCTTGCCGGTCTTGATGGCTTCCGCTGTTTCGGTGGCCATCTTGGCGACGTCATCCGGCATGTTGGTGAATGGCGCGATGTTGACCGTGCCTTCCGCCATGCCGTCCCACGAGGATTGCGATTTCCACGTGCCGTTCAGCACATCGTTGACGCGCCGGATATAGTACGGAGCCCAGTTGTCGACGATAGCGGTGAGTTGCGCCTTGGGTGCGAACTTGATCATGTCCGAAGCCTGGCCGAAACCCTGCTTCCCCTGCTCCTCGGCGACCTGTAGCGCCGCTGTCGAGTCGGTGTGCTGCGCGATGATGTCGGCACCCTGGCTGAACAGCACCTTGGCAGCGTCAGCCTCCTTGCCCGGATCGTACCAGGTATTGGCCCACACGATCTTCACCTTGAAGTCCGGATTGATCGACTGCGCCCCGAGCATGAAGGCATTGATGCCCGACACCACTTCCGGGATCGGGAACGACACGATGTATCCGGCAACGCCCGTCTTCGACATCTTTGCGGCGATCTGGCCGATCACGTAGCGGCCTTCATGGAACTTGGCATTATAGGTCGTGACATTGTCGGCGGTTTTGTAGCCGGTGGCGTGCTCGAATTTTACGTCCGGAAATTTCTTGGCGACCTTCAGCGTCGGCTCCATGAAGCCGAACGACGTGGTGAAGATGATGGCGCAGCCGTCGCGCGCCAGGCGCTCGATGGCGCGTTCCGAGTCGGCTTCGGCCACGTTTTCGACGATCACCGCTTCAACCTTGTCGCCAAGTTCCTTCTTGACCGCTTCGACGCCTTGGTTGTGCTGATAGGTCCAGCCGAAATCGCCGATGGCGCCGACATAGACCCAGCACGCCTTGACCTTGTCCGCGGCCGATGCCGAAGCGGCGGCCATGCCGAGCGCCAGGGCGAAGGCCGTGGCGGATAACATCAGTTTCTTCATTCGAGTTCTCCTTGAACTAACCCCATTTATGCGGCGGCTGTTGTGAAAGCGCCCCGTCTGCCACCACGGGCGAAGCGCGATTGGTCATCGGTCAGGCACGAAAGCCTGGCCGAGGCAGGCAGGCGTATTGGCCCGTGTCAGGAGCCGGTTACCGGAAATCACCACAAGTGCCGCTATGGTGACAAGATAGGGCAGGCTCGACAGGAACTGCGACGGAATTCCCCAGCCGAGCGTCTGCACCGTATAGGCGAGGATCGAAATGGCGCCGAACAGATAGGCCCCGGCACAGGTGCGCCACGGCAGCCACGAGGCAAAGACAACAAGCGCCAAAGCGATCCAGCCGCGTCCCGCCGTCATGTTTTCCACCCACTGCGGCGTATAGACCAGAGACAGGTATCCACCGGCAAGGCCCGAGCACGCCCCGCCGAACAGCACGCAGGCATAGCGGACAGCAATGACGCCGTAGCCCAGCGCATGGGCCGAGCCATGATTGTCGCCGACAGCACGGATGATCAGGCCTACCTTGGTGCGGAACAGGACATAGGAAACGGCCGCCGTAAGCAGGAGCGAAAACACCACCAGGATGTCGATGCCGAAAACATTGCCGGGCTTCGTCGCAAGCGGCTGGCCAACAAAGGATTCACCGATGAGTCCCGACAGGCCAAGACCCAGCAGCGTGAGGGCGAGGCCTGCCGCCACCTGGTTGGCAACCAGCGTGAGCGTGAGAAAGCCAAACAGGACGGCCATCGCCATGCCGGCTGCAATCGCCGCCAGAATGCCGACATAGGGACTGCCGGAAAGGAATGCCGCGCCGAAGCCGCTCACCGCCCCCATCACCATCATGCCTTCGACCCCAAGATTGAGCACGCCGGAACGCTCGGTGACGAGTTCGCCAAGCGCTGCAAGCAGCAGCGGCGTGGCCGCCGTGATGATGGTGAGGAGGATGGCGGTGAACATGTCCATGGGGAACTACTCCGCCGCAGCCAATGCAGCGCGCCGCGATGTCTCGAACCGGATGCGGTAGAGGATCAGCGTATCGCAGGCGAGAATGAAGAACAGCAGGATGCCCTGAAACACCTTGGCGATCTTGTCTGAAATGCCGAGCGTGATCTGTGCCGCCTCGCCGCCGAGATAGCTGAGCGCCAGAAGCAATCCGGCGATCAGCACGCCGATGGGATTGAGACGGCCGAGGAAGGCCACGATGATGGCGGCAAAGCCGTAGCCCGGCGAAATCGTCGGTTGCAACTGACCGACGACGCTGGCGATTTCCGTGACCCCGGCGAGACCGGCGAGACCTCCCGACAGCATGAAGCTGAACATCACCATGCGCTCGCGCGAAAATCCGGCAAAGCGTCCGGCCCGCGGCGCGCTGCCCATCACCCGCACTTCGAAACCCTTGAGCATGCGCGCCATCATGATGGCGAGCACGATCACCGCGGCAACCGCAAACAACACACCCGCATGAACGCTGCCGAAGAGATAAGGCAGCAGTTGCCAGCCCTCGAAGGTGATCGATTTGGGAAAATTGAACCCGGCCGGATCGCGCCACGGCCCGCGCACCAGCCAGTCGAGAAACAATTGCACGACATAGACCAGCATCAGCGACGTCAGGATCTCGTTGGCATGAAAGCGGTTCTTGAGCAGTGCGGGGATAGCGCCATAGGCCATGCCGCCGATCACGCCCATGACCAGCATGGCCACCAGCGTCAGTGGCGATTGCCAGGCCGGAAACATGACCGGGATCATGCCGCCGAAAATAGCCCCCATGGTCAGCTGACCCTCGGCGCCGATGTTCCACACATTGGCGAGATAACACACGGAAAGGCCCGCTCCGATCAGCACCAGAGGCGTTGCCTTCACCAGAAGCTGCTCTATCGACCACTGCGCCGTGAGCGGCTCGACAAAATAGACATAGAGCGCATCGAGCGGATTGAGGCCGCGCAGCGAGAAGATGATGGCGCCGGTGATCACCGTCAGCAGCAGCGCAAGAATGGGCGAAAACAGCGCCGCCATCTGCGAGCGCTCGGCGCGCTTTTCAAGCACGAGCCGCATGGCGCACCTCATCGATCTCATGCGCCCCGGCCATCAGCAGGCCGATCTTCTCCGCCGTCAGCTCGCCAGCCGGATAAGCTTCCGACAACTGGCCGCGCGAAATCACCGCGATGCGTCCTGCGATCTCGAAAATCTCGTCGAGATCCTGGCTGATCACCAGTACCGCCGAGCCGGAAACCGCCAGATCGACAATCGCCTGGCGGATCGTTGCCGCGGCACCGGCATCCACGCCCCAAGTCGGCTGGTTGACCACGAGGATGCCGGGCGACCGGTCCAGTTCCCGCCCGATCACGAATTTCTGCAGATTGCCGCCGGATAATGCACGGGCTTCCGGATCGGGCTTGCCCTTGCGGACATCATAGGACTTGATCACCCGCTCGCTGACATTCATGGCGTCGCCACGCTGCACCACGCCGGAGCGCACCAGCGCGCCATCGGCCGAATGCCGCGTGAGAACTACATTCTCCGACAGGCGGAACCCCGGCACCGCGCCATGACCCAGCCGCTCTTCCGGAACGAAGGCGGCCCCCATCTGCCGACGAAGCGTGACACCGTCGCGTCCGCATGGCTTCTCGTCGATGACCAGCATGTCGGCGCGCGCCAGCGTGCGTTCGCCCGACAGCGCATCGAACAGTTCGGACTGGCCGTTACCGGCAACGCCGGCGATGGCCACCACTTCACCGCCCTTGACCGCGAGCGAGATATCCCTGAGCGCCACCGAGAATGGCCCGTCTGCGGCAAGATTCAGGCGGTCGAGGTTCAACCGCACCTTGCCCCCAGGCTTGCCGCGGCCGCCGTGCACCACATGAATGTCGCCGCCCACCATCAGCTTGGCGAGGCTTCCCGCCGTCTCCTGCGTCGGATCGACGGATGCCACCACCTTGCCATGGCGAAGGATGGTGGCGCTGTGGCAGATGCGCTTCACTTCTTCGAGGCGGTGGCTGATGTAGAGAATGGCGCAGCCTTCGCGGGCCAGCCGGTTCAATGTCAGGAACAGCTGTTCGGCCTCTTGCGGAGTGAGCACAGCCGTAGGCTCGTCCATGATCAGAAGCCTGGGTTCCTGCAACAGGCAGCGCACGATTTCGATCCGCTGCCGCTCGCCGACCGAAAGATCGGCAACCGTTGCCGACGGCTCGAGCGGCAGGCCATACTCCTTCGATACCCGCGCGATCTTTTCCGAAAGCTTCGCCATGTCGAACGGGCCGGTCAGCGCCAGCGCGATATTTTCCGCGACGCTCATCGCCTCGAACAGGGAGAAATGCTGGAACACCATGCCGACGCCCAGCTTTCGCGCCGTGTTGGGGCTGTCGATGGCAACCTTTTCGCCCTTCCAGCGAAAATGACCTGAGCTGGGCTGCAGCGCCCCATAGATCATCTTGACCAGCGTTGATTTTCCGGCCCCATTCTCGCCAAGGAGCGCATGGATTTCGCCAGGCTTCACTTTCAGGGAAACGCCATCATTAGCCTTCAGCGTGCCGAAGACCTTGCTGATGTTGACTGCTTCCAGCAGAAACTCTGCCACGCCCCTTATTTCCCCTAGCGCGCCATTCTAGCTGGCGTCGCCTCCATGTTGGCCGGGTTTTTCACACTTCTCAACAACTCATCGCGCTCCAGAAGCTGCGCCACCGTCGCTGCTGCAATAATCGCGGGCAGCTTTGCCCTGATTCCGGGCATCCCGATGGGACAGACCAGCGCGCCGATCCGTGCCGGCGGAACGCCACCCTCCCGCAGGCGCTTTTCAAACCGCGCCCGCTTGGTAGCGCTGCCGATCAGACCGACATAGGCGAAACGGGCATCGCGCAAGGCTGCCTCTGTGACGGCGAGGTCGAGCGCGTGACTATGGGTCATGATCAGGACGAAACTGCCGTCCGGGGCGGCTTGCAGGTCGTGCACCGGGTTGGCGCTCTGAATGCGGGTGACGTTGCCGGGTACAGCCTGGGGAAAGGCACCGTCTCGCCCGTCGATCCAGCGCACAGCATAGGGCAAGGGCGCAAGCGCCAGGGCCAGGGCCCGGCCCACATGACCGGCGCCAAAAAGATAGAGCGGCCGCTGCGCCACGCCAAAATGTTCCTCGAAGCGTGGCGAACCGATGCGCCCGGTCAGCGTGAAGGCCCCAGACTGCTCCCGTGCTGCAAATGCGTCAATCCGCGCGAGCGATGCCGCATCGAAAACCTCCGTCACCAGGTCCACCCGTCCGCCGCAGCATTGGCCAAGCTCCGGGCCAAGCGCATGCGAAGTGGTATGCATGGCTTCACCCTTGCCGAACATCGCTTGAGCTGCCGCAATGGCCCGCCACTCCAGTGCGCCGCCGCCGATGGTTCCGGAATAGCCTGACGCCGTCACGATCATCCGCGCGCCTGCTTCACGCGGCGCAGAGCCTTCGACCTTGACGACCGACACGAGCGCGCAGCGTCCCTCGCTGCGCACCAGCCGCGCAATTGCGCTCCAGCCAGTCACGATGCGAGCGCCTTGATTGCGCGCATGATCGCTTCCGGCGTTGCCGGCGCATCGAGTGGCGGGATCGCACCTTGCTTGAGACTGGCAATGGCATTCATGATCGCACACCAAACCGAAATCGGCAGCATCAGCGGCGGCTCGCCGACCGCCTTCGACCGATAGATCGTATCGGCGGGATTGCCGCCGCTCTCGAAAAGCTTCACGCGAAAATCCGCCGGCACATCGGAGGCACACGGAATTTTGTAGGTGGAGGGTGCGTGCGTCGCAAGCCGGCCCTTGTCATCGTAGACGAGTTCCTCGGTGGTGAGCCAGCCCATGCCTTGCACGAAGCCGCCTTCGATCTGGCCCAAGTCGATGGCCGGATTGAGCGAGTGGCCAACGTCGTGCAGGATATCGACTCGCTCGACTTTCATTTCACCGGTCAGCGTGTCGATCAGCACTTCCGAGCACGATGCACCATAGGCAAAATAGAAGAATGGCGTGCCGCGTGCCTTCGGCCTGTCCCAGGTGATTTTTGGCGTGGCATAGAAGCCGGTCGAAGAAAGCGAAATCCGCGCTCCATGTACTTTCTGAGCAAGTTCGCCGAAGCCTATGGAATGATTCCCGGATTTGACCTGGCCCGAGGCAAAGACAACGCTCTTCAGCGCAACCTTCCATTCCTTCGCAATGAACGAGGCCATCCGCTCACGGATGATTTTCGCGGCATTCCTTGCCGCCATGCCGTTGAGATCGGAGCCAGACGATGCCGCGGTGGGTGAAGTGTTCGGCACCTTGCCGGTCGTCGTCGCCGTGATCTTCACGTGGCTCGCATCGATGCCGAAAGTTTCCGCCACCACCTGTGACACCTTGATGTAGAGCCCCTGCCCCATCTCGGTGCCGCCATGGTTGAGATGCACCGAGCCATCGGTATAGACATGCACCAGTGCGCCCGCCTGATTGAGCTGCGTCAGTGTGAATGAAATGCCGAACTTCACTGGTGTGAGTGCGAGTCCCCGCTTGAGATATTTGCTCTCGGCATTGAAGGCATCGACCGCCTTGCGCCGCGCGCGGTAATCGGATGACGCCTCGAGCGCATCGATTATCTGCGGTGCGATGTTGTCGGCGACCTTCTGTCCGTAGGGCGTGACATCGCGCTTCGGACCATAGAGGTTGCGCTTGCGGATATCGAGTGCATCGCGCCCGAGCTTGATCGCAATCGTCTCCATCATGCGCTCGGCGAAGATCATGCCCTGCGGCCCGCCAAAGCCACGGAAGGCCGTGTTCGACACCGTGTGGGTCCTGAGGCGGCGCGAATTGATGCGCACCGCCGGATAGAAATAGGTGTTGTCGGCGGTGAACATGGTGCGGTCGTTCACAGCCCCGCTGAGATCGGCAGAACAGCCGCAGCGCGAGAGAAATTCCACGTCGACACCTTGCAAGCGTCCAGTTTCGTCAAACCCTGCGTCATAGGTCACTCGGAAGTCATGGCGCTTGCCGGTCATCATCATGTCGTCGTCGCGGTCGAGCCGGCACTTGGCCGGCCGGCCCAGTTTCCGCGCCGCGAGTGCTGCAAGTGCTGCCCATTGTGCTGCCTGGCTTTCCTTTCCGCCGAACCCGCCCCCCATGCGGCGGCATTCGCATGTGACCTTGGCATCCGCGACGCCCAGCATTTTCGCGATCAGGTGCTGCACCTCGGTCGGGTGCTGGGTGGAGCAAAAAACGCTCATGTCGCCGCTTTCCCCCGGCACCGCCAGGGCAACCTGGCCTTCCAGATAGAAATGTTCCTGTCCGCCCACCAGAAAGCTTTCAGCACAGCGCCCAGCCGAGGCTTTCAAAGCCGCCGCCACGTTGGCCCGCTTGAACTGATAGGGCGGCAGAAGGTCTGCGATGCCCATGGCCACGGCGTCGTCAACGCTCACCGCTGGGATTTCGGCGGCTATCTCAATGCGGGCCAGTTTTGCAGCACGCCGCGCCGCATCGCGGGTTTCGCCAACCACGGCAAATACCACCTGCCCGTGAAACTGGATCTCGCGCTCGGCGAGGATCGGATCGTCGTAGGCGCCGCGCGCCGGGCTGCAATCATTGACTCCGGGAACATCCGCGGCCGTCAGCACTGCGAGAACCCCGGGAGCGGAACGGACGGTTGCAAGGTCAAGCAGCGTGATCTTCCCGCGCGCCCCTTGCCCCGCATAGCCCGGCGCCACATGCACGGTGCCTTCCGGTTCGCGCATGTCGTCAATGTAGGTAGCGTTACCCTGCACGTGCAGCGCTGCACTGTCATGCGGCAGGGACTGGCCTACGGTTTCGGTTGCAAGTGGCGGTCGTGTATCGTCCATCTCAGGCCGCCTTTTCACGCAGGCCCGTGACCCGGGTGGCTTCGCTCCGCCCCGAAGCCATCTCCACCAGCGTCTTCCGCAAAAGCGCCTGCGCCGATTCCACCCGATAGGCGGCGGAGGCCCGCATGTCACTGATTGGTGCGTAGTCCTGTGTCAGGGCCGCGATGGCGCTTCCCCAGCTATCGCCGTGATCGAGCGAAAGCCCTACCAGTGCAGCTTCGGTTCGCGCTGCCCGCCTTGGCGTCGCCGCCATGCCGCCAAACGCCACCCGCGCAGAAGCGATTGTGCGGCCGGTCAAGGTGAATTTGAACGCCCCCATGACGGCGGAAATATCCTGGTCGAACCGCTTGGAAATCTTGTAGCAGCGGAAGTGCTCGCCCTCCCGGAGTTTCGGGATATCGACCCCGGTAACAATCTCACCCGATGCCCGGTCCTGCTTGCCATAGGCGATGAAAAAATCTTCGAGCGGTAGATTGCGCGCATACCCGCCCTTTTGCAGGTGCAACTGCGCGCCAAGTGCAATCAGCGCCGGTGGCATATCGCCGATGGGTGAACCATTGGCAATGTTTCCGCCGACGGTTCCTGAGGCGCGGACCTGCTTCGATCCGATGCGCCGCACCAGTTCGCCAAGATCTGGATCGAGACTTGCCAGATGCGGCTCCGCTTCAGCATAGGTGGCTGTGGCGCCTATCGACAGGAGATCGGCCGAGTCGCGGATGGTGTTAAGCCCGGCGCGGCCAAGATGGATGATCTTCGGCAGTTGCCGCATCTGTTTGGTGATCCACAGGCCAACGTCGGTCGCGCCGGACAACAGCGTGGCTTCCGGATGGCGCAGCGCCAGGTCAGCAAGCGACGCGAGTGAAGCGGGTGCGGCAAAAAACGTGTCCGCATTGCCCACAAACAGATCCGCATTGTCGTTCAATGCCCGCAGCGTTCGCGCCGTCTGTTCGGCAGCCATCGCCCACGTGTCGAGCGCCTGACCGGTGCAACTCGCCAGCGCCGCATCGATGATCGGCCGGTAGCCGGTGCAGCGGCACAGATTTCCGGCAATCTGGTCGACAATCTGCTGGCGGGTTGGCGCGATCCCCTGCTGATAAAGGGCAAACAGCGCCATGACAAAGCCGGGTGTGCAGAAGCCGCATTGTGAAGCATGCTTGTCGACAAGCGCCTGCTGCACCGGATGCAGCACGCCGTCACTGGCAAGGTCCTCGACTGTCACCAATTCCTTGCCGTCGATCTGCCCCAGCAGCAGGATGCAGGCATTGACCGGCTCATAGACGACGCGACCGTTCCGCAGCGTCCCGAGCGCCACTGTACACGCCCCGCAATCGCCTTCGTTGCAGCCTTCCTTGGTGCCGCGCGATTTCTCCCCCAGCCTCAGATAGTCGAGCAGCGTCTGCATCGGCGCAATTGCACCGAGTTCAACCACCTGGCCCCGGCGCAGAAACCTGATGGCGTGACGGCGCACTTGTCTCAACTCCCGCGATAAGTCGAATAGCCAAACGGCGAAAGCAGCAGCGGCACGTGATAGTGCTGCGCGGCATCGGCAATGCCGAAGCGGATCGGAATGATGTCGAGAAACGCAGGTTCCGCCGCGGCGATCCCGTGGCCACGCAGATAATCGCCGGCATGAAAACGCAGCTCATAGACACCCGCCACGAAGGAATCGCCCTCCAGCAGCGGTTCGCCGCTGCGCCCGTCGCTGTTGGTGACAACTTCCTTGATCAGCCTGTCACCCGAATAGAGCCCGATGGCCAGTCCCGCCGCGGGCTTGCCTTGCGCCGTATCGAGAACATGGGTGGTCAATCGGCCCATCGCCATCTCCTGAAACCGTTCCAGCCAACAAATTAGCACTGTAACAAGGCGAAACCCAAGCACCACCAAAAAGAATGGTTGGCGAGGGGCAGTCCCGGCGCTTGTGTTGATTTGGCCGCTCCTGCAAGCTAGCAGATGAGCACCAGCCCGGAGTTTGCGTGTGATTGAATACGGCCCATTCAAGTTCGCGTCGAAGCAGGATGTACTCGACAAATCCATCCGCTACTGGAATCCCGACAAGACCAGATTCTGGCAGAAAGCGGGCGTCGATCTCGTCATCGGCAAGCGCGAAGGCTATTGCATCTATGACCTGTCGGGCCGCCGCCTCATCGACCTGCATCTGAATGGCGGCACCTACAATCTTGGTCATCGCCACCCCGAACTGGTCAAGACCCTGAAATCGGCTCTCGATCACTTCGATATCGGCAACCACTGGTTCCCCTCGGTGGCGCGCGCCGCTCTGGCCGAGTCGCTGGTGCGGGTCTGCCCCGGCTTTACCTATGCGGTATTTGCGCCGGGCGGAGCCGAGGCCGTGGATATCGCCATCAAGAGCGCCCGCTATGCCACGAAACGCCGCAAGATCGTGTCCATCATCAAGGGCTATCACGGCCATTCCGGCCTCTCCGTGGCAACCGGCGATGACCGCTTTACCAGGATATTTCTGTCCGGCCAGCCGGATGACTTCATTCAGGTGCCATTTAACGATATCCCTGCGCTGGAGCGCGCCCTTCAGGGCAACGACGCCGCCGCCCTCATCATGGAGACCATCCCGGCCACTTACGGTTTTCCCATGCCGGCTCCCGGCTACCTCGAAGCCTGCCGGGCGCTGTGCACCAGACACGGCGCCATGTACATTGCCGACGAGGTCCAGACCGGCCTGATGCGCACCGGCAGCATGTGGGGCTGGCAGGCCTATGGCATCCAGCCCGATATCATGGTGACTGCAAAGGGCCTTTCCGGCGGGCTCTACCCCATCAGCGCCTGCATGGTGAATGACCAGACCGGCGGCTGGCTGAACGAGGATGGCGCAGCCCATATCAGCACCACCGGTGGCGCCGAACTCGGCTGTGTCGTTGCCCACAAGGTGATCGAGATGCTGCAGCGTCCGGAACTCGCTGCCAACGTTGAGGCCGTGACGGCATTCTTTGCCACCGGCATGGCGGCATTGATGGCCCGTCACGGCGACATCTTCACCGGCGTGCGCCAGAAGGGCGTGATTCTCGGCCTCGAATTCAATCATCCGGAAGGCGCCATGCATGTTTCGCGCGCCCTCTACGAGCTTGGCGTTTGGGCCATCTTTTCCTCGCTCGACAAGAGTGTACTGCAATGGAAGCCGGGCGTGCTGCTCGAGGCCGCCCTGTGCGAGGAAATTCTTGAGCGCTTCGACAAGGCCATGCCGCGCGCCCGCGAACTGATCCATGCAGCCGGAACTTGAGACTGGGGCAATGCAGGAGTTCGACACACTGACCCATGAAAACCAGCTCAAATGCCTGCTGGAACTCGCCCATGCCTGTGTGGCGCGCTACAACCTGCCGGATGGCCTCGCCATTGCTTTGCTGAACCTGTCGGAGAATGCCACCTACAAGCTGGAGCACGCGGCATCGGGGCGCCGCTGGGCCTTGCGCATTCATCGCGACGGGTATCATTCCCACACCGCCATTGCGTCCGAAATTGCATGGGCGATCGACTTGCGGCAGAGCGGCATTGTCACCACGCCGGTGCCGGTTAGGGGCCGCAATGGCGAATTGATCCAGAGCGTGGCTCACCCGCGCATGCCGCGCCCGCGCAACGTGGTCCTGTTCGATTGGGAAACTGGCGCCGAGCCCGGAATCGGCGAAGATCTCATCGCACCTTTTGAAGTTCTTGGCGAAGTCACCGCGCGCATGCACCGCCATGTCATGCAGTGGCAGCGTCCGCCAGGTTTCGAACGCCTGACCTGGGATTTCGAGACCAGCCTTGGCGAAGACCGTCCGCACTGGGGCCGCTGGCGCGACGGCATGGGCGTCGACCGCGACCGGGCTCAACTATTCGGTCGCACCGTCGGCCGCATCGGCGAGAGGCTGAAAGCCTATGGCAAGGGGCCGGACCGTTTCGGCCTCATCCATTGCGACCTTCGCCTCGCCAATCTCCTGATCGACGCCGACAGGGTGAAGGTGATCGATTTCGATGACTGCGGCTTCGGCTGGTTCATGTATGACGCTGCAACACCCTTGTCGTTTTACGAGGATGACCCCCAGGTGCCGGCCCTTGTTGAGTCGTGGGTCAGGGGCTATCGTAAGGTCGTGGACTTGTCGCGTGCGGATGAAGCGGAAATCCCCACCTTCATCATGCTGCGCCGCCTCCTCCTCATCGCCTGGATCGGCTCCCACAGCGAAACCGACCTCGCCAAATCCCTAGGACTCCCGTTCACCGAAGGGACTGTTGGGCTGTGCGAGGCCTACTTGCGGCGCTATTGACACCCCTCCCGATTATTGATCAATTGGTAAAAAAATACCAAGACTGCCTGAATCGTGCTCGTTCTGGAGGAAGTGCCATGGTCAAGGGTCCGGATATCGCCGCGGGACGATTGCCAAAACCGGTGCTCGCGCGAAACTTTGCCGACATCGCTCCCCGCTTTGAACCGAACGAAGCCCGTGTCGCGGCCGAGCGCTGCCTGTTTTGCTACGACGCGCCGTGCGTGAAAGCCTGCCCCACCTCCATCGACATTCCGCTCTTCATCCGCCAGATCGCCGCCGCCAATCCCGAAGGTGCCGCGAAAACCATTCTCGATGCGAACATCATGGGCGGCATGTGCGCCCGCGTATGCCCGACTGAAACACTGTGCGAGGAAGTGTGCGTCCGCGAAGTCTCGGAAGGAAAGCCTATCGAGATCGGCAAATTGCAGCGCTATGCCACCGATCACCTCTTTGCTGCGGGCAGGCAGCTTTTCCAACAGGGCAGGAAATCCGGCAAGCGCGTTGCCGTCGTCGGTGGCGGACCGGCGGGCTTGTCCTGCGCCCACCGCCTCGCGACACTCGGTCATGACGTGACAATTTTCGAGGCGCGCAAGAAGGCGGGCGGGCTCAATGAATTCGGCATCGCCGCCTACAAGACAGTGGACGATTTCGCCCAGACCGAAGTGGACTACATTCTTGGCGTCGGCGGCATCACGGTCGAGTTTGGCAAGCGGCTGGGCAAGCAGATCAGGATCGAGAAATTGCGCAATGAATATGATGCGGTGTTTCTTGGCGTGGGCCTCGGCGACACCAACGACCTCGGCCTCAAGGACGAGCCCGATGGCGTGATGGACGCCGTCGACTACATCGCCGATCTGCGCCAGGCAAGGAACAAGGCGAAGCTTGAAACCGGACGCCGCATTATCGTCATCGGTGGCGGCATGACGGCAATTGACGTTGCCAGCCAGACCAAGCGCCTTGGCGCCGAGGATGTCACGATTGTCTACCGCCGCGGTCCGAAACAGATGAATGCCAGCGCCTATGAGCAGGAATTGGCCCAGACCGATGGCGTTCTCATCCGCCACTGGATGCGCCCGAAGAAGCTGCTCGCCAGCAAGGGCAGGCTGACCGGCGTGCGGCTGGAATATACCGTTGAGAAAAAGGGCCGCCTTGAAGGCACCGGTGAAACCATCGATCTTGCCTGCGACCAGCTCTTCAAGGCCATCGGCCAGAAGCTCGTTCCGCAGGAGCTTGGCGATGGCATTGCCCTTGAACAGGGCCGCATCAAGGTCGATGCCGCGCGCCGCACCTCGCTTCCCAATGTCTGGGCGGGTGGAGATTGTGTGGCAGGCGGCAAGGATCTGACGGTGAGCGCGGTCGAGGACGGCAAGCAGGCCGCACTCGCCATCGACCAGTATCTCAAGGCTTGAAGGAGGACGACATGGCTGACCTTCGCAACGACTTCTGCGGCATCAAATCGCCCAATCCATTCTGGCTGGCCTCCGCACCGCCGACCGACAAGCAATACAATGTCGAGCGCGCCTTTCGCGCCGGCTGGGGCGGTGTCGTGTGGAAGACCCTTGGTGAAGATCCGCCCATCGTCAACGTCAATGGACCGCGTTATGGCGGATTGCACGCCTCCGACCGCCGCGTCATCGGCTTCAACAATATCGAATTGATCACTGACCGGCCGTTCGACGTCAACCTCAGGGAGATCAAGGAGGTCAAGCGCAACTGGCCCGGCCGTGCCATGATCGTCTCGCTGATGGTGCCCTGTGAGGAAGCCAACTGGAAGAACATCCTTCCTCATGTTGAAGAAACTGGGGCCGATGGCATCGAACTGAACTTTGGCTGCCCGCATGGCATGTCGGAACGCGGCATGGGTGCTGCCGTGGGCCAGGTGCCGGAATATGTCGAGATGGTGGCGCGCTGGTGCAAGCAGCACACCCGCATGCCGGTGATCGTCAAGCTCACGCCCAACATCACCGACGTCAGGAAGCCTGCCGAAGCGGCGAAGCGCGGAGGGGCCGATGCGGTCTCGCTGATCAACACGGTGAATTCGATCATGGGCGTCGATCTCGACGCCATGGCGCCCGAACCTCACACCGATGGCAAGGGAACCCATGGCGGCTATTGTGGCGTGGCAGTGCGGCCCATAGCACTCAACATGGTAGCCGAGATCGCCCGCGCCGAAGCCACGCGCGGCATTCCGATTTCAGGCATCGGCGGCATCGAGACCTGGCGCCATGCGGCGGAGTTCATGGCGCTGGGGGCTGGTAATGTCCAGGTCTGCACCGCCGTGATGGTCTATGGCTTCAAGATCGTCGAAGAGATGGTTGCGGGCCTCTCCGACTGGATGGATCGTAAGGGCTATCGCGATGTTGGCGATTTCGTCGGCCTCGCCGTTCCTAATGTCACCGACTGGCAGCATCTCAATCTCAACTATGTGGTGAAGGCCAGGATCAACCAGGATCTCTGCATCGAATGCGGCCGCTGCCATATCGTCTGCGAGGATACCTCGCACCAGGCCATTACCGCGATCAAGAATGGCAAGCGCCACTTCGAGGTGATCGACGAGGAATGTGTTGGCTGCAATCTCTGTGTCACCGTATGTCCGGTGGAGAACTGCATCACCATGGAGCCGATGACGGAGGGCATAGACCCCCGCACCGGCACGAAAGTCGGCGGCTATCGCACCTGGAAAGAACACCCGAACAATCCGATGCGTGTTGCCGCCGCTGCCGAATGAGCAGCATGCCGCTTATAGCGAAATGAGGCCACACGGAATCAACCGCAAGCCCGCAGCTTCTCAGATGACAGGATGCGATCAGGACGTGTCTTCATAGAGTGCGTCGCGGGCCAGCCCATGGCACTCACGCAGCACAAAGTCGATTTCCTCTTGAGGCTCCTTGCGATGGCCGGGCGGCGGACCGGGGCGGAACGGCGACAAGAAGGTGGGTTTCTGCATCCGGTTGCGCCGGGCTTTCCAGCGCGCCAGGCGGCGGGCTTGTTGCGGCAGGTTGTCGAGCGCCATCTTCACCGCGGCGAGACGGCGGCCGAGGCGCGTGGCATCAATCGCATTATCCGATTCATCCGGCCCCGCATCATGCACTGGTGCTGGGCTCTCGATCGGTTGTCTTAGAAACAACGGGACGAGCGGACTGTCGGCAAAGACATGAATGCGGGGAATGACCGTGGCAACACGCCTTTGGCCACTGCGGCTGAATCGCCGGCGCGTGTCGAACAGCTGAAACGCGATTACCCCGCCGCCTTTTGCAGTGAAAGCAAGTCCTTTGGGCATTGGACACACCGGAGCAGGTTTCACCTTGAGCCCCCGCGCCGCCATGGCAATCAGGCGGCGCACCGCCGATTCAACCGGGAGCAACATGCACGACACCTCGCGATAGAGCGATGGCGGAAGCAACGCCACCATGCTGCCTGTTCCCATTTCCACCATCGCGATAAGCATCGCCACGATGCGGATGAGTGCCGTCTGGTTTCTGTCGATGACGCTGGCCCAGTCCATGTGTCGGTAAAATTCCTTCCATAGGACAAATAAGATATAATAGGAACATTTGTCAAGGGCCTCGTCGGCGTGATGCTGTTTGAGTTCAGGAACAAACGTCGTTACAGGGCACCGGAGGATGTGCTGGTTCCGCAAAAAGCATTCCGAACTAGCCTCCATTATTACGGGAACTGCATTTGCACTGGCCCGTTGTCCTTGCAGGATGCGCAGTGGCTCGTGTCAGGCGTTTTCCCTAACCCAAAGGAGACTCTCATGAAACTTATCAGGTTGGCTGCTGTTGCAGCATGTCTTAGCGTGCTGCCTTTGACCTTCGCCAATGCGCAGGACAAGATGACGCCGGAGCAATGCACTGCAAGCTTCACGAAGATGGATGTCAATGGTGACGGCTCGCTTGGCGGCAAGGAAGCCGAGAAGTTCGTCGAGAAGATGACGACGGTGAATCGCACGCCGAAGGTCGCCGACATTATCAGCAAGGAAGAGTACGTCGCAGAGTGCGAGATGGGTACCTTCGCTGGAATGGCCGGTTAAACACAAAATTGGCCGGCGATAAGCCGGCCAACCATATTTCAATCACAGAATAATCAGCCTGCTGACAATTTCTCCAGATGATCGATCGCCGCGCGCACCTCGAAAAGACGCGAAGGCTCGCCGCCGGTCATGTTTTCGCCCGTCGACGTTTCAAGCTGGATGGCATCCTGTTCCCAGCTTTTAAGAATTTCGAGCTTCTTTTCCAAACTCAGCTTGTCATTGTTCACGATCTCCTGCGGTGAATCGAAAACCTTGACGGGATTCTCGATGGCCTTGGCAATGCTGGTGGTTCGCATGGTTGTTCCTCCTTGAATTCGACTAAGAGGTACAACGCCACCCTGACTGTCTGGGTTCCATCACGTCTGCTTTTCCAAATGCCGGAACCATGCCGCGCCGCTGACGTTGCACACCTGTCACCAACAGCAGTACGGCCGCTGTGGCCCCTGCCATTTCAATAAGGAATATCCTCATGAACAAGACACTTCTCGCACTTTCGACCGCGCTGACAGTTCTGGCCGGCTCCTACGCTATCGCCCAGGAAGCCACGACAACCCAGACCGAGAGCAAGCAGAACTGCGTGACGGGAACAGACGGTAAAGTCACCTGCGCAGACGCCACAACCACGACTGGAACCGTAACCAAGGCACCGGACCAGGTTCCCGCTACCGGCGCATCTGCCGGCCTGACCGTTCCCTCCGATATGTTGACAGGTAAGGCTGTGCTGAGTGCCAACGACCTGATCGGCAAGCGCGTTTATGCTTCGACAGGTGAGGACATCGGCGAAGTCAACGATCTCATCTTGACCAATGATGGCACCGTGCGCGCCGCCATTCTGGGCGTCGGCGGTTTCCTCGGCATGGGTGAAAAGGATGTCGCCGTACCGCTCGATTCAATCAAGGTAACGCCGGACGGCGAAAACAACGTCAAGCTTCAGGTCGAAGCCACCAAGGAGTCGCTCGAAGCTGCACCGGCCTACGACAAGACTATCCGCGGCTACGCTGGCTAAGCCACCGCGTGAGACATGATGATGAGGCCCGGACCTGGCGTCCGGGCCTTTTTCGCAGGCTACCGCCAAAAGAAAAAGCCCGGACATTTATTGCCCGGGCCGAAGGTTCAGGGTGCTGTGGGGGAACCCGATGGGGGGGAAATCGGGATCGATTGCATGCCTGTGATGAATAAACGCCCGGATCATGCTGCAGTTCCACAAACCTCAAAATTAATATTGCCCTAT
>JANMMJ010000275.1:0-27344 GCA_031373255.1 Hyphomicrobiales bacterium
GTTGTTTCAGCCCCGGCGACCGGTTGAGAGCCCTATCCTCCCGGAGCCGGATGACACCATCGACGCGACGCGCCTCGGCCGCCGTCTCGCCGCGGTGAAGATGGCGCTCGACAACCTGCCGCAACAAGCCAGGCGTCTGGCGCGCTGGAAAGCCCGGCGCGACAGGATGAAGAGACCGACCTTCTTGTCGCCGTTCCGCCCCGGTCCCCCGCCCGGCCATCGCAAGGAGGCCATAGAGGAAATCGACTTTGTGCTGCGCGAGTGCCATGGGCTGGCTCGCGATGCGCTATATGAAGACACATCCTGATCACATCCACCCATCCAAGAGGCGGCGAGTTTGCGCTGATTGCTGCGAAGCTGCATTGCGCTATAGCGGAATGAGGCCGCTTGATCGCAGGTCAGGTTTTGGGTGGACGGCGGCCAAAATCCGGCACGGCTGTGTCCTGCCCGGCGGCAATGATCCCACGGCGGATTTCTCGGGCGCGGGTGAACAAGCTGAAAAGCTTGTCGCCGTCGCCCCAGCGTATGGCGCGCTGGAGGGCCGAGAGATCCTCCGAGAAACGGCCCAGCATTTCCAGGACGGCCTCGCGGTTGTTAAGGAACACGTCGCGCCACATGGTTGGGTCGGAAGCGGCAATACGGGTAAAATCGCGAAAGCCGCCGGCCGAAAACTTGATGACCTCTGAATCGGTGACGTCCTCAACATCGGCTGCAGTTGCCACGATATTGTAAGCGATGAGATGCGGCAAATGACTGGTGATCGCGAGCACCAAATCATGGTGGCCCGCATTCATGATTTCGACGCTGGAACCGCAGGCGCGCCAAAAGGCCTGGAGTTTGGCCGTGGCTTCCGGGTTGGTACCTTCAACCGGGGTCAGGATGCACCAGCGCCCGGTAAACAACTCGGCGAAACCCGATTCCGGCCCGGATTGCTCAGTGCCGGCAATGGGGTGTCCTGGAATGAAATGCACGCCGTCCGGAACGTAGGGCCTGACATCACGTTCAACTGCCGATTTTACTGAACCAACATCGGTCAGAATCGCACCCCGGGACAGGGCAGGGGCAATTTCAGCGGCAATCCCGGCGTATGCACCGAGCGGCACACACAAGATCACAAGGTCGGCCCCCCGCACCGCGCCAGCCGCCGTATCGTGAATCGAGTCGACAAGGCCAATCTCGACCGCCTTGTCCCGCGTCGCGGCACTGCGGGCGTGGCCGGCGATATGAGCGGCCAGTTTCTCCCGGCGCATCACGTGACATAGTGACGAGCCGATGAGTCCAAGACCGATCAGGGCGACGCGTTGGAACATCAGCGCAGAAACTCCGACAACGCCTTGATCACGGCGTGGTTGGCCTTTTCGGTTCCGACAGTCAGCCGCAGGGCATTGGGAAGGCCATAGGCCTCCATGCGGCGAGCAATGATGCCCCGGCCTGAGAGGAATTCATCAGCGGCCGGAACCTGTCCGGGAATGAAATGGATCAGCAGGAAGTTGCCGACGCTCGGCGTTACGCGGAGGCCGCGTTTTTCGATCCCGGTGGTCAGCCACGGCAGCCACTCGTCGTTGTGGGCAAGGGCTTTGGCGACAAAGGCTTCGTCGGTGATCGCCGCCGTCCCGGCGGCCATGGCCGGTGCGCTGACATTGAAGGGACCACGAATACGGTTTAGCGCATCTGCAACAGGGGCAGGACAGTAAGCCCAGCCGAGCCGCAACGCTGCAAGGCCGTAAATCTTCGAAAAAGTACGCGTCATCACGACGTTCTCGAATGTCGAAACCAACTCAACGCCCGCCTCATAATCATTGCGCCGGACAAATTCGGCATAGGCTGCATCGAGTACAAGGAGGCAGCCTGGTGGCAGGCCGGCGTGCAGGCGCTTGACTTCGCTTACCGGGATGTAGGTGCCGGTCGGATTGTTCGGATTGGCGAGGAAAACCACGCGCGTACGCGGGGTGACGGCGCGCAGCATGGCATCGACATTCGATGTGAAGTCGATTTCATCGGCCACGACGGCAACTGCGCCGTTTGTCTTGATGGCGATGGGATAAACAAGGAAACCGTGCTTCGAATAGACCGCCTCGTCCCCGGGCTGGAGATAGGCATGGGCGATCAGCTGCAGAAGCTCGTCGGAGCCTGCGCCACAGACGATATTTTCAGGCTTGAGGGCATAGCGCGTGGCGATTGCTTCACGCAGCGCTGTTGCCGCCCCGTCGGGATAAAGCTCCAGCGACTGTGCGGCCTGCCGGAAGGCCTCGATGGCTTTTGGACTGGCGCCCAGTGCGCTCTCGTTGGAGGAAAGTTTATAGATCTTGCCGCCCCCGGCGCTGCTCTTTCCCGGCACGTAGGGCGCAATATCCATGATTCCCGGCCTGGGCATGGGCCGGGTGCGTAACGTCTCAACTGTCATGACCTGTCCTCGAGCGGGCTCGGGTAGCGCCCCAGCAGGGTCAATGCAAGGGGGGCGTTGGAGCGCTTCAGGTTAATGAGCGGGGTGTTGTGTTCAGACAGAAAGCCCGGAAGGCTGGTCAGGCGCTTGCCCTCGATCCGTGTCTGCCACAAGGGCGCCGGAGTGAAATCCCGGGGTAGCTGGCCATCGGTGATGAGAAGGGTCTCGTCGCTGCCGGTTGCCTCGGCAATGCCGTGGCCGAAAATGAAGGCCTGGGGAAGGCTTGCCGGCGGCGTCATCCAGGGCAGGCAGCCAATGACCTGAGCCTTGCCAGCACGGCCCGCGAGGAAGGCATCGAGCCAGGGGGAATCGAGAGCCACCACCGCCACATCAGTAGGGTTTGCCGCAATCGCATCCAGCACCGAAGCTTCGCCGGCATGCGTCATCTCCGGTGTCGCGCCGAAATAATCCCGCACAAGAACACGCAGCCTGGCAGAATTGAAAAGCCCCGCGCTCACATGGATGCTGACCGGGGCTTGCGACAGGGAAGATGCCGATACGATGGCCCGCCAGAGCCGCAACCTAAGCTCGCCAGGCACACGACTGGCATTCATCTCCATGAGGCGGCGGAGAACCACGGCCTCGCGGGCAGGCCTGATGGGCGAGCCATTGCCAGTGGTGCTGCCGTTACGCTTTGCAGCGCGCACTTTTTCCACCGCCGCGAACCGGTCGTCCAGCAGCCTCAGAATCGCCTCGTCAATTTGATCAATCTCGCGGCGGATCGCTTCCAGAGAATCCGCCGACGGCACGTCATTGTCCATTAAGCCGGATCAATCCCTCAGATCTAGATGCACCCTCACCCTCATCCTTCATAGGGTCGGTCAGGTTCAATTGCAAACGAGGCGGTCGCGCCCTCAAAAGCTATCTGTGGACGCAAGGCGGGCTTCAGGCGGGGCAGATAGCGGCGAACCCGCTTGCCCTTGGGCAAGGCATAGACCTGCTTGACAGCCTCAACCATGATCACGCCGGCAAAGGCCGGTGTCAGATAGGAGCCGAGCCGCTCCCAGCCGGTTGCGGCGCGCAGGATGATGCGGCGTTCGGAGGGGGGCATGAACAGAGCCTGCGACCAGGAAACCGGGGAAAACTGGCTTTCCTTGAGCAGCCGGCTCAGCTGGGTGCGTGAGAAGGGCTGGCCATAGCCGAAAGGCGTCACGTCAGAACGGGCCCACATGCCACGGCGGTTGGGCACGACAATCAAGGCCCGGCCCTGCGGCGAGAGCACCCGCCAGACTTCACGCATCAGTTCAGAGGGATCGTCAGTCAGTTCAAGCGCATGAACCACCAAAATCAGGTCTACCGAGCTTTCCAGAAGCGGCAGGTCGCACTCATCGACAAGGCTCGCCGAGGCGGGTCCATCGCTTGGCCACTGCACCACGCCCTGCCGGGCCAGCATGAAAGCCAGGGTGCGCTCGGCTGTTTCACGCCAACCATCGAGATAGGGTGTCGCATAGCCCAGACCGAGAATGGATCTGCCAGCGACGTTATCAAAATGGGCGCGCAGCCGCAGCGCGATCAGCCTGCGTGCCACGGCACCCAGACTGCTGCCGTAGAATTCCTGAAGGTCGGCGGCATCCATTATCTTGATACATAGGGCCTTGCCTGTGCTAGGTCGAGAACCGTGCTGAAGCGGAGGTTCCTGCGGTATGTCCCATCTTGATATGCATGTCTTTCTCTGCCGGGAAGACAATTACGGCGTGCTGGTGCATGACAACAAATCCGGCGCCACGGCCTCTATTGACGCGCCCGAGGCCAAGGCAATCGAACGGGAGCTCACGCGCAAAGGCTGGCAGTTAACGCATATCTTGACCACACATCATCACATGGATCACGTCGAGGGAAATCTGCATCTCAAGGACGTTTTCGGCTGTGCCATCATCGGACCGGCAGGGGAAGCCGACCGGGTGCCGGGAATCGGCAAGCAGGTGAAGGGCGGGGATAGCTTCAAGTTTGCCGGACGCGACGTCCACGTGATTGCAACGCCCGGCCATACCAAGGGGCACATTTCCTATCACATGCCATCCGACTTCTCGGTCTTCGTCGGCGACACGCTGTTTTCACTGGGCTGCGGCCGGGTCATCGAGGGTACGATGGAGGAGATGTGGGCTTCGCTAGCTTCCCTCAGGAAGCTTTCGCCGCATACCTACGTTTACAGCGGTCACGAATACACCGAGGCCAACGCCCGCTTCGCACTCAGTATCGAACCTGGCAACAGGGCATTGCAGCAGCGCTCGGAGGTGGTTTCGCGGGCCCGGGCGAAGGGCGAATATACGGTTCCGTCGATCCTCGCCGACGAGCTCAAGACCAACCCGTTTCTGCGCTGGGACAGCCCTGAAATCCGTTCCAAGCTGGGCATGGAAAAAGCCAGCGACGCTGAGGTCTTTGCAGAGATCAGGACGCGAAAAAACAATTTCCGCTGATGCTGGCGAAAGAGGAAATCATCCGCCTTCTTGGAATGAAGCCCCACCCGGAAGGCGGCCATTATTGCGAGACGTGGCGGGCGGGTACGCCTGCGGGTCAACGGCCGGCGGGAACGGCCATCTACTACCTGCTGGCGGAAGGCGAAACCAGCCATTGGCATCGTGTCGATGCCGACGAAATCTGGCACTACTATTCAGGGTCAAGCCTGGCCCTACTGCTATCGCCGACAGGTGCTGCCCAGGAAATCCATCATCTCGGTCCCGATCTCGCCGCTAGCGAACGGCCGCAAATCGTGGTTCCCAAACACTGCTGGCAATCGGCGCGCAGCCTTGGGCCGTGGACACTGGTAGGCTGTACGGTATCGCCCGGGTTTCAGTTTGAAGGCTTTGAGATGGCGCATCCTGGATGGTCACCGGCGACGGCCTGATCGTTCTCAAGCAGTCAACTGCCTATCTCCGCCCGGTGGGCTTTTGCCAGTTCCGCCATGCTGTTGAATCGGAAATCATATTTTGGCATTGCGCCGGGATCCATTGTCGCTCCGAATCCTGTCTTGTCGTGGCGGCGGTATATCCAGCATGATGCGAGGCCCATGCGATTGGCCGGGCCATGGTCATGGAACAGGCTTTCGGCAGTGTGGAGAATGTCAGACTTTTCCACGCCAAGCGTTTTGAGCCTGCCGAGCATGTAGTCAAAATTCCGAAGCTCAGGCTTGTAGGAGCCGATGTCCTGCGCGGTATAAATCGCATCGAATGCTACCTTGAGCCTGGCATTGCTATGCGCAAAGCTGGCATTGTCGATATTCGAGAGGATCACAAGCTTGTAGTGCTGCTTCAGATAGGCAAGCGCTTCGGCCGAGTCCGGAAAGGCTGGCCAATTCCTGATCGAATTGCCATAGGCAAGGCATTCCTCCCAACTGACCGCCTGCCGCCATTCCTCGGCAAGGCGCTTGTAGACGACGGCGAGGAGATCGCTATAGCGCATGGCAGGCGTGGATGACTGTTGCGCGGATTCGTGACGGCCATGAGCCTGGAGGACCGAATCGCGGGAGAGTGCGGGCGACAGCCGCGAAGTGAGCGGCTTCAACGCCTCGAACATGCCACTCTCCCAATCGATGAGCGTCCCGTAGCAGTCGAATGTCAGAACCTTGAAATCAGTGAGCCGCATCTTGATCCGCTCCTTTGAATGTCATTGCGCTTTATGCGAGGAACGCAACGCAATCAAGTCAGCCAGTTTCTCGCTGGTGGGGTAGTTTGAAACATGATTCAATCATCCTCTGCGCAATTTGACGCTGAGTATGAAAGCGGCCAGCGCCATCGTGACGCCGTTTCCGAACCAAACTGAAGGTGCGACGCGCATTACCCCGTATGCAGTCCACAGCCCGACGCCTATGACAAGCATTAGCAGTGTCGGCAGGCTGAAATCGTGCGCGCTGCGTGTTCTCCACGTCTTGATTGCCTGAGGCAAAAAAGCAAACGTTGTGAGTCCCGATGCCACGAACCCCAAAATCTCTATCCAGTCCAACGTGCGCTCCCGTGCCAAATCAACTTGCAGATACCAATCACTAGCGCAATACTATGTGGTGCAACAGTACGCACATTTTGAATATGTAGTATCATGAATGATAGTAAGGGAAGAAGAACCGGGAGACGCCGGGTGGGGCGTACGGGATGTGCCGTTGAGGCGACTCTGTCGGTCATAGGCGGGGTTTGGAAGCCAGTGATCCTCTTCCATCTGCTGGAAGGTAAATTGCGCTTCAACGCCCTGTGCCGACTGACGCCCACAGCAACGCCTCGAATGATCACCCTGCAGCTTCGCGAGCTTGAGGCAGATAGAATTATTCTTCGAACTGTCTATCCGGAGGTGCCACCTCGAGTCGAATATGAGTTAACCGGTC
Source organism: Hyphomicrobiales bacterium (assembly GCA_031373255.1). GTDB lineage: Bacteria > Pseudomonadota > Alphaproteobacteria > Rhizobiales > Aestuariivirgaceae > JANMMJ01. Next base: position 6,756 of record JANMMJ010000275.1, read on the forward strand.
TCGGCAGATCGCTTTCCCCGCTACTGTTGAGCATGCGCGACTGGGGCGAACAATTCCGCATATCAGATCTCTCAGCAAGTCAATGAGACTTGGAAGCCAATTGAACTGACTCACCATCAGATTTTGGAATTCTGCGGGCTATCAGGTCTTTCGCTGCAATGAGTGCGCCCGCTGTGATCAAGATGCAGGCAGCCACAATAGGCCAGCGCATCTCGGCATATCCCGCGGCGACCAGAACAAGAATTGAGAGCAGCGGTCCGGCATAAGATAACGCGCCAAGCACCATGATATCACCGTGCTTCACGCCGTAATCCCAGGTGTAGAAGGCAGCCCCGACGGGCAAAAGACCCAGGCCGACGACTGCCAGCCACTGACCAGTGGTTTGCGGCCATACGGTTGTTTCAAATGCGATATGACAGAGCAGGGCCAACAAGGACGTACCGAGACAAAATCCGGCCACGACGCCGGTTGGAACCTTGCCGCTTCGCCGTGACAGAACCGAGTAGCCAGACCAGATGATGGCGCAAGCGAACGCAAGCAAATGCCCTGGTTTTATCCCCTCGCGCAGTGCCAGGGTCTCGCGGCCGGTGATGACAAGTATGGCCCCGCACAGGCCCATGACCACACCTGTGATATGGTGGGCACGCAATCTTTCTCCCGGGAGGAATGCCGAGAAGACCACAAGAAGAAGCGGCCAGAGATAGGCAATCAGGCTCACTTCAACAGGCGGCGCATTGCGGATCGCGGAGAAATACACGAAGTGATAGCCAAAAAGCCCGGCGATGCCGAGGCACCAGACGCACCAATTCTGCCGAAGACTGGATATGGCATTGGGCCGAAACAGCCAGCTTGCGGCGCCGAGAGACCCGCCAATCAGGAACGTCATCGCAGCAAGCTGAAACGGCGGGACGTTGCCGCTGGCGGCCGAAAGCAACGCCAGGATCGACCACATCAGAACGGCAGTGAAGCCGACCATTGTTGCAAGCTTGCGCGACATCGGGTTCAACCGCGGGCAAGCGGTCTGGTCAGGCAGGTGGGGCCGCCTTCGCCCTTGCGGCTGATGTCGTCGGCCTTGATGATCTCCACCTTGCATCCTGCGTCCCTTAGCAAATTCGCAGTCAGGGGATTGTTCGCAACCATCACCGCGTGACGGGGCGCCAGGGCCAGGACGTTGCAAGCCATGGTGGGAAACTCGGCTTCCGGGACATCGACAAGACCGATGCCGCGATCTTCCAGCAATTCAACGAGACGTACCGGCATCAAGGGCAAGTGAACGACGGCAAGGTCGTGATCGACGGGGCTCAGGACAGACATCAGGTGAAAAACATCGCCGCGGCCCTTGTAGTGGGGAAGATCGAAAGCGTGGACCGTGATGGAATTGCCGAGAATGGCGCGAAGCTGTTCGACTGCCGCCATGTTGGTGCGATAACCGATACCCACCAACAGTGTCAGATCGTCGAGCCAGACCAGGTCACCACCCTCGATCCGGCCGGGCGATACGATCTCTCCTGCGATGGGCAGGCCGATGAAGGCAGCATTGATCGCGGGTTCCTTGTGGCGCGCGGGTTTACCCATGCGGCATTTGACCAGGCCCTTCGGCGTAATGATCAATGCGTCCCGCACATAAAGCGAATCGAGCGTGAGACCTTCGCCCTCGCCCAGGGCGACGATTTCAGCACCTACTGAACTCAGCAGGGCTTCGAGGGTGCGATGTTCCTCGCTGGCCGGTCCAAGGGCCGGGCGAGCATGATAGTTGAGTTCGCGCCATTCGGCATCAATGCGGGCATCATCGCTGAAAGCCACCTCCGGCCTGCGGATCGCCACCTGGCGAAGACGGCCATATTCATTCAGCATGGCTGGTGTCCTTGCGCTGGATGCGAAACACCCAGGTCTCGCCATCGTGATATTCACCAAGGAACCAATGGCCGGATTCCGCGCAGTAGTGCGGCATATCAATGCGGGCAGCGGGGTCGGTGGCAATGATCCTCAAGACGTCGCCCGGATTCATCGCGGCAAGGCGCTTGCGCGCCCGCAAAACCGGCAAGGGACATAACATGCCCTTCACATCGAGATCATATTCAGAGGTCAAATCGCATTGTCCTGGCTGTCGCGGAGGATCTTATATGCAAGCCGCTCGCTCACGGCTATCCCCGATTGCGAAGTTTCCATCCAGGTTTTGCGGCACATGACGGCCGTGCTAGGTGACCCTTCCCGCAGTAGAAACCGGAAAAGCGCCATGCCGCCCCTGATGACAAAAGCCTCCTTCACCGGCCATGTCGATATCCTGCTCAAGAGCGAGGATCGAGCAACTGGGTTGGAAAAGACGCGGGTCAGCGAACTTGATTGCCGGCAGGACGGGATTGCCGGAGACTGTCACTCGGGGCTCACGCGGAAGTCAGATTCGCGAACGCTGCAACAGTATCCACGCAATATCGATATCCGCAATGTGCGGCAGTTGACGCTTTTGTCGTCCGAGGAGCTTGCAGAAGTGGCGGTCCATATGGGTGTGCCGCAAATCCTGCCTGAATGGGTGGGAGCGAATGTGGTGACATCCGGGATACCCGATCTCACGCTGCTCCCGCCTTCAACACGCCTGCAGTTTCCTTCGGCCTGCACCATCGTCGTGGATATGGAAAACGCACCGTGCCGCCAGGTTGCCGATGTCATCTCGGGCACGCATCCCGATACCGTCATGGGGTTTGTGAAAGCCGCTGCCCACAAGCGCGGCGTCACTGCCTGGGTTGAACGCGATGGAATCATCCGCCAAGGCGATCCGATCGTTCTGTGGTTTCCACCACAACGGCTCTATCCCCATAGCTGAAAAAAGCTAAAGGAGCTTCATCTGTTCGCCCGGGAAAGGTTGTGGCTCGAACTTGTCGAGGGCGAGTTTGACGCGGTCGCGATTGAGGCCAAGCCTTGCGCAGGCCATCTCGAAACGGCGGCCGATGGTCCAGGCATAGGGTCCACTGCCGGTCATGCGGCGGCCAAAGGTCGGATCATTGTCCTTGCCGTCCCGTGTCTGGCGGACCAGTGACAGGACCCGCGCGGCACGATCGGGAAATTCCGCTGTGATCCAGTCGCGGAAGACGTCCTTGACCTCGAGTGGCAAGCGCAGCAGCACGTAGCCAGCTTCTCGCGTGCCGGTGGCGGCGACAGCCTTGAGGATTGTTTCAATTTCGCTGTCGTTCAAGGCCGGAATGATGGGTGCCACCATGGCCACCGTCGGGATCCCTTGCCGTACCAGTTCCGCCAGCGCTGCCAGCCGTTTTTGCGGTGTGGAAGCGCGCGGTTCCATGCTGCGCGACAATCCGGCATCGAGCGATGTGACCGAGATTGCAACCTTGGCAAGCCCGCGTTCCGCCATTGGCTTCAGGATATCGAGATCGCGAAGCACAAGCGCCGATTTGGTAACGATCCCAACCGGATGACCGAACTCCGCAAGAACTTCGAGGACCTGTCTGGTGATGCGGTATGTCCGTTCGATCGGCTGGTAGGGATCGGTGTTGGCGCCGAGTGCCAAGGTGCGTGGTGTGTAGCCAGGTTTCGACAATTCCTGGCGCAGAAGCTCGGCGGCGTTGAGCTTGGCGAAGAGCTTGCTCTCGAAATCGAGACCGGGAGACAGGCCCATATAGGCGTGGGTGGGCCTGGCATAGCAGTAGCTGCAGCCGTGCTCACAACCGCGATAGGGATTGATCGAGCGTTCGAAGGAAATGTCGGGCGATTCGTTTCGCGTGATGATCTGTTTGGCTGTTTCCTCGATGACCGTTGTCTTGAGTGCGGGCAGTTCCTCAAGGGACTGCCAGCCATCGTCAAACAGGGCACGCGACTGGGGCTCAAATCGTCCTGACTGGTTTTGCCGCGCGCCCCGGCCGCGTACATCCTGGGCGCGCGCAGTATAGCGTCCAGCACCCATCAAATCGGGTTCAAATCCAAGAACGGGGCGTTTATCGAGAAGTGTGGGCATAGCTGGTATATAGGATACGCATCGGAACATATCAAGAACATAATTGCGAAATCGCTCACGGAATGCATTGTGCCGGGCTATGAAAATTCGCGATATTTTACTGGCGCTTACTCCACCTCTTTGCTGGGGAGCCGGGTTCACGATTGCCAAACCGGCAATAGGTCAGTTTCCACCGTTGTTCATGATGACGCTGGTCTATGGCGCCATCGCGCTCGTGCTGTTGCTTACGGTGCGCGAACCGGTCAAGACAGCATGGCGCTCGTTGTCGCTCATCGCGGCCTTCGGTATCACGATTCAGGGCGCATTTATTTTCGGTGCACTACATGGCCTGACAGCGAGTGTCGCTTCACTTGTCATCCAGATCCAGGTTCCACTTGCCGTCATCATGGGGTGGGTGGCTGGAGGGGACCGCTTCAGCATGCGCAAATTGATCGGCACAGTAACTGCCACGCTGGGGGTCATTCTGGTGGTGGGACTTCCCGATGTGCGCCCGCCGGTTGTGCCAGTATTGCTGATGTGTGCAGGTGCCTTGTTCTGGGCGGTCGGGCAGGTCCTCACGCGCAGGCTGGGACGTGATCAGGGGATTACGCAGCTCAAAGGCCTCGCCCTGGCCGGCTTGCCGCAACTCGTTATTGCAACGGCGGTGCTCGAAAGCGGACAGATCGCTTCGATCACAAAGGCGACGGGGCTGGATTGGGCTGCGCTGGCATTTGTTACGGTTGTCGGCTTCTATATCGCCTATGCCGCGTGGTATTCGCTTTTGCGCCGCTTTCCGGTTGATACGGTGGCACCTTTTGTACTGCTGATGCCTGTTGTCAGCATCATTACAGCGTCGATATTGCTGGGCGAATCAATCGAGCTTCCGCACCTCGCCGGTGCTGCCGTCATCATTGCAGGCCTGCTGGTCATCACCGTGCCGCCGCGCGCTTCAAATCCTACCGCGCAAATCCCGGCGCAATAAATTGAAAGGCCGGGCGCTGGCCCGGCCTTTCTCGCTCACACACAGGCTTGTGTTAGCGGATATACTGATAGTGGTCGGCGTTCATCTCCAGCCGATCCTTGGCCGAGTTGCCGCCCGAAGGAGCGTCAACAGCGAAAGCGCTCGCTGCAGAGTTGCCATCCCAGGTCTGGCCGACGACGGTCAGAGTGCGGCCACCCAGGGTCGTTTCCGGGTCAACGCTGCGCTGTGCAGCGAAAGAGGAAGTTGAAAGAACGGCGAGAACGCCGAGCGAAAGAATGATCTTGTTCATGATAGTCTCCGTTTGCGATTTGCGTCAGTTGATGGATTGCGTGATTGCGTCTCCGATGAGTGGAAGATAACCAGCGCGAGCGGAAAAAACGAATCAATGGCGATGACACTCAGGACATAAAATAATTGTTATAATTCAATATCTTAGATAAATATTATTCAGTCTGCTTCACCGTCGATCACGATCAATGGAGAGCCGTCAAAAACATGTGAGCGGGGATAGCGCTTCAGGCCTGCGATTGTTTCAAATGTTCGGAAAGCCGCGGCATGATTTCGACGAAATTGCAGGGCATGTGGCGGAAATCGAGCTGGAATTTGAGGATCTCGTCCCAGCCATCGCGGCAGGCACCAGGAGAGCCTGGCAAGCAGAAAACGTATTTGCCTTTGGCGACACCGGCCGTTGCTCTCGACTGAATCGTCGATGTGCCGACTTTCGGAAAAGATATCATGTGGAACAGCGTTCCGAAGCCTTCGATTTCCTTATCGAAAAGCGCACGCATGGCCTCCACGGTGACGTCATTGCCGGTGAGGCCGGTTCCGCCTGTCGAGATGATCACGTCAATGTCGCCGCGATCCAGCCAGTCGCGCATGCAATGACGGATCGCGCGAATATCATCCTTGACGATTTTGCGTGCAGAAAGTGAGTGCCCGGCTTCCGCGACTCGGTCAGCCAGGGTCTGGCCCGAGGTGTCATTCTCCAGAGTGCGCGAGTCGGAGATCGTCAGTATTGCAATCCTGACCGGTACGAAGGGCTTGGATTCGTCGATCCTCGACATGAAGCCAATCTACTCCTTTTCGTCGCCAAGTTCCAACATTACCGTGCCGCCAAAAAAAGAAAGACCAGACAAAATGCCTGGCCTTTCTTCGGGGAGGGAAATTTCAACCGCTCTTAGCGGATGTACTGATAGTCGGCGGCGTTCATGTTGAGACGGCCAGAAGCAGTGCTGTCCTGCTCAACAGCGAAGGCGCTGCCGGCGTTAATCGCGGGCGAGGAAACGGTGCTCAGCGCACGGCCGCCGAGGGTCACGTCCGGATCGATACCACGATCGGCAGCGAAAGAAGCGGTAGAGAGAGCGGCTAGAGCGATGAGCGAAACTGCGAACTTGTTCATATTAATCTCCATTAGGTTTGTTGTGTCTTGTCTATAACTGGCGGCGCGTTATTGCGTTCCCGATGAGTGGAAGATAACCGCAGGAGCGGCTGAAAGCCAATCAACCCGGGTGACAGGTTGATGAATAAATTATCTTTATAAACCAATATTTTAATCCATTCATACTTTTGCGAATGAACGGCTTTTCACGTACCGGGAAATTCCACTCACATGAAAGTGAGATGGCGCAACCGTGGGCTTGAAAGTCGCGTACGGAGTGACCATCACACGGGGCGTCATTCATCGCGGCAAGAACCAAAACGCAAAAAAGCCAGGCGATCGCCTGGCTTTTCCGGGGAGGGAGGAGTCTTAAGATCAGTTAGCGGATGAACTGGTAGTGGTCGGCGTTCATCTCCAGACGGTCGAACGAATTGCCAGCACCTTCAACAGCGAATGCGCTGCCGGCTGAAACGTTGACCGAAGAAATGGTGGACAGCGCTTTGCCGCCCAGCGTGACTTCCGGATCCGTGCTGCGCTGAGACGCGAAAGAAGCGGTCGACAGGGCGGCGAGAGCGATAAGCGAAAGAGCAATCTTGTTCATGTGAGTCTCCTGATGGATTTGAGTTAAGGTTTCAGTTGAATGGTGGCGCGTTATTGCGTTCCCGATGAGTGGAAGATAATCGCGGCCACCGGAATAATCGAATCAAGCGTGGTGACAGGTTGATGAGGAAAATGAGTATCAATTTCATCAATTTACGTGACCCATAGAGCGATCCATGAACGGGATTTCACGGTTTGTGCATTAGTGATCACATCGTGGTGAAAAGTGCTTGCCGCAACTTGAAAACTGCAGCTTGGCGAAGCGCTATTCCAGAAACGCAAAAGACCAGGCAACGTGCCTGGCCTTCCGCGGGGAGGGAGAAGTTGGATCGATTAACGAATGAGCTGATAGTTGTCAGCGTTCATCTCGAGACGATCAAAAGCGTTTCCGGCGCTGACATTGCTGTCGATGGCGAAAGCGCTGCCAGCGGCATAGTCAGACGAAGAAATTACGCTGAGAGCCTTGCCACTCAGAGTAATTTCCGGGTCGGTGCTGCGCTGAGACGCGAACGAAGCGGTCGACAGGGCGGCGAGGGCGATAAGCGAAAGAGCAATCTTGTTCATGTGAGTCTCCTGATGGATTTCAGTTAAGGTTTCAGTTGAATGGTGGCGCGTCATTGCGTTCCCGATGAGTGGAAGTTAACCGTGGACAGCGCGATAATCGAATCAAGCCCGCTGACAGATTGAAGAGAAAATAATTGTTATATTTCAGTTATTTACTAGATTATCTGCAACGCGTGTAAACGCGTTTTCACAGCTTTGGGTCAATCGCTCACATGATGGTGAGAAATGACGTGTGGCCTCTTGAAATCGCCGTGTTCAATGCTTTTCGAAAGCCAGCCGCGCCGCGAGCATGACGAAAAGGCCAGCCGAAACGCGGCCAAACCAGCGGGCAGCGGCATCGCTACGTGACAGCAGTGCCCCGAATTTTCCGGCACTCGCCGCGACGACGATGTTGATCAATGTGCCGCCAACATTAAAAATGAGACCAAAGACGAAAAGCTGCAAAAGCGGCATGCCGCTCTCGGGTCGAATAAATGGCGGGAGAAATGCAAACATGAAAACAATGATCTTCGGGTTGAGAAGATTGACGATCGCTCCATCGCGCCAGGCCGCGTAGGCGGTTCGATGCTTTGTGTCGCCGGATTGCGAGATCGAAGGCGAAGTCAATGCCTTCCATGCCAGCCAAACCAGATAAGCCGCACCAGCATAGCGGATGGCATCGAAGAGCATTGGGTGCTGGTTGAGAATCACGGCAACCCCCAGCGCAACCAGCAGCAAGTGAATGAGCGATCCCGTTGCGATGCCAAGGCTTGCGGCAAGCCCGACGCGGAAACCGCTTTTCAGCGACTGGCCGAGAACAAACATCATGTCGTTGCCGGGCGTCAGATTGAGTGTCAGGGCAGCAGTCAAAAAAATCAGAAGATCGGCTGTCGCGATGTGCATGTTCAATCGTCCAGAAGAAATTTCTCGACGATAACTACGTCACGCCACCTCCCGTCAAGCATTGCGTGCTTGCGATAAACACCCACCTCGCGAAATCCGAGTGCACTGCAAAGCGCAAGACTCGCAGTATTCTCCGGGAATACGCGCGACAGAAGTTTCCACCAGCCACGCTTGCGGCAAGCCTCAATCAATGCCTCAAGGGCCGCCTTTCCGTGGCCCCGACCGCGATGCTCCCTTGCAACGTAAATGGAGAAATCGCGCACGCCTTCGTAGCAAGGCCTGTTGCGGTAAGGGAAAGCTGCGGCATACGCGGCTATTGCAACGTCTTCGCCAGCGATAAGAACCGGATAATTATTGGCAAACCACTGGCTTATCTGATCAACATTGCGAAATTCGGTTTCGAAGGTCGCGGTGCGATCCTCAATGCCCAGATTGTAAATCGCCGCAATCGGACCTGCGTCGCCAATTGCGGCGGCACGCACGAAGCGCAAGTTCATGCAACGGCGACCAGCTCCGCCCGCACCTGTTGGCGCAGTATGTCGATTGGCACAAATGCCTTGCCCTTGCGCACGTGCCAGAAGGTCCAGCCATTGCACGCTTCGGCGCCCTGGACGTAAGCGCCGATCTTGTGAATGGAGCCGGAAGCATCGCGGCAGGCAATGGAGCCGTCGATCCTGACCTTTGCGGCGATGCGCTCCGCAGGGTCGTAGAGCGTATCTCCGGGCTTCACCAGACCACGTTCAATCAGCGTTCCAAACGGAATTCTGGGTTCGGCGCGCTTGCTTGTGGTCACTTTCAGTGCTTCCGGAGCGAGCGTTTCGACCGCCGCGATACGGGTGCGGGCTGCTGCCGCATAGTCTTCTTCGCGCTCGATCCCGATGAATCTGCGGCCAAGCTGGCGGGCGGCAGCGCCTGTCGTGCCGGTGCCGAAAAATGGATCAAGGATCACGTCACCGGGATTGGTCGATGACAGGATCACCCGGTGCAGCAGTGCCTCGGGCTTCTGGGTCGGGTGTAATTTCGACCCATCATCCGTCTTGAGGCGTTCGCTGCCAGTGCAGAGAGGCAGTGTCCAGTCGGAGCGCATCTGCAAGTCCTCGTTCAGCGCCTTCATGGATTCATAGTGAAATGTGTACTTCGACTCGGCCGAGCGCGATGCCCAGATCAGTGTTTCATGGGCGTTGGTGAAGCGGCGGCCGCGAAAATTTGGCATCGGGTTGATCTTGCGCCAAATGATATCGTTGAGGATCCAGAAACCCAGATCCTGTAGCGTTGAGCCAACGCGGAAGATATTGTGATAGGAGCCGATGACCCAGAGTGCTCCGTTGGGCTTCAGAACGCGGCGGCACTGCGACAGCCATTCCCTGGTGAACGCATCGTAGTGGGCAAAACTGTCGAACTGATCCCAATGATCGTCGACAGCGTCAACCTTGCTCTGGTCGGGCCGGTGCAACTCATTGGCAAGCTGAAGATTGTAGGGCGGATCGGCGAAAACGAGATCAATCGATCCAGCGGGTAGCTTGCGAAGCTCGGTCAGGCAGTCGCCAACCAGAATACTGTCGTAGAGCGGCCTGGCGTCCGGCCTTGTCTCGTACCCCATCCCCACACCTCAAAGACGCAGCGCAACTCACTCAGATTCTCGAATCCCGATAGTGAGCGTGTGGAGTCGCGGGGTGAATCCAAAACCTAAAATGTGGTTAACGGCAACGCGATGTGGCGGCCGTTAGACACCGTTTCCCGGCAAACTTCGCACGTTGTTTCTTGGCATATGCCAGTATATTCAGAATTCTTGTGCGAAGGCCGCAATGGCGCTAACTTGCGAAGCGTAACAATCGAGGAAGGCTCGCTCATGTCGTTATCCCTGTTGCGGCTCGCTGCGGTCATTGTCTCTTTAACATTCACCTCAGGTCTTTCCCGGGGCGAAACCCTGCCCCTGCCGGAGACGTTGGTGGGTGCTGCCACCGACCAGGGCGAAGCGCTTCTCATAGACGCGGATGCACGCGAAGCCTATTTCCCCCTCGCCAGCAATTTCCTGACCCAGCAGAATCAGGCGTTCTGCGGCGTGGCCAGCATGGTCATGGTGCTGAATTCCCTCGAACTGCCCGCGCCCGCCGTGCCGGCCTTCGATCCGTACCGCACCTTTACCCAGGACAATGTGCTCGACGCCCGTACCGAAGCGATCCTGCCGGTCGAAGTGATCAAGAAACAGGGTATAACGCTCGACCAACTTGGCGGCCTGTTTTCGGTGCAACCCGTCGCCGTCACTGTCCACCATGCCGCCGACAGCAGCCTCGAAGCCTTTCGCAGCGCGGCGCGCGAGGCTCTGGCGACGCCCGGCCACTTCGTCATCGCCAATTACCTACGAAAGGCGATCGGGCAGGAGAAAGGCGGGCACATCTCGCCACTTGCCGCCTTCGACGCCGAGACCGACCGCTTCCTGATCCTTGACGTTGCCCGCTACAAGTATCCCCCGGTTTGGGTCAAGGCTTCCGACCTCTTTGCCGCCATGAACACAACCGACTCGGACAATGAAAACAAGACGCGTGGCTTCATACTTGTGTCGAAGAAATAAAGACTTATTTCGACCAATTGACTGATTGTGCCGGCAATCAGTATGCCGATGCCGCTCCGGCTGGGCGGCGGTCATCATGGCCACCAAACATCGTCCTCGCCTCGGCAGCTTGCCCTGCGGTTGCGTCGTTGCCCGAGCTTGCTTCAGAAGCCCCGGGCGCCTGCGGCAACTCCATCGCAATCGCCTCTGCCGCTCCCCAGGGTGATTGCTGCTTGATGGCGTAGCCCATGGCTTCGAGCGCCTTTGCGGAATCTGGCGAAATGGCGAAGCGTTCTGCGGCGATCTCATCAGGAAGCCACTGGTGATGGATGCGTGGCATATTCACCGCCTCCTGAATGGTCATGCCATGGTCAATGACGTTCATGATCGCCTGTACGACAATGGTGATGATCCGCGAGCCTCCGGGGCTGCCCAAGGCCATGAAAATCTTGCCGTCCTTCGTGACGATCGTCGGGCTCATCGAGCTTAGAGGACGCTTGCCAGGCGCAATGGCATTGCGCTTGCCTTGCACCAGACCAAAGAGATTTGCAGCGCCGAGCTTGATGGTGAAATCGTCCATCTCGTCATTGAGGAAGAAGCCGGTGTTGCCGGCGATCACCTTGGCACCAAACAGCGCATTGATCGTGTAGGTCACGGCAATGGCGTTACCCTTTGCGTCGACAATTGAATAATGGGTTGTCTCGACGCCTTCGTGCGGTTCGATTCCTGGTGTGACATCCTTTGAATTCGCAGCCCTGCCGGGCGCGATCTTTGACCGGATGGCCATGGCATAATCCTTGGACAACAGGCGTTCCAGCGGGTTCGTGACGAAGTCTGGATCACCCAGCAGGAAGTTGCGGTCGACATAGGCGTGACGCATCGCTTCGATCATCAGGTGCATAACCTCGGCTGACTGGTATCCCAGTTCAGCAATCGGGTATGCCTCGAGAATATTGAGGATCAGGCAGATGGTAACGCCGCCCGAACTTGGCGGCGGGGCCGAAGTGAGCTCATACCCACGATAGGTGCATTTGACCGGAGCCAATTCGCTCACGGTATATTTTTCAAAATCGTCTTTCACCAGGATACCGCCATTGGCGATGCTGGCTGCAACAAGCGCATCGGCAATGGAACCCTTGTAGAAAGCATCGGGACCTTGCTTCTCGATGAGCCTCAGGGTTTGGGCTAGATCTGTCTGGATGAGTGTTTCACCCGCATGCCAAGGTTTGCCGGCGTTGAGAAATATCGCGGCCACGTTCAGCTGGGCCGCAAATTTCTCTGCGGCGTTGGCGAGGATTGCTGCATCGCCATCGGACAGGACAAAGCCCTCCTCTGCCAGCCTGATCGCCTGCGCCATCAAAGCGCCGCGCGACAGTGTCCCGTATTTCTCACGCAAGGTTTCGAGGCCGAGAACCGTGCCGGGTATAGCAACGGCCCGGTAGCCTTCAAGACTCGCATTCTTGATGACTTCGCCACTGGCATCGAGAAACATGGTTTCGGTTGCGGCGCCGGGGGCTTTTTCGCGGAAGTTCAGGAAAACATCCTTGCCATCGGCGAGCCGGATCGTCGCGAAACCGCCACCGCCGAGATTGCCACAGCAAGGATTGACCACGGCCAGCGCGTAACCAACGGCAACTGCAGCGTCTATGGCGTTTCCTCCCTGCTTGAGGATATCGATGCCGACATCAGAAGCAATCTTCTGTGACGTAACGACCATGCCGTTTGCACCGGTCACCGGCTGGCGCACGAAGGCGTGGGCAGGAATTGCGAATAAAACGAAACAGAGAAACGTGAGAAATCCAGTTATCCGCATGACCAACTTCTCTTCAGGATGGATGATTGTATTCCGAGTAGTCTAGCAAGGCCCGGATCGGGGCGAAGCTTTTCCGGTGGTGAATGCAGGGGCCGAGACGCTGGAGGGCCACTTGATGCTCCGGAGTTCCATAGCCCTTGTGACGGATAAAACCGTAGCCCGGCCACTCGGCATCGAGGGCCATCATGATGCGATCGCGCGTGATCTTGGCGATGATCGAGGCAGCGGCAATCGAAAGGCACAGCGCATCGCCACCTACAATCGTCTCAACCGCGCAGGGCAGCCGCGGGGCCCGATTGCCATCGACCATGGCAATTGCAGGCGGTGCCCCGAGGGCGCGCACCGCTTCGGCCATGGCCCAGTGGTTGGCCTCAAGGATGTTGTCGCGATCAATCCTTTCAACACTAGCAATGCCGATCCCGACAATGGCCGTGGCCATGATTGCTTCGAAGATCAGTTCGCGCTGCTGATGCGTGAGCTTCTTGGAGTCATCGATGTGCGGAGGAAGCCGTTTCTCATCCAGGATAACAGCGGCGGCGACGACGGGGCCGGCCCAGGGCCCCCGTCCTGCTTCATCAATGCCGCAAACATTCCTCGCCCCTCTGGCGATCGCCGCGTGTTCGAAGATGAAATGCGGAGACATTCGTCAAATCCATCAGTGAGTGGTGCGCTTGCGGCCTGAAGTGGCCTTTGGCAGTTTTTTTGCGGGCGTGACCTTATCATCGAACAGTTCGGCCAGCTTTTCCGTCATGGCTCCGCCCAACTCCTCGGCATCGACGATGGTGACGGCGCGCCTGTAATAGCGGGTCACGTCATGGCCGATACCAATGGCAATCAGTTCGATCGGCGAACGGTTTTCGATATCCACGATGATCTGGCGCAGGTGCTTTTCGAGATAGTTGCCAGAGTTAACCGACAGGGTGGAATCATCCACCGGTGCGCCATCGGAGATGACCATCAGGATGCGGCGCTGTTCGGTGCGGGCGAGCAGGCGGTTGTGGGCCCAGATCAGGGCTTCGCCGTCAATATTCTCCTTGAGAAGACCTTCGCGCATCATGAGGCCGAGATTGCGCCTGGCGCGGCGCCATGGCTGGTCAGCCGCCTTGTAGATGATATGGCGCAGATCGTTGAGGCGGCCGGGATTGGCAGGCTTTCCGGATGCCAGCCATTTTTCGCGCGCCTGGCCGCCTTTCCAGGCCCTGGTGGTAAAGCCGAGGATTTCCACCTTCACACCGCAGCGCTCAAGGGTTCGGGCAAGGATATCGGCGCAGGTTGCCGCCACCGTGATGGGACGGCCGCGCATCGAGCCCGAATTGTCGAGCAGCAGGGTCACCACCGTGTCGCGGAATTGGGTATCCTGCTCTTCCTTGAACGAGAGCGGATGCATGGGATCGATGATGATGCGGGTGAGGCGCGCGGCATCGAGAATGCCCTCTTCGAGATCGAAATCCCATGAGCGGCTCTGCTGCGCCATGAGGCGGCGCTGCAGGCGATTGGCGAGCCTTGCGACGACACCCTGCACATTGGAAAGCTGCTTGTCGAGATAGTTCCTGAGACGGGTCAGTTCCTCGGTGTCACAAAGATCCTCGGCGGAAATTTCTTCATCGAACTGGTTGGTGAAAACCTTGTAGAAATCTTCGTTTGTGAGCGAAGAGAAGGGGAGTTGCGGGCGCCACGGCTCCTCGCCGTCGTCCTGTTCTTCTCCCTCCATGTCGTCGGGAGAATCTTCCGACTGCATCTGCTGGGCGTCCATCTCCGAGGCATCGGTGTCGCCCTCGGCGTCCCGCTCCTCCATAGCGGATTGCTGGCTTTCCTGCTCCTCGCCGTCAGGTGTTTCGTTGCGCTCGCCGGAATCGGATTCGGCCTCCTGCTCCTCGTTGGTCTCGGACTGATCGGGATCGTCGCCCAGTTCATCGGCCATATCGAGAGACGCAATGAGATCGCGCTGCATGCGCGAGAAAGATTGCTGATCATGGATGGTATCGGACAGATGATCGAGGGTGCGCGCGGCTTTTTCCTCGACCCAAGGCCGCCAAAGATCGACCAGCAGCCTGGCGTTCTGGGGAGGGGGTTCTCCTGTGAGGCGCTCGCGCACGATCAGTGCTACGGCTTCCTCCAGTGGTGCATCCTTGCGGTCCGTCGACCTGGTTATGGTCTTCTTCTGATAACGGTCATACAGCATCGCCGCCAGATTTTGCGCCATTCCCGGCATGGCGTTGGCGCCGAGCGCTTCGACACGCGCCTGTTCGACCGCCTCGAAAACAGCACGAGCATTCTTGCCTTCGGGACGGTACTTGGCATGGACATCGGCATCGTGGTTTGACAGCCGCATGGCAAATGCATCCGAGAGCCCGCGGGTGATTGCAACTTCTCCAGCGGTCAGATCATTGGTGATCTGCGGGAGCTTGGCACGGTTTCCTGCGATGCCCGGCGGATCGGAGCTGAATGTAACGGTCAACTCGGAATCGCCGGCAATGGTTTTCATTGCAGCGGTTAGACACCGCTTGAAGTTGGCGGCGGGTCCTTCGCGCGTATCCGCCATGGCGCTCTATGCCAGTGACACGTGGGCAGAGGATTCCTGCAATTCCTCGCCAAAACAGCGCTGATAGAATTCGGCAACGATGGGACGCTCTAGTTCATCACACTTGTTGAGGAAGGTGACGCGGAAAGCATAGCCGATATCGTCGAAAATTTCGGCATTCTGGGCCCAGGTGATCACCGTGCGGGGGCTCATCACGGTTGAAAGATCCCCCTGTACGAAGGCATTGCGGGTCAGGTCGGCGACGCGAACCATGTTGGCAATGGTCTTGCGGCCCTTTTCGCTGGCGTAGTCGCGGCACTTTGCCAGCACAATTCCGACTTCCTGCGCGTGGGGCAGGTAATTCAGCGCCGTGACAATGGACCAGCGATCCATCTGTGCCTGATTGATCTGCTGGGTACCGTGATAAAGTCCGGTGGTGTCACCAAGGCCAATGGTATTGGCGGTGGAGAACAGTCTGAACGCCTGATGTGGACGGATGACCTTGGACTGATCAAGGAGTGTGAGCTTTCCGGACGACTCCAGGATGCGCTGAATAACGAACATCACATCCGGGCGTCCTGCGTCGTACTCGTCGAAGACGAGCGCCACATTGTGCTGGTAGGCAAAGGGGAGAATTCCTTCGCGAAACTCGGTGACCTGCTTGCCATCCTTGAGAACGATGGCGTCCTTGCCAATCAGATCGATGCGGCTGATATGGCTGTCGAGGTTGATACGGATGCAGGGCCAGTTCAGGCGAGCCGCAACCTGCTCGATATGGGTCGATTTGCCCGTGCCATGATAGCCAGTCACCATGACGCGGCGGTTGTAGGCAAAGCCGGCCAGGATTGCGAGGGTGGTTTCACGGTTGAAGAGATAGTCCTCGTCGACATCGGGCACATGTTCGCTGCGCTGCGAGTAGGCCGGCGCTTCCATATTTGACTCGATGTTGAAAAGCTGGCGCACCGACACCTTCATGTCGGGCAAACCATTGATCTCGCCGTTGGGCGCTGCAGTCATGGGGGAGGACTTCTTTTTTGCGGAGGCCATTGGAGCGGCGGTTTTAGACGTTCGCCCTGCTTTGGGCAAGCTTAGCAAAAACCTGTCGAACGCAAGTAATCATAGGCCTGGATGACCGCCTTCAGCGCGTCTTCGTTGTCCCTGCTGCCGCCATTGGCATCGGGATGCAGGCGTTTCACAAGGGTCTTGTATTGCGATTTCGCCTTTTCGGGGGTGGCCTGCTCATCGAGGCCAAGGGTATGCAGTGCCTTCAGTTCAGCATTGCGCAGGGTGCGGCCCGGCTTGGCGGAGCCGTCGTCCTTGTCGGTTCCAAACAGATTGAAGGGGTCGCGGGTTTTCTTTGACTTGGCATCGGCCCGGCGCGAGCCGGAATGAGTGGCCCAGGAATTTTCGCCAAGTTTCCAGGTCGGCCGGTGGCCTGTCAGGGCGTCCCTCTGAAACCCGGCGACGGCATCATCACCCATCCCGTCGAAGAAATTATAGGTCTTGTTGTATTGCTGTACATGATCAAGGCAATAATTGAAAAACTGTCCCTCAAGGCCACGGCCCTTGGGGGCCCGATGAGGGCCTGGCCTGACACATCCTGGCCATTCGCAAGGCGGGGCTTCGCGTTTTTCGGCCTTCTCCGGCCCACGCTTGACTCTGATCTTGTCGTAGTATTTGGAATCGGACTTCATTTCTAATCTATGCTCTTTAGCTTGCGTACCAGCAAGTTATTGAAGGGAATATAAAGTTATGGCTTTAGGTCCTGTTGGCCAACAAATCGCCAAAAAGCTTTCGTCGGCCCTCAAACCCCTGACGCTCGAAATTATTGACGAGTCACACCAGCATCATGGCCATGTGGGTGCGCATCCTTCGGGGGAGAGTCATTTCAGGGTTCGTATTGTAGCGCCAGGATTTTCCGGCAAAATGCGGGTGGCGCGGCACAGGATGGTCAACGAGGCGCTTGCCGAGGAATTGCATTCAAGAGTTCATGCGCTGGTGATCGAGGCAAAGTCCCCGGAGGAGGACTTTGCCTTCGTCGATCTGACGGCAACGGACGAAAAGCTCAGGAAACTTCTTGGCCTATACGGACTGCCAACCGATGATCTCTCGGGGAAACGCTTTATCGGCATGATACGCGGAGGCGAGTTGGCGGCAGCGGGCGGGCTCGATCTTGTCCTGCCATATGTCTTGCTGCGCTCCGTTGCTGTTAATGCAGATCTACGGGGTGGGGGATTTGGGCGGGTGATGGTGATCAGGCTGCTCGGTGAAGCGCGCAATACTGGCGCGAAAGCAGTTTTCCTGCTGACGGCAAGTGCCCAGCCGTTCTTTTCAACTCTTGGATTCGAAAATATCAGCCGGGATGATGTGCCTGCGGAAATTGCGGGTACCAGTCAGTTCACTGGCAGCACCTGTTCCACGGCGCAACCGATGCGGCTTAACTTCGATTTGGGCGATTCAGCGCCGTAACCCGAAGTGTTGAAATCTGGTGGCGGCGCTTGCGGAGCACTTCGAAGCGGAAACCATGAAAGGTGAAGACCTGCCCAGTGACGGGGATCATTCTCGCTTCGTGGATGACGAGACCGGCAATGGTCGTCGCCTCCTCATCGGGGAGTGTCCAGTCCAGGATGCGGTTAATGTCGCGCACGGGAACCGTTCCATCGATGATGAATGATCCGTCGGCCTGCTGGCGCACCCCCGCGGCCACGCTGTCATGCTCATCGGCTATTTCGCCGACAATTTCCTCAATGATGTCTTCGAGGGTCACAATTCCCATCATCTCGCCGTACTCGTCGACGACAATGGCAAAATGTGAACGGCGGCGCAGGAATGCGTTGAGTTGATCGGAAAGCGGGCGTGTATCCGGCACAAACCAGGGGACCGAGATGATACCCTCAATGTTCACCTTGCCGCTATCCCCCTCATTCTTGTGAAGTTCGGCGAAGAGGTCCTTGGCGTTCAGGATACCCACGATGTTGTCCGGATTGTCCTTCCATATGGGAATGCGGGTGTGACCGCTCTTGAGGATATCGTCCAGCATGCGAGCGACAGGACGCTTGAGATCAAATGAGAGCATCTTGGTGCGATGGATCATCACATCGGAGACCTCAAGCTCGCTGAGGTCAAGGATGCCACCCAGCATGTCGCGGTCTTTCTTGACCACCGCTCCTTCCTTGTGATGGAGGTCGATTGCACCGCGCAGTTCCTGATGTGCGGTCAGCACATCTTGATTGAGGGGAATGTCGGCACCAAAAAATCTTACCAAACGCCTGATGATCGATCCGGCTGATGTGACGATTGCAGAAAGCGGCATCAGCACGAGGCGGAGAACCGGTGCAGTCGCCATGGCGATTCGGTCGGCGAAAAGAATGGCGATGGTCTTCGGGGCGAGTTCAACCATCACCAGCACAATCACGGTCATCACTGCCGCGGCATAGGCGATGCCAATGCCCTCAAAGGTTCTGATGAAGCCGGCACTGACCAATGCTGCGGCGGTCAGGATCGTAAAACTCTTGCCAAGTAGAAGAGCCCCGGCTGTCGCTTCGCGCTTGCCCATCAATTTGAGTGCAGCTGCCGCCCTTCGGCTGCCGCGCCGTTCCAGTTCGTGGAGCCTGGTGCGCGAGGCGGCGGTAAATGCCGTCTCGCACGCGGAAAGAAACGCCGCGAGCACCAGGATACAAAGGGCTGCGCTGGTGACGAATGCCGGGGTCAGCGCCATGGATGTTTCAGGTCGTCCTCAAGAAATGCGACGACCTCCGATTCTGCTACGTCATGTGCGGCAAAGGCCTTGCCGATTCCGCGTGTCAGGATGAAGGTAAGTTTGCCAGCCTTTGCCTTCTTGTCCTGCCGCATGATTTCAGTGAGTTTCTTTGGCCCCGGAAGGCCGCCCGATATAGCCGACGTATGAACCGGCAATCCGGCATTGGCGAGGTGGTGCGCCACCCGGCCGGACGTTTGCGCCGGGCAGATGCCAAGCCGTTCGGAGAAACGGAAGGCCTGCACCATACCGATTGCCACTGCTTCCCCATGCAACAGGCGGCTTGAATATCCCGTGGCTGCTTCCAACGCATGCCCGAATGTATGACCCAGGTTCAGGAGGGCGCGAACTCCGGTCTCGGTTTCATCCTCGGCAACAATTGCCGCCTTGGCTTTACAGCTGGTTTTTATCGCGTGAATGCGGGCGTTTGCGTCTCCCGTTAGGATCGCGGCGAGGTTTGTCTCCAGCCACTCGAAGAAACCCGCATCTCCAAGCAGTCCATATTTGGCGACTTCGGCATAGCCTGCGGCCAATTCGCGTGGCGGCAACGTGTCCAGCAATGTGGTGTCGGCAATCACTGCCAATGGCTGATGGAATGCGCCAATCAGGTTCTTGCCATGCTGCGAGTTGATGCCGGTTTTCCCGCCGACCGAGGAATCAACCTGGGCCAGAAGCGAAGTTGGAATCTGGATAAACCCGACGCCACGCCGGAGGATCGCGGCGGCAAATCCGGTGATGTCGCCGATTACACCGCCGCCGCATGCAATGATACGGTCAGAGCGCTCGATACCCGCCGCCAGAAGCCCGTCGCAGAGTGTTGCCAGCTGTGAATAGCTCTTGGTGGATTCGCCCGGCGGCAGGATGATCACAGCAGATTTGATCCCTGCCGATGCCAGGCTCTGCTCAAGTTTTGCAAGGTGTGAACGCGCAACATTCTCATCCGTGACAATTGCCACAAGAGGCCGTTTCAGGAATGGCTTAACAAGCATTGCCGTTTCGGCGAGAAGATTTTCGCCAATCACTATGTCGTAGCTTCTGGAACCCAGAGCTACATGGACAATCTCACGATGCAACGGGTTGTGCTGGTTCATTTACAACTGCACCTTCAAACCGGCTCCACCCTTCCCATTCGGCGAGGGCGCGGATGACGTCACCAACCATTGCCGTGTGGGCGACATCGCGCGAGTTCACGGTAATGTCTGCCTGGGCATAGATCGGGTAACGCGCGTCAATCAGCTTCCGCATCGCGCCTTCGGGATCGTCATTCTTGAGTAGCGGGCGGTTGGAGCGTTTTCTCACCCTTTTCATCAGCAGGGGAAGGTCGGCGCGAAGCCATATGGAGATTCCCGCGGCCCTTACATTCAGGCGGGTTTCCTCATTCATGAAGGCACCGCCGCCTGTCGCCAGCACCTGCGGACCTGCCCCCAAAAGGCGCGCAATGACCTTTCGCTCACCCTCGCGAAAATAAGGCTCGCCGTGATCATGGAATATCTCGGGAATCGTCTTGCCTGCCGCCTGTTCAATTTCATAGTCGGCGTCGACAAACGGCACATCCAGCCTTTCGGCAAGCCTGCGGCCGACCGTTGTCTTACCAGCCC
>JANMMJ010000026.1:0-2318 GCA_031373255.1 Hyphomicrobiales bacterium
CCGATCACCGTCTCGGGTTCGACGATCGACAAGGCATTCAGGATACCCGGTGCCAGTCGATACAGCCAGACGAAGAGGAGCCGGTCAGTGTTGGCGAGGACCAGCCTTTCGGGTCGCTTCCGGCGCAACACATTGAGCTGATGGCGCAGAGCGATGATTTCCGCCTCGCGGTCAACGCGCGGCCAGAAAAATCCAGTGATGGCGCTCCAGATCAGACTCAAAATGCCTATCATCGCTGGCAAACATCGCCCAATATTCTTTCATTGGCGAGTCAGATTCGATTTACGGTATGGACACCGCATGCGTGCGGTGCGGATGGTTCTGGATCACGAGCATGAGCACGCGTCACGATGGGCGGCGACTGTTTCGATTGCCGGCAAGATCGGCTGCACGGCGCAGACGCTTCATAATTGGCTGGACAAGGCCGAGCGTGACAGCGGGCGCAAGGCTGGCCTGACGACGGATATGGCGGCCAGGACGAAGGAGCTGGAACGTGAGGTTCGGGAGCTTCGACAAGCCAACGAGATCCTGCGCAAGGCGAGCGCGTATTTTGCCCAGGCGGAGCTCGACCGCCCGTTCAAGAGATGATCGCGTTCATCGACGATCATCGCCAGGAGTACGGGATCGAGCCGATTTGCAAGGTCTTGCCGATCACCCCTTCCACATATCGCGATCATGCTGCCAAGCGGGCTGATCCCGGAAAGCTATCGGCGCGAACCAGACGGGACATGGCCCTCAAGCTCGAAATTGCCCCGTCTTCGCGGAGAACTTCGAGGTCTATGGCGTACGCAAGGTCTGGCAGCAATTGGGGCGCGAAGGCCTCGGCGCCGCCCGCTGCACCGTTGAGCGGCTGATGCGCAGCATGAGCCTGCAGGGCGTGATCCGCGGCAAATCTGTACGCACGACGGTAAGCGACAAGGCGACGCCATGCCCTCTGGACCATGTGAACCGGCAGTTCCATGCCCCAGCGCCGAACGTGCTCTGGCTGTCGGACTTCACCTATGTCTCGACCTGGACGGGTTTCGTCTATGTAACATTCGTGATCGACGCCTACGCGCGCCGCATCGTGGGCTGGCGGGTCAGCCGTACAGCCCATGCCAACTTCGTGTTCGACGCGCTGGAACAGGCGCTGCATGAGCGGCGGCCGGTCCATCGGGGCGGTCTAGTTCATCACTCTGACAGGGGAAGCCAATACGTCTCGATCCGCTATACCGAGCGGCTGGCAGAAGCGGGCGTGGAACCTTCGGTCGGCAGCGTTGGCGACAGCTACGACAATGCACTCGCAGAAACGATCAACGGCCTCTATAAAGCAGAAGTTATCCATCGGCGCGGACCTTGGCGGAACTTCGAAGCCGTCGAGTTCGCGACACTCGAATGGGTGGACTGATTCAATAATCGGCGGCTGCTGGAGCCAATCGGCAGCATCCCGCCGACCGAAGCCGAGGAACGATACTATGCCATGCTGGAACAGCCAGCAATGGCCGCGTGACTCAAACGAACAGCCTCCGGCAATCCCGGGGCGGTTCATAGCGAGGGTGGCGTATGACTCTTTCTGCCATTATGGCGCGCCTTGTGGCGATTGTGGGTGCGCTCCTCATCATCTGGCGGAAACGCGCTTCAGGGGCGCTGCCACAGGCGGTAGGGTCGGCACCGGCCATTCCCGCCCCTCGTCCGCAGGGGAGCCTGCCAACACTAAAGATGCCGACGGCCAAGGGTTGGGAACCGGGGCATCTTCCCACGCCTGCCACAGGTCTCAAGGTCAACGCCTTCGCGACCGGGCTCAAGCACCCGCGCTGGATCGAGGTGCTGCCCAATGGCGATGTTGCGGTGGCCGAAGCGCTCTCAGTTGCGGGTGGCGTCACCTCGATCTTCGATTACGCCATGCAAAGCACCATGCGCCGCGCCGCCGCACTTGGCGATAGTCCCAACCGCATCACCCTGCTCGGCGACGCCGACAAGGACGGCGTTGCGGAAACACGCTCCACTTTCCTGGAGCACCTTAACCAGCCCTTCGGCATGGCCCTTCTCGGTGAGACCTTCTACGTCGGCAACACCGACGCACTCCTTGCCTTCCCCTATGAGGATGGTGCTGACCACATCACCGCGCCTGGCCGCAAGGTAGCAAGCTTCAAGCCCGGTGGACACTGGACGCGCAGCCTCTTGCTGAGTCCAGACGGCAAGACGCTTTATGTCGGCGTTGGCTCGTTCTCCAACATCGCTGAACTCGGCATGGAAGCCGTAGTTGGCCGCGCCGCTATCTACACCGTCGACTTGGCTACAGACGCTGCACGCATCTTCGCCTCGGGCTTGCGCAATCC
>JANMMJ010000058.1:0-13622 GCA_031373255.1 Hyphomicrobiales bacterium
GCCAAGTACGAATACAGGGGTAACCGGCGCTCCGGTCCCGACCATTACCGTCAGCCTTGTCAATTTTCCGTTCACATTTCTGGCGATCAACAAATTGGCCGGAATTGGAGGTTCGGTTCCCATTCCATCTCTCAGCACCACCATTACCGGCGAAGATCTGGGAGGCAATTGATGTTCCAGATGTTCACCAGGGCGACGGCCGGCGCCAAGCGGATCCTGCAGATCGGGCTGGTCACGCAGGATTCGAAGGTCGGGACCGATCTCAAGCAGTTTGTCGCGGCGCGCGATGGCGTCGAACTCAAACTGCTCAAGAGCAAGGCCGTCGACGCGCAATCCAAGCCCAAGGATATTTCAATTTTCGTCTATGATCTCGATGCTTCCAAGGAAGCTTCGATGGTCGAATTCGACCGGTTCATGCGTGAACGCCCGTCCGATATTCCAGTGATCGTTCTCTCTCCCGCGCTCGATGATGAGCTGGTGCGCTGGTTCCTGCGTCTTCGGGTTTCCGACTGGATCAAGACGCCGCTCAGTCCAGGCGAGCTCATTGCCGCATGTGGACGCGTCATCAGCCAGAGCATGGGCCCCAAGCAGGATGTGCGCTGTGTGACCTTCATGGGGGCGCGCGGAGGCGTTGGCACGACCACCCTTGCCATTCATGCCGCAATCATCCTCTCTGGCGATGGCGCGCTGAAATCTCCGACCTGCCTCGTCGATCTCGACCTCACCGGGGGCACAACGACCGACTATCTCGATCTCAAGGCCAACTGGCAACTTGACGAGATCATTCCGAACCCCGAGCGGCTCGACATGCACATGATGGACATCATGCTGGCGAACCATACGGCCGGCATCAGCGTGCTGGCGGCGCAACGGCCCTACAGCGATCCCCTGCGTTTCGACGCTGAAGTGATCACCCGGGTGCTGGATCTTGCATCGCAGAAGTTCAACAATCTTGTCATCGACATGCCGCGCTCCTTCGCCAACTGGACCGACAGTGTGCTGCTGGGTTCGAACCAGGTCTATGTGGTGACGGAATTTTCCATTCCCGGCCTCAAGGCCGCCAAGCGGATGGCAAACGAGCTCGTGCAACGGTACGACAATGAAGTGAAGCCATCGGTGATCGTCAACAAGTTCGGACGATCACTTTTCGGTTCAGGAATCTCGACGCATGAGGTCAAGGAGATTCTCGCGGGCACTCTTGGCGGCTATGTGGGCTCCGATCCTCGACTCGCCCAAGAGGCTATAGATCGCGGCGTGCCAACAACTTCCATCAAGCCCCGCAACACGATCGTCAACGATCTCAGCAAGATATTGAAAGCAAAGTAAATGGTTCTGGGCCGGTTTTCCATCAAGAGAAGTGCCGAACGCGCGGACCTCAATGATGAGGTGCTGAAGACCAAGCCGAAGCAGCCCAAGTTATCCGAAGCTGACGCATTGGCGGCAGCCAATGCCGGGCAAGATGCCGACGAATTTGCCGCACAGCAGAAACTTCTCGATGCCAAGGTCAGGCTGCATCGCCGCCTGATCGACGAGATCAATCTTTCCGCCGTAGAAAAAATTCCGGAAAAGGAACTGCGCCCGCAGATTCACACGATGGTCGCGCAATATGTCGCGAGCGAGCGCATTGCCCTCAATGCGCAAGAGCTTGATGACTTTACCGGCGATATCATCAACGAGATGACCGGGCTCGGCCCGATCGAACCGTTGCTCAAGGATCCGGCAATTACCGATATCCTGATCAACGGCCACAAGCAGATTTACGTTGAACGCGGCGGACAACTCGAGCCCTCGCAGGCGCGGTTCAAAGATGAATCGCATCTGCTCAGGATCATCAACAAGATCGTTTCGACCGTGGGCCGGCGCGTCGATGAAAGTTCTCCGCTTGCCGACGCCCGCCTGCTTGACGGCTCACGCGTCAACGTTGCGATCCGGCCCATTTCCGTGGACGGGCCGCTAGTATCGATCCGCAAATTTTCCAAGCGGCCATACTCGATGGACCGGCTGGTCGATATTGGAAGCATTGCGCCACAGATGGCCGAACTTCTTGGCGCGGCCGTCGAGGGCCGTATCACCTGTCTGGTGTCAGGCGGCACAGGCTCTGGCAAGACGACGATGCTGAACGCATTGTCTTCCTATATTTCCCACAAGGAACGCCTCATCACGATCGAAGATGCCGCGGAACTTCAACTGCAGCAGCCACATGTCGGCCGTATGGAAACGCGCCCGCCCAATCTCGAGGGCAAAGGCGAAATCCGCCAGCGCGAACTTCTCAAAAATGCTCTTCGTATGCGACCCGACCGGATCATCGTGGGCGAGGTGCGCGGCGAAGAAGCGTTTGACATGTTGCAGGCCATGAACACGGGCCATGAAGGATCAATGACGACGATCCATGCCAACACAGCGCGCGATGCGCTTTCCCGGCTTGAGCAAATGGTCGGCATGGCCGGATTCCCCATGACCATCCTGAGCGTGAGATCGCAGATTTCGTCGGCAATCCGGCTGGTGCTCCAACTGTCGAGGCTTTCCGACGGCAAACGCCGAGTGGTGTCGATCAGCGAGATTTCCGGCATCGAAGGAGATATCGTGCAGATGCAGGAAATCTTCAAGTTCACCCGAATCTCTACCAGTGAAGACGGCAAGATCCACGGACATTACCAGGCAACAGGGGTGAGACCAAAATTCCTTGGTGAGCTGGCATCGCGCGGCATCCATGTTCCTGCATCCCATTTCGATCCGTCAAAGCAGCTGTAATTCAGATGAACATCCAAGCTTACTATCCCTATGCACTTTATGTGCTCGCGGCAGCAGCGGCGATCTTTTTGGTTGAAGCTTTCTACATGGCCGCGTCGAGTGCGGTGGGGCGCAAGCGCAATGTGAACCGGCGGCTCCAGGCTCTGGGCGATGGAATGACCGGCGAGCAAGTTCTTCTTGAGCTTAAGAGAGAACGCGGCATTGGCGCTGAAGAGGCAAGTTTTGCCGTGGGGCTTTCGCGCCTTTTGATTCAGTCAGGCCTACGCCTCACCATGACAAAATTTTTTCTGATCATTGTCGCAACAATTGTTGTCGTGTTTCTGCTTTTCGATTTTGTCGTCCCGCTTGGATCACCGATTGCATTGCTTATCGCTGTAATCTTCGGCGTCGCAATCCCCTTGCTGGTACTTCGAATCGCGAGGGCATCGCGGCAAGCCAAATTCATTGAACAGCTTCCGGACGCTCTCGACGTGATCGTACGCAGTCTGCGAAGCGGGCATCCAGTTCCGGTCGCGATCGCCATGGTTGGGCGCGAAATGGCAGACCCGATAGGAAGCGAATTCGGAATCACTGTCGATGAGATGACCTATGGCCTCGACACTGAGCAGGCTCTTCAACACCTGTTCAATCGCGTCGGCCATCCAGATCTTTCAATGCTGGTTACGGCTGTTTCGCTGCAAATTTCGACGGGCGGCAATTTAAGTACCATCCTGCAAACTCTTGCTAAGATCATACGGGAACGATTTCAGCTCAAAAGGAAGGTACGATCCCTCTCTGCCGAAGGCCGGATTTCAGCATATGGGCTTACCTTGATGCCGATACTTCTTGCGGCCTACATCAACTACCAGAATCCGGACTACTACGGCTCAGTGTGGAACGATCCAGTGTTCATACCTGGGCTGATCGGCATCGGGCTGTGGTCGCTGGTTGGCGATTTCATCATGTTCAAGATGATCAATTTTAAGTACTGATGGAATTAAGAAATGACTGAATTTATTGTTAGTCTGGCGCAAAGAGGTGATCTCGTTTTCTTCGGGCTGATTTTTTTCAGCATAGTCATGGTTACTCTCGTCGTCTTTAATTTCCTGACCAACGCGGTTGAAATTAGACGGCGGACACAGGCTATCTCCGGTCCTTCTGGAAAAACGCAGAGCGGCGAAGCGTTTGGAGTCTCCAGCGCGTCGCAAGGCGTGTTCGAGTCTTTTCTGCTGACTGATGATAAGAGCAAGTCTCAACTGCGCAAGTTTCTGACGATGGCTGGGTACGAAAGCCGGAGCGCGCCCTTCATCTATCAGTCGGTGAGGATTGCCAGCGGGCTTGTCGTTGGCTTTCTAACTGCGGTGAATTTTGACTACGTCATCAAGGATGCTTCCTTTCCCGTTATTGCGGCGGGTAGTATGGCGATGACCGCGCTCGGGTTCTTTCTCCCCAAGACTATTGTCTCGATGCGCCGGGATGGGCTCTGCGAAGGTTATCGAAACGGCTTTCCAGACTTCCTGGATTTGATGGTCATCTGTACGGATGCCGGCGTCGGTGTCGATGCCGCAATTGAGAGGGTGAGCAGGGATCTCTACAATGCCCATCCTGGGCTGGCCCAGAATCTGAGAGTTATGAGCCTCGAGTTACGGGCTGGCAGATCTTTGCGGGAGGCCTTGGAAAACCTTGCCGATCGCCTCGGAATCGCTGAGGCGAAGTCCTTTTCCACGCTCTTGCAGCAGTCCGAAGAACTCGGCTCCAGTCTGGTCGAGTCTTTGCGTGTATACAGCGATGAAATGCGCGCGAAACGCTACTCCCGGGCGGAAGAAAAAGCCCATGGGCTTCCGGCAAAGCTGGTGATCCCCTTGGGACTCTTCATTTTTCCCGTTATCATGGGAGTAACCTTGTTTCCAGTTGCATTGCGCCTATACTCGGCGTTGGGAATTTGAATGATAAAACTACAAAATATAAGCAGGTGGGATCATGATGGGGATCAGGATGATGCGTGCAGTGATAGCGGCGGGAGCCGCTGTACTTCTGCTGGCGGGGTGCAAACCTTCGGTTGAAAACCAGCTTCTTGAAGAATCTGGTCTGACGACGGAGGATGCCAAGTTCTTTCCGTCGGACGAATATCTACGGATGGGCAAGGTGCATTTCCGCAATCGGGATTACGGGTTGGCGGAGAAGAATTTCCGCAAAGCCGTAGAAGTTACGCCGACGGAT
Source organism: Hyphomicrobiales bacterium (assembly GCA_031373255.1). Lineage (GTDB taxonomy): Bacteria > Pseudomonadota > Alphaproteobacteria > Rhizobiales > Aestuariivirgaceae > JANMMJ01. The sequence goes on from JANMMJ010000058.1 coordinate 4,951, forward strand.
GTTGAGGCCTGGCTTGGACTGGCTGCCAGCTACGATCAGCTGCGGCGCTTCGACTTGGCCGACAACGCTTACAAAAAAGTGTTGTCCATGCAGAGCCGCAATGCAGTGATCTACAACAACGCGGGTTACTCTCATCTTCTCCGCGGAAATACCGAGAAGGCGCGGTACTATCTTCTGAAAGCCAATGAACTTGATCCCGGCAATCCCTACATTGCCCATAATCTTGAGCTTCTCGGGCAAACCTCGAAGACCGTGAAGCGGGCCAGCTTGTGACACCTGACAGGCCCGCTTCTGCGCCATCGGCCGCTCGCCGCACTGGCCAGAGCAGGCATGGGACGTTCTCGGTATGGCTGATGTCGGCGTTCCTGCTGGGCGTGATTTCGACCACCGCAGTTTCAGTTCACTTTGGCGTCCAGGTAAGACCTAAAATCTATACCGACCGCGTGGCACAAACTGTCATAGACCAAATGAGTGATCCAGCGGCGGTGGCGCGGCTCAGACGGGCAGACAGGCTCATTGCCGGCTCTCCGGTTCTGACCAATCATCCGGCCAAGACATCATTTGAAACGGCGGCCGCCACACTGCCTGAAGTCGCGCTCACCGCGGAACCTGTCTCCACGGATGGAGATGCCCCCATCGCGGATGTTGGCGAAGATCTGCTACCGTCCGAGAACTACGGAGATGGAAATTCGGTCTCCGGCACGGAAACGCCCGCGGCAACAGGCACACGCGTGCAGCCCAGTCTCTATTTTGACAACGCAAAACGGCAGCGGATGATCGGAAATTTCCAAACCCGCGCCTTCCCGGGCGATAGCGAAACCTGTGACGAAATTGGTCAGGCCATGTCGAAAGATGCCGGCGGCACTGCCAACGCGCTTCAGACACTCGCAGACTCCGGGGCAATCAAAGTTTTGCGCATATGCGCGGCCAATGGTTCGGTGATTATTTCATGCCGTGCAGGTCATGTCACAATCAGCCCGCGGCAGGCCAGGCCCGATGACAAGTGCGATGACTATCGCACCAAGAAAGTTGCACAGGGCACGAACTAAGCGCCCAAGTAGCGCAGTACCGCCTGCTTTTCCTCCGAAGTGAGATGCAAACCATGCTTGGTGCGGCGATCGAGAACATCCGCGGCCGTTCTCGCCCACTCGTTTGATCTCAGATAGTCTATTTCACATTCGTACAATGTGCCGCCAAAGTGCTGGCCCAGATCGGAAATTTTTTTTGCATTGCCGATTAAGATTTCGGTGCGCGAACCATAAAGCCTCGAATAGTGAGCTAGAGTTCTTTCAGGCATCCACGAAAACTGATGCCTTAGTTTGTTAGAGAATTCATTGAAGTCTGCGTTGGGCATATCCCCTCCCGGAAGCGCCTCACTGGCAGTCCAGTTGCCAGACATTGCGGGAAAATAGAGTTGCAGCTTCTGCAGCGCATGTTCGGCAAGCTTGCGGTAAGTGGTGATCTTTCCGCCGAACACAGAAAGCAGCGGCGGCTCTCCGGAGACATCGAATACGTAGTCGCGCGTAACGGCGGACGGGTTGGCAGAACTGTCGTCGTAGAGTGGACGCACGCCGGAGAAGGTGTGACGAATATCATCGCGTGAGAGCGCATGATTGGTATAGCGATTGACAGCGTTCAACAGGTAATCGATCTCGCCGTCGTCGATCGATACATCCTCAGCCCGTCCTTCATAGGGAATATCGGTTGTTCCAATGAGACAGAGGTTCGTTTCATAAGGATTTACGAAAATGACACGCTTGTCATGGTTCTGGAAGAGATATGCTTGGGGGCCATCCCAGAATTTTGGAACTATGATGTGGCTGCCCTTGACCAGGCGAACGCGCCTGGCGGCATTGGAACCCGCAACACGGCTCCCGACATCCTCCACCCATGGCCCCGCTGCATTTACCAGTGCCTTGGCGCGAATATTTGAAACCACGCTGTCATCACCCGTGAGTTCAACCTGCCAAGAACTACCGTCCCGCCTTGCCGACGTTACGGCGGTGCGGGTCAATATGCTGGCGCCTCGCTCCTTGGCGTCGCACGCATTCAAGACCACCAGGCGGGCATCATCCACCCAGCAATCGGAATACTCAAATGCCAGTTTGAATTCATCGCGGATGGGCTTTCCCTCAGGTTCGCGGCTTAAATCAATCCTCCGGCAACCCGGCAATTTCTTTCTCCCGCCTAAATGGTCATAGAGAAATAGACCCATTCGCACGAGCCATGCCGGGCGTTGATCCGGCGAATGGGGCAAGACAAAACGCATTGGCCAGACAATATGAGGTGCAGACTGGAGGAGGACTTCACGCTCAATGAGCGCCTCGCGCACCAGGCGGAACTCGTAATACTCAAGATAGCGTAGCCCACCGTGGACAAGTTTACCCGATCGTGACGATGTACCTTCAGCAAGGTCACCCTTTTCGCACAGAACGACAGAAAGACCCCGTCCGGCCGCGTCGCGGGCGATACCGGCCCCGTTGATGCCCCCACCGATGACAACCAGATCGACGCTACCGAGATCCCGCACGCTGCGTCTCACATACAAGGATTGAGGGGAGGCTCATTGCCGAGATACCGCCTGACCTCTTCGGCGGCCAATCCCGCGGCATAGGAAACCGTCCTTACAGACGCCCCAGCGATGTGGGGCGTTAGCGTTACGTTGTCGAGGTCAAGCCATGGCGAGTCGGCGGGTACCGGTTCTATATCAAATGTCTCCAGCATGGCACCGCGAAGGTAGCGGGACTTCAACACGTCATAGAGTGCGGAATAATCGACGAGAGGGCCCCGGGCCGTGTTGATGAAAAAGGCGCCGGGTTTCATTTTAGAAAGTGTCTCGGCATTGATCATCTTTGTGGTTTCCGCTGTCACGCGCGGGTGCATGGACAGCACGTCGGATTCTGCCAGGACACGATCAAGCGAAACCTGGGTGACACCGTCGTTGAGATCTTCGGCCGAGAGCTGCACATAGGGGTCACAAACCAGAATGCGGCAGCCAAAGGCCTTGAGCAGGCGTACAACCCTGCGCCCCACTTCACCGTAACCAATGAGGCCCACCGTCATTTCTGACAATTCCTCGCCGGCCAAGTCAGCCCGGTAAAGGTCACCTCTCCACTTACCACTGCGCAAGGCATCATGGCCCCTGGTAATCATCCGGGTTTCGGCAAGTATTGCACCAATGGTGAATTCGGCAACGGCGGTGGCGTTGCGGCCGGGCGTATTGACAACACGAACCCCACGCGTGCGCGCAGCCTTCATGTCGATATTGACCGGGCCACCGCGCGAAACCGCAACGCATTTCAGCTTCGGCAAGCGGTCGAGGATGCCAGCAGAAAGCGGTGCGAGATGGGTGACAAGGACCTCGGCATCGCCAGTCAGGCTCACAATTTCGTCGGCGGAGCCCATATATTCCTTAAGACCGTCCATGCCCTCCACGGCGTAGCCGTGTTCCATGGGTTTGTCGGGCCAGGGTAAGTCGTGCTTGCGGATCGATACTTCATACAGGCGGCAGCGTTCGCGTATGGCCCTTTCGAACATGTCAGACAGCATGAAGTAATCACCAATGATCGCAATCTCACGCGACATGGAGCGCCTCCTGCCTAAGCGCGTGATGGCCACGCCAGATCGGCCGCAACGCCTTTCTGGCTTCCACGTAAAGGGGGAAGGTTTTGTTGAACATCTCCACAATGGCCTTATCGGGCCGCGTTGGCGCATCGATCAGAGGATCGACCCAGGCCGCAGCACATGCAGACATGTCGGGATACAGCCCATGTTGCACCGCTGCCATCATCGCTGCCCCAGCAGCACCGGCTTCCTCGCGCGTTACCGTGCGCACATCTGCATTGAGTGCGCTTGACAGAAAGAGACGCAAGGCTCTCGAACGGGCCGCACCGCCCGTCAACCGCACCTCGGCTGGTATTGATCCCATGGCGGCATAACAGTCACGCGCCGCATGGCAGAGACCCTCAAATACACCGCGCATCAGATCGGCAAAACGGGTGGATGTATCAATGCCGGTGAAGCCAGCGCGTGCCGCCGGCTCAAGGAAAGGACCGCGCTCACCTGCGAACGACACATAGGGATGATACAGAAGCCTTCCGGGTGCCGCCGCGAGAACGGCGTCGTCGAGCCCGGAAAGTATGTCTCTGCGGCTCTTTTCAATGCCCTGAGCCTTGCAGATATCCACCGCCACATCGAGCAACCAGTCAATATTCAATGTCGCCGCCATATTTGACTGCATCTGGCCGTACATGCCGGGAACCGGAAATGACATGGTGTAGCCCGAGCGCTCGCTATTGAGCTTTACAGTCTCGGGACTCAAAGCCAGGCGCATGTGCATGCCGGTCGAGCCCAGAATCGTACAACCAGCCCGGCCGTCGCGATCGAAAAGACCCCCGCCCAACCCGGTGCAGATCACATCGAGATAGCCGAGATTGACCGGCGTGCCGATTTCCAGACCTGTGAGTTTTGCCGCGTCGGCCGTCAAAGGGTGGCTTGTTTCGGTCCCATCTACAATTGGCGGCAAAAGCCGCTTGAGATCACCGGCCCCAAGGTCATCGAGAATTTTTGGCGCATACTGGCGCGTCCGGTACTGGCCAAAAGTGAAATTTGCCTCCGACGGATCGGTGACCCGCTGGCCGGTGAGCTTGAAGTAGAGCCAGTCCTTGCAATGATGTGCGCTGGCTGCCCGCTTCACGACGCCGGGCGCATGGCGCTTCAGCCAAACCAGATGGATGCTCTGCTGGCAGGCGTTCACGCCACTTCCGGTGCGTTCATAGTGAGACGGGAAGCCTGCCGAAGCCATGTATTCTTCGGCAATTGAAGCACCACGCGCATCCAGCCACAGCCATGCAGGAGCCGCCGGCTCACCTTCAGCGTCAACAAGCCATGTTCCATCACCTTGCCCGGTGACCGCGAGAGCAATGATGCGTTCCTTGAGATCGGGGACCTTTTCTGCCAGGAGTACCAGCGTTTTTGCTGTGTCGGTCCAGGTGCGCGCCATATCCTGCTCGACTCCTGCGTCCGGTAATGTCACGTAGGTATTGGGCAGAGAGGCACTGGCGATCTGATCCCCGTTCCGCGTAAAGGCGACAGACTTGATTACGGATGTTCCCGCATCAATGCCGACGAGAACATCCCTTGTCATGCGAGCTTGCCGCCATGCGCAATTGCCCTGCCCGTCGCAGGATCGAAAATATGCAGATTGCCGGCGGCGATCGATAGTGCCACCGGTGCTGCGGTCTTCAGTGACAACCGCTCATGCGAAACAGAAACCACCGTGCGACCGGCAATCTCCGAGGCCACGTGAGTCTGGTCTCCCAGCCACTGGCACGATGCGACCTCTGCGGGCAAGCCAGTCTTCGAAAGTTTGACACCATGCGGCCTAACGCCAAGCACCACGTCCTGACGTCCCGAAAGCACTTTGCGCAATCCGATATCGAACTCCTCCGCCGGGTAGGTTAAGGCGAGGCTGCTGCTATCGTGCAAATGGAAGTTCACCCTCCTGGCATCGACTTCCACCTTCACCGGAAGCACATTCATGGGTGGTTCGCCGATGAATGTTCCGGTGAACAGATTGGCCGGGCGCTCCTTCAGTTCCTGGGGCGAGGCATATTGCTGAAGTTCGCCTCCCTCCATAACGGCGATGCGATCCGCAAGTGCGTTGGCTTCGGTCTGATCATGGGTAACAAGGATTGAGGTCAGGCCGTGCTCGCGCAAATAGTGCTTGATTCGGCCTCGCAGAACGGCGCGCAACTGGGGTTCGAGTTGTCCCATCGGCTCATCAAGCAGGGTCAGCGCTGCCTTGCGGACGAGTGCCCGGCCAAGACTGGCGCGCTGCTGCTGCCCCCCCGATACCGATTGCGGATACTTGCCAAGGATTTCACCGATCTCAAGCATCGCCGCCATATCCCTGACGCGCTTTGCAGATTCATCGGCTGGCAGCTTCTGGGCCTTCAATGCGAAGGCAATGTTCTCGCCGATGGTCAATGGCGGGTAGAGCGAATACGCTTCAAAGGCCATGGCGACGCCGCGCAATGCCGGGGCAAGATCCTGAATGGGCCTTCCGCCCAAAGCAATCACGCCGCTTGAAACATCTTCAAATCCCGCAATCATGCGCAGTGTCGAAGTCTTGCCGCACCCCGACGAACCGAGAAGCGCCACGAGCTCCCCCGGCTTCACTGTCAAGTCGAAGGCCCTGACGGCATGAACCGGCTTCCTGCTGTTCGGATTGTATATTTTGTTGACGGCCTTGAGGGTCAGTTCAGACGCCATCACGCTTTCCCCTCAAGCCGGGCGCCGGTTTCGCGATCGAAGAAATGCAATCCATCGGCATTGAATTTCAAACCGGTTCGCTGACCAAATTCTGGTATGTTTGTGGCAGATGACGGCAGTGAAGCGAGGAGTTCAAAACCACCTTGCGAGCGCAGCAGGAGCACAGTGCGTTCGTTGAAGGGGGTCACGGCTTCAACCTGCGCGGTCATTTCCGCATTTTTTACCGGAACGATTTCAATGGCTTCCGGTCTGATCCCAAGCCTGACCGGCCTACCCGCCAGCGCCGCATAGCGCCGATCCAACAAAATGTTCTCACCGGCAACACTGAAGCTGACCGCCTTTCCCTTCACAAGGGGTGTTCCTTCGTAGAAATTTATGACGGGATCACCGAAGAGCCGCGCTACATCGGCAGTCGCCGGCTTGTTGTAGATGTCTTCTGGCGTTGCAATCTGCACGAATTGCCCGGCCGACAGTACCGCGATGCGATCCGCCAATGCCATGGCTTCCTTGTAGTCTTGGGTGACATAGAGAACAGTCGAGCCCGAATGGCGCAAAAGGCGTGGAAGCTCCAGACGCATTTCAAAGCGCAGTTTGGCGTCGACATTGCGCAGGGGATCATCAAGCAGCAATAGTCCAGGTTCGGCGACAAGGGCGCGCGCCAGCGCCGTGCGCTGCTTCTGGCCATTTGACAGCTCGCGCGGTGCATGACCCAACACGTGATCAATCTTGAGGAGCCTTGCAACGCGATCGACGCCCGCCTTCACCGCTTCTGCGGTGGCTCCCTGCGCCACCAGAGGTGCTGCAATATTTTCTTCAGCGGACATATGAGGAAAAAGGGCAAAGTTCTGGAATGCCATGCCGACATTGCGCGCCTCCGGCGGCACGTCCGCAAGCGACTGATCGTCAATAAGCATGTCACCCGACGTCGGATCTTCGACGCCCGCGATCAGCCGCAGGAGGATGGTCTTTCCCGTCCCCGAGCCGCCGAAGATCACAACGATCTCTCCAGATTTTGCCTTGAGGTCGAGCCCGTCGAAGACCTTGAAGGCTCCGAAAGACTTGGATAGTGCCTTAAGTTCAAGTTGCGTCATGGCCTATCCCTTTACGGCGCCCATGGAGAGGCCTTCCACAAGGTAGCGTTGGGCATAAAGCGCCAAAAGGAGGGTCGGTGTTACCGACAAGACAATGGCAGCAGCAATCTGGCCGTACTGGATGCCCGATGCCGTGACGAAGGCGAGGGCTCCCACCGTGACCGGCTGCTTGTCGGCGGACGCCAGGATCAGGGCGAAGATGAAATTGTTCCAGGCGAAAATGAAAGCAAGCAAACCCGCCGCCGCGATACCGGGCTTGGCCAGCGGAATGGAAATATTGCGGAAGGTCTTCCACCAGCTGTTGCCAGCAATCCTGTAGGCATGCTCGATGTCGGGGCTGATGTCTTCGAAATAGCCGCGCACGATCCACAGGATCAAGGGCAGGCAGATCAGCTGATAGACCCAGATCAAGCCGATATACGTATTGGTGAGGCCCAGCGTCTTGAAGTAGAGACTTAAAGGGAGCAGCACGAGAAGGGCAGGCGCGAAACGGAACGACAGCAGCGTGAAGGCGATGTCCTCGCCGAGCCGAAACTTGAAGCGTGCGAAGGCGTAAGCTGCCGGAACGCCGAGCACCAGAGAGAGCGCCACCGAACAAGTCGACAGCAGGACCGAATTCCACAAGTTCTGCATGAAGTTCAGTTGCAGGCTGCCGGCTGAGGTCCTGAGCTGTCCGGTGATCAGCGCCGTATAGTTGTCGAAGATCGGCGTGAAGATGATCGATGGCGGAATGCGCAGAATGGTTTCGTTCGTCTGGAAAGACATGAGGAATATCCAGAAGATCGGAAACAGGAAGAAGATCAGCACCAGCGTGATCAGGACGGCGCGCAGGCACTTCTCGAATGTGGATGTATGATCCAACGCTTTACCTCACACCATGCGCGCGTTCGCGCAGTTTGAGCCATTGCTTGATGAAGACATTAGAGAGGGCATAGGTTATGGCCCACAGTATGATCATCAAATCTGCTGAACGGCCGACATTGGTTGACTGGAAGAAGTCGAGATAGGCCTGGACCTGGAACACCAGCAACTTGTCGCCCGGTCCTCCCTGGGTCATCGCATAGATGATGTCAAACTGCTGGATGGAATCGAGCAACCGGAACAATGTCGCCGTAATGATGTAAGGCATCAGCATCGGGAGCGTGATTCGGAAGAATACAAAGCTGCGTGGAACACCGTCGAGGGCCGCCGCTTCAAAAGGCGCCTTGGGAAGTGAACGCAAGCCGGCAAGCAGCAGGATCATGATGAAGGGCGTGTAGACCCAAATATCGACAAGGACCACGGTCAGCAAGGCAGTCGAGGGATCCG
>JANMMJ010000068.1:0-78510 GCA_031373255.1 Hyphomicrobiales bacterium
GCAGAACTTCGAGGCGATCAAGCTTCTCAAGTTCGGCGTGTCGTAAGCAACTATCCCTGCCTCCCTAGCCTCTCTCCGCTGCGGCGGAGAGAGGCTTTAGCAAGGTTCATCATGCCCGCCATACTCATCACCCCGCCCGCCATTGAGCCTGTCTCTCTGGCCGAGGCCAAGGCGCATCTGCGCGTTTCTCACCCCGACGAAGATGCCTTCATCGGTACACTGATCGTTTCGGCCCGCTGGCAGGTTGAAGCGGCGACAGGCTTGAAGCTGATCACGCAAGGCTGGTCGGTCTATGCCGACACATGGCCAGCGGACGGCGTGATCGCACTGCCGCTCGCACCAGTTCTTTCGATCCAGGACCTCAAGGTCCATGGCGAGGACGATATCGCTGCCGTGATCGATCCCGCACATTACGTGAGCGACCGCCTGGCGCGGCCGCCGCGCCTGTTGTTGCGGCCGGACCGCGCCTGGGCACGCCCGGGCCGTATCGCCAACGGCATCGAGATCAGGCTGACCGCAGGTTTCGGTGCCGCTGCGAGTGATGTGCCAGCACCCTTGCGCGAAGCCATGCTGAAACTTGTGGCGCACTGGCATGCATACCGGGGCGATATCGAGGGAACCAGGGCGGTTCCGCCGGGCGTATCCGCACTGCTCGCACCGTTCCGCGAGGCGCGGCTGTGAGTGCCGCATTGGTGCTCCAGGCGGCGATGCGCAATCGCTTGCTGGCCCATGCGCCACTGATTGCGCTGCTCCAGGGCGCCCATGTTTTTGACGAGGTGCCGCGCGGCGCCCACACGCCTTACGTGGCCTTTGCCAGTATCTTGACCCGCGACTGGAGCGTGATGGAGCAGAAGGCCTACGAGCATTTCGTGACGCTTGAAGTTCTGACCCGCGACCGCAGCGAGGCCCAGGCCCAGAAGATTGTGGGCGAGATAGACGCGAGCCTTGATCGCGCCGCTCTCACACTTGCGGGCCACGCGCTGGTCAATCTGGCGCTGGTCTTCTGGAATGTCACGCGGCCGCGGGGCGGCGATCATTTCGGCGCCGTCATCCGCTTCCGCGCCGCCACCGAACCCCAGCTCTAGGAGAGATCATGACCGCCCAGAAAGGCCGCGACCTGCTGTTGAAGCTTGACAGCAGCGGCACAGGAAGTTTCGTGACAGTGGCGGGCCTGCGCGCCAATAGCCTGTCGTTCAACGCCGAAACCGTCGACATCACCCACCAGGAATCGGCCGGCCAATGGCGCGAATTGCTGGCCGGCGGCGGTGTCAGGTCGGCAGGGCTCCGCGGCCAGGGCATCTTCAAGGATGCCGCATCCGATGCTACGCTGCGCCAGTATGTCTTCGACGGCACCATCCGCGACTGGCAGGTAATCCTGCCAGATTTCGGTATTGTTACGGGTCCGTTCCAGATCGCGTCGCTGGAGTTTTCCGGCCGCTACGATGGCGAAGTCACCTTTGAACTGGCGCTGGCCTCGGCCGGCGCATTGACCTTCCAGGTGCTCTGATGGCCAACCGGCACCGGGGTGAAATCGAAGCAACGCTCGACGGCAAATGCCATACGCTGTGCCTGACGCTGGGAGCGCTCGCCGAACTTGAGCACGCCTATGGCGGTGCCGATCTGCTCGAGATCGCCCAGCGCTTCGAGGCCGGAAAAATTTCGCCGGGCGATGCCATCAGGGTGATTGGCGCTGGGCTCCGAGGTGCTGGTGCGGCGATTGCCGACGGCGAGGTTGCCGCGATGAAGATCGAAGGCGGTGTTCCGGCGATTGTCGGCATCGTGGTTCGGCTTCTCAACGCGACGTTTGCACCATGACATTTCCGTGGGAGGCGCTCATGCGCGTTGGCCTTGGCCATCTGCGCCTGCCGCCGGAGAGTTTCTGGCGCATGACCCTGAAGGAACTCTCGGCCGCCTGGGGCAGGGAAGTCCTCGATGTGAAATCCCTCCGTAAGCTGATGAAAGATCCCGAATGACCGATCGGCAGGAGAGCACCGCACCCCTGATGATGGAGACGGCAAGGCTCCGCGCCGAGCTTGCCGACCTCAACCGGCTGGGCGAAAGTTTCGGCAATACCCTCACCCGCGCCTTTGTTTCAGCCATCATCGACGGGCGGAAGCTCTCCGATGTGTTGCGTTCGCTGGCGCTCTCGCTCGCCAACCAGACCCTGTCGGCGGCCCTGAAGCCGCTGGGCGGCCTTCTCGGCAAGGCCATTCCCTTTGCCGATGGCGGTGTTGTCAATTCACCGCTGCTCTTTCCCTTTCGCGGCGGAACCGGCGTCATGGGCGAAGCGGGGCCCGAGGCCATCATGCCGCTGGCGCGCGGTCCCGATGGAAGGCTTGGCGTGCGGGGCGGCAATGGCGGCACGAAGGTGACGGTCAATATCTCGACCCCCGATGCGCTGAGCTTCCAGCGCTCGCAGTCGCAGGTGGCGGCCCTCGTTCTGCGCGCCCTCGATCGCGGCAACAGGAACCTCTAGATGGCAATCGCCTTTGATGAAGTGCGCTTTCCCATCGCGATCTCGCATGGCGCCAGCGGCGGGCCTGAGCGGCGCACGGAGATCGTGACACTTGCCTCAGGGCGCGAGGAGCGCAACACGCGCTGGGCCCATTCGCGCCGCCGCTACAACGCCGGCTTCGGCGTCAAGTCGCTTGATGAACTGCATCAGGTGATCCGCTTTTTCGAGGAGAGGCGGGGCCGCCTCTATGGCTTTCGCTGGAAGGACCATGCCGATTCCAAATCCTGCCCGCCGCAGCAGCAGATCGGTCCACTCGACCAGAATATTGGAACTGGCAATGGCACGCAGGCGGCGTTCCAGCTGGTCAAGGCCTATGGCAGCGGCATCCGCAACTATGCCCGCGCCATCACCAAGCCGGTGGCGGGATCGGTGCGCGTCGCTGTTGCCGGAATCGAGACCACCCAGTTCACGGCTGACGCCGCATCGGGCCTCGTGACGTTTCTGCCAGGCAGCATTCCGGCTGCGGGCGCCAGCGTGGCTGCGGGCTTCGCCTTCGACGTGCCGGTCCGATTCGACACCGACCATCTGGCGATCAATCTCGAAAATTTCGCCGCTGGCGACATTCCTGAAATTGCCATCATCGAGATCAAGGCATGAAGACCCTCACGCCCGCCCTTCAATCCCACCTTGAGAGTGGTGCAACGACGCTCGCCTGGTGCTGGAAACTGACGACGGCGCTGGGCGTGATCATGGGATTCACCGACCATGACCGCGATCTCGCTTTCGATGGCGTGGAGTATCGCGCCCAATCGGGTTTTACCGGCAGCGAGATGCAATCGCGGCTCGGATTTGCCGCCGATAATCTCGATGTGGCAGGTGCCCTTGACGACACGCGGATCAGCGAACAGCGCCTCCACGCCGGGGACTTCGATGGGGCGGCCGTGGAAATCTGGCTGGTCAACTGGCAGGACACCGCTGAGCGGACGTTGTTGCGTAAGGGTCATCTGGGCGAGATCAGCCATGGCGAACTGGGCTTCAGCGCCGAACTGCGTGGCCTGACTCATTTGCTGGCCCAGCCCCAGGGCCGCATCTTCCAGTTTGGCTGCGACGCGGTGCTGGGCGATGCCCGCTGCGGCGTCAATCTCGCTGCGCCAGCCTTTCGCGCCGCCGCCACTGTTCAGTCCGAGGAACAGAGCCGCATCCTCACGGTATCGGGGCTCGCCACATATGCCGCCGGATGGTTTGCGGGTGGCGGGGTGCAGTGGCTCACTGGAGCCAATGCCGGCCGCCGTGCGGCGGTGAAATTCCATCGCATCGAGGCAGGTCAGACCGAGATCGAACTGTGGCAGGCGATGGGATCGCTTGTGCAGAGCGGCGACACGCTGCAGGTGACAGCAGGTTGCGACCGGCAATTTTCGACCTGCCGCGAGAAATTCGCCAACGCGCCGAACTTCCGGGGATTTCCGCATATGCCCGGAAACGACTTCGTGACCTCTTATCCCAATCGCGACGATGCCGGCAATGATGGCGGTAGCCGCAATGCGTAAACGCATTATTGAAATTGCCCGAAGCTGGATTGGCACGCCGTATCTGCATCAGGCCTCGCTCAAGGGTATCGGATGCGATTGCCTGGGGCTGGTCCGCGGTATCTGGCGCGAATGCTATGGCGAAGAGCCGGAACTGCCGCCGCCCTATGCGCCCGATTGGGCCGAATCAGGGAGCCGTGAAGCCCTGTGTGAAGCCGCTCGCCGCCACATGCTGGAATGTCAAACCACGGACTATCGGCCCGGCGATCTGTTGCTCTGCCGCTGGCAGCCGCATCTGCCCGCGAGGCACGCCGTAATCGCTGCACCGGGCAGCGCGATGATCCACGCCCAGCAGGGTGCGGTGGTCTGTGAAGTCGCCATGAGCCCCTGGTGGCAGCGCCGCATGGCCTATGCCTTTTCGTTTCCCGAACCTTCCGGCGTCCTGCGGCGCGATCCCGAACATTCCTGACATGGCGACACTCCTTCTTTCATATGCGGGCACCGCTCTTGGCGGATTGCTGGGTGGGCCTGTGGGCGCCGCCGTGGGCCGTGCCGCTGGCGCCATTGCCGGCAATCTGATCGACCAGCAATTATTTGGCGGCGGCACGCGCCGCGCCGAAGGTCCGCGCCTCAAGGACCTCCGCGTCATGTCATCGACCGAGGGGGCGGCGGTTCCGAAGGCGTGGGGCCGGGTACGCGTCGCGGGGCAGGTGATCTGGTCCACCAACTTCGACGAGATCATCAGCACACAGACGGAAAGGGCCGGCGGCAAGGGCGGTGGTGGCGGAGCCAGGACCAAGGTCACCACTTATAGCTATTTCGCCAACTTTGCTGTGGCGCTGGCCGAGGGGCCGATTGCGCGTGTCGGGCGGCTCTGGGCTGACGGCAAGCCGTTCGATCCGGAAGGCCTGGCCTGGCGCTTCTATGATGGCAGCGAGGATCAACTGCCGGACAGCCTGATCGTGGCTAAGGAAGGAGCAGACAATGCGCCGGCCTATCGCGGCGTCTCCTACATGGTCTTCGAGCATATGCCGCTCGAACGCTTCGGCAACCGCTTGCCGCAACTGTCCTTTGAAATATTCCGGCCCATCAGCCGCGCCGCAAGTCTGATCCGCGCCGTCAACCTGATACCCGGCGCCACCGAGTTTGGCTACGACACCGATGTGGTGACAAGGCAACCCTCCGAGGGCGTGACAGAGTCTGAGAACGCCCACGCGCTCAGTACACGGAGCGACTGGTCCGTGTCGCTCGATGACCTGCAGGCGACATGCCGCAACCTCGACAGCGTGTCGCTGGTGGTGGCGTGGTTTGGAAATGACCTGCGCTGTGGTTCATGCGCTGTGAAGCCCGGAGTCGAAGTGCCGTTAAAGACCACGTCGCCGCATGTGTGGAAGGCGGGTGGTATCAGCCGCGCCGATGCGCATGTCGTGAGCCAGGTGGGCAATGGGCCTGCTTTCGGAGGAACGCCGGCCGATGCTTCAGTGCTGCGGGCCATTGCCGATCTCAAGAGCAGAGGGCTGAAGACAGTTTTCTATCCGTTCATCCTGATGGATATCCCGGCCGGCAATGTTCTGCCTGATCCCTATACCGGCCCCGCTGGACAACCGGCCTATCCCTGGCGTGGCCGCATCACCTGCGCACCAGCACCAGGCAGGCCCGGAACGCCCGATAAATCGGCGGCGATCAATACGCAGATTGCCTCATTTACCGGCACGGCCCAGCCCTCGCATTTTACGACTACGAGCGGCGAAATCACCTACAGCGGCCCGGCCGAGTGGAGCTATCGCCGCATGATCCTTCACTATGCGCATCTGTGCGCATTGGCGGGAGGCGTCGACAGTTTCCTGATCGGGAGTGAACTGCGCGGGCTGACAACTTTGCGGAACAGCGCCAGCACCTATCCCTTCGTGACCGCATTGGCGGCACTCGCCGCAGAAGTCGCCAACATTTTGCTGGATGCGAAAGTGTCATACGCCGCCGACTGGTCGGAATATTTCGGTCATCAGCCGGCCGATGGCTCATCTGACGTGTTCTTCCATCTCGACCCGCTCTGGGCATCGGCCGGCATTCACTATATCGGCATCGACAACTACATGCCGCTCTCCGACTGGCGCAACTCGCCAGGCCACCTCGATAAGCTTTCGGGCGCAACGGCGATCCACGATACCGAATATCTTCAGGCCAATGTAGCGGGCGGCGAAGGCTATCACTGGTTCTATGCGAGTGCCGCCGATCGCGATGCCCAGGTCCGCTCACCGATCACCGATGGCGCTTATGCCAAGCCATGGGTGTTTCGCTACAAGGATCTGAAATCCTGGTGGAACGAGCCGCACTTCAATCGCCCCGGTGGCGCTGAGTCGGCAGTGCCGACGGGCTGGATTCCAAAGAGCAAGCCGATCCGCTTCACCGAGGCAGGCTGCCCCGCCATCGACAAGGGCACCAATCAGCCGAACGTCTTCATCGATCCAAAGTCGGTGGAGAATGCCGTGCCGTATCATTCATCCGGTGCGCGCGACGATTTCATCATGCTGCGTTACGTCGAGGCGCTCATGGATTACTGGTCGGCGCCTGGCCCGCATAATCCTGTGTCACCGCTCTATGGCGCACCGATGGTCGATGCGCCATCCACTCACTTCTGGTCCTGGGATGCGCGTCCCTTTCCGGCATTTCCCGCACTTGACGGGGTTTGGAGCGATGGTGCAAATTTTGCGCGCGGGCACTGGCTGAATGCGCGGCTTGGCGCCGCGCCCATGCCCGAACTGGTCAAGAGCATTTGTGCGTCCTACGGGTTTGACGCCGTCGATACCTCGGGCATCCATGGTGTAGCCGACGGGGTCGCCATTGAACGGACCGGATCGGCGCGAGACGCGCTGGAGCCGATAGCACGGGCGTGGAGCTTTGATGCCATCGAAACGGGCGGCATCGTCAGGTTTGCCAGCCGCTCCGGTGACGCCGTGGCGCAATTGGCTCGTGATGACCTCGTCGATGACGAGGGGCCGCTCTATCGCCTGACGCGCGCCCAGGAAACCGACCTGCCGCAGCGCCTCAAGCTCGCTTACGCCGAGTCGGGGCGCGACTATCGGACCGCCGTTGTCGAAGCCCAGCGCAAGGATACGCCAAGCGCCCGGGAAATCGGAATCGAACTGCCTTGCGCCGTCGAGCAGGGCGAAGCGGCCCGCCGCGCCGAAATCATGCTGCAGGAAATCTGGGCCGGCCGTGAGACCATATCTTTCGCTCTGGCGCCGAGCCGCATGCCCCTTGAACCCGGCGATATCGTGAGCCTTGCGACAAACGTCAGCACACTGAGCATACGGATCGAGGATATCACCGAGGGAGAGTTGCGCCGCATTTCAGGCCGCCTTCATGACGCAGCGGTCTATGAGGCGGGCGTCACGCCATCGCGCGGCATTGCGGCCTCGCCAGCCACCGTGCTCGGCAAGCCGCTGGCACAGGTGCTGGACCTGCCTCTCGCGGGAGAGGGGCGGCAACCCGAGGCGGCTTGGTTTGCCTGCTCTGCCAAACCCTGGCCGGGCAGGTTGAACCTTTTTCGCAAGACGGGCGAAAGTGCCTTTTCGCTGGAACGGCAGATCGATTCACCTGGCGTGATCGGCGCATTGACAGCACCTCTGGCCGAGGGACCATTATGTGTTTTCGATCGCAGCAACACCCTGCACGTGCGCCTTTTTGGTGGCGCGCTGGCCTCTGTGAGCGAGGCGGAAATGCTCGGCGGCGCCAATGCCGCGGCGATCGGCTCGCCCGGAACGGGTTGGGAAATTGTGCAGTTCCGCGATGCCGTTCTGACCGGCCCCCGCACTTACGAACTTCGCCACCTGTTGCGGGGTCAATCGGGTTCAGAACCGGAGATGGCGATGCTCGCATCTTCAGGGACCAGTTTCGTATTGCTCGATGCAGCGCTGATTCAAATGAATCAGACGCTCGCCGATTTCGGTGCGGCAGTCACATGGCGCATTGGACCCGCCAAACGCGACCATGGCGATCCCAGCTATGGCGAGTTTTCCCATCACGTGCGGGGGCTTGGATTGCGGCCGCTACGCCCGGCGCAACTGCGCGCCACCCGTGACGGCGCTGATGTGATATTCACCTGGATCAGGCGGACCCGCATCGATGGCGATAGCTGGGAAGTGACCGAAGTGCCTCTGGGCGAAACCGCCGAGCTCTATGGGCTCGACATCATGAGTGGTGCGGCGCCTGTGCGGAGCATGACGCTCAACCAGCCCCTCTATCGCTATTCCGCCGCGTTGCAGAGCGCCGACTTCGGCACGCCGCCACAGATGTTCACAGTGAGGCTTGCCCAGATTGGCGAGACTTACGGCCGTGGCGCTGTTCTTGAAAGGACATTGCATGTCTGAAACCGTCAATCTCGGCCTGCCATTGCTTGAGTCGGCCCAAGCCCAGAAACACGTGACCCACAACGAAGCGCTGGTCCTGCTCGATGCCACGGCGCATCTGGCTGTGCTGTCACGCGTAATTTCCACGCCGCCCGCTTCGCCAGCACAGGGTGACCGCTACCTTGTCGGATCAGCGTCTGTGGGCGCATGGAGCGGCCATGCCAGCGGCCTTGCCTTCTTCCAGGATGGCGGCTGGCGCTTTGCCACGCCAAAGGCAGGTTGGCGCGTCTGGGTGATCGCCGAGAACAAACTGATTGTCTTCGATGGAGCCATCTGGCGCGATACGGGCTCTGGCGGAAACAGCGGTCCTGTATTCGCCGTGGCCTCACAGGCAATCGAATATGGGCGGCTGACTTTGGCGGGCGCCGGCGATGCGTCGCTGGCTTCGACTGGGGGCACGATCAGCTCCCTCACGCTTGGTACGCGAACCAGGGGTTCAAACCACTTCACCACGTTCGCCGGCAAATTGCGGGCGGCGGCCGTGCCCGCGGATCCTGTCTATGAATGGACCGGCTGCACCGCCAGCGATGGAACCTCGGCATCATCGCCGTTCACCCTCACGGTAAACACCTTTCCGCAAAGCTACAGCATCGCATCCCTGGCCGAGGCCAATGCGGCCATGACCGACATCCTCGCCAACGCCACGCAGGAACGCACCATCCTCGCGCGCCCAGTGAGCTACGGCGACTGGGAGGACGACGTCACCTACAATACGCCGTTCAAGAGCAGAGCCTTCACCTACGGCCTTGTGTTCAAGTCTTCAGCGAACGGGGGCGATCTGCCCCGCGCGGCCTTTGGCAAGATCACCATCATGAGCGCGAGCGGCATCACGCTGCGTGGTCTGGAACTCACCCGGTCTCCTGTCGGAAACTGGGCGCTGATCTCGGCCGGCGGAAATTCGCAGAATATTTGGATCGATCAATGCAACATCGGCTTTGATACTCCGGCTGACCTGTTCGGCGACTACGCGACGGCTCAATACAACCAGAACTCGACGGCGTTCGGCACCTTTGACTCCGGTGGTGACTTCCCGGCCAACGTGGCGATCACCAACTGTTATGTCCACGACATTCACCGGGGCATCGGCATCACCTGCAAGGGCTATGCACGTGTTATCGGCAATACGGTCGACCGCTTCTACGAGGGCGGACTGAGCATCGGGTCATCCTATATCGACGGTGTGCCGCCTACCGAAACGACGGTCAGCTTCAACACCATCAAGCGCCCGTTTTCGCTCTCGTCCGATTTCAACAACCCGCACGCGGACGCAATTTTTCTCCGCTTCGCCACGCTTTCGATGGATGTCACCAACATCAGGGTCGTAGGCAATCTGATCTATATTGGCGAAACCAGAGGCAACTGCCAGGGGTTGTTCATCTCCGACGTGGCCGCCGGACATTTCGTGACCGCCGATGTCATCGGCAATATCATCGAGTCGGGTCAGGCGCGTAGCATCGACATCCGCCACGCCAAGGGCTGCCGCGTGATTGGCAATGTGGCCTGGCGCACCCGCGATTCCGGCCCTCACGATGGCGGCTACATCAACGTGGGCGGCGATGAGAACGGCAACTTCGCTGCAGGGGCGGACTATTTCGCCAATGGCGGGACGATTGTCGCCGATAGTGTGGCACTGGCCTACACCATCGAGCCGACAGCCCTCAGCATCAACAATTACGATGCTTCGAACTATTTGACGGAGCATGCCGCACTCTTTGTCGGCCCTTACCGCATTCCGCGGAGCGACACGGAGGCCCTGCAGATCTATTCGCCGAAGCCGGGCGGGCCCTTGGATGCGGCAACACCAAAGATCGGCAAGGCCTATACCGATTTTGGCAACCGCACGGTGAATCACCCGCGCCTCGCAGCCGCCGCCGGTGTCACTGACGGCGACAAGGGCGATGTCACGGTATCGGGTTCGGGCGCAAGCTGGACCATCGACAATGCCGCCGTGACCAATGCCAAGCTGGCAAACGCTCCGGCTTTGACCGTCAAGGGCAACAACACCGGCAGCGCGGCAGGTCCGGCCGATCTGACGGCAGCACAGGTGCGCGCCCTGCTGAATGTGGCTGACGGCGCCAACCTTTACGTTCATCCCAACCATACGGGAGATGTAACCTCGATCGGGGACAGCGCCACGGCGATCGCCGGCAATGCCGTGACCGATGCCAAGCTGAGGGACAGTGCCGCCTCGTCGGTGATCGGCCGGGCTGCGGCAACAGCCGGCGATCCCGCCGACATTGTGGCTTCGGCTGACACCGTGCTGATGATGACCGGCGGCACGGTGGGATTTGCCAAGGTTTCCGGCAGTCAGGTGAATGGCTCGACGCTGCAGAATTCGAAACTCTCGGCCATGGCGGCTGGCACCCTCAAAGGCAACAACACCGGAGCTGCCGCTAACCCCATCGATCTCACCGCACCGCAAGCAACCGCGATGCTCGACACGTTTACCACTTCGCTCAAGGGGCTGGTGCCGCCAAGCGGCGGCGGCACGGCGAACTTTCTGCGGGCAGACGGGGCATTCGCGACACCGGCCGGCGGGGGCAATGTTTCAGGACCGGGAAGTGCTGCCGATAACGCGCTGGCGCGTTTTGATGGCGCGACCGGCACTTTGCTGCAGAACAGTGCTGCGGCGGTGGACGATGATGGCGAACTGATTCTCAGGAACAACGGCGGCGCCAATCCAGGCGTAGTTGGCGGAGAGCATTTCATCATGCTCGCTGCCGATTACACCTTGGCCAGTTCCACCGCGGAACAGAAACTCTTCAATGCCACATCGAACGGTGCGCTAAGCCTTGCAGCCGGAACTTATTTCTTCGAGGCCTTGCTCTACCTGACAACCATGTCGGCGACCTCAGGCAACGGCGCATTCGATCTGCTGGGAGCGGGAACGGCCACCATTGGCTCGGCGCTCTATGCGGCCGTAGGCATCGACAGCACGACGCCGCTGAGTGCTGCAAGCCAGACCGGATCACTCTCGGCCACGGCACAAAGCGCCGCTTCGATTGTGACCGCGGCAACCGGCACTGGTCTCGCAACCAGGATCAGCGGCACGTTCCGCGTGACGGCTGGCGGAACCATCATCCCGTCGATCACCCTCGTCACAGCCGCCGCAGCACTCGTCAAGGCCAACTCGTATTTCTCCTGCCGCCGCATCGGAACCGGAACCGTGACGAGCGTTGGCGCGTGGGCCTGATCTGACGTCTCGGCGAACGTTCGAAAGAATAATCCAATGGTTCGAAATGCCCAGCATGAACTCGGCGAATTGCGCGCCCGTGTTGCCGCGGTTGAAATGGAAGTGCAGGGCCTTCGCCGCGACGTGCGCGAAATTCGCGACGCCTTGATTGGCCTGCGCGGCGGCTGGCGGCTGCTCACCATCCTGATCGCCATATCCGCATCGCTTGGTGCAGCACTCGCCAAGCTTCTGCCGGCATTGCAATGGCCGCGCCTTTGATCTCTCAATCTGACAGCAAAAGGAAACTCCAATGAAACTGACGACCGAAGGACTGGACCTGATCAAGCGCTTCGAAGGCTTCCGCGCCAACGCCTATCGCGATCCCGCCGGCATATGGACCATTGGCTATGGCCACACCTCGGCGGCGGGCGCTCCAGAAGTTGCCGAAGGCATGGAAATCTCTCGCGATGAGGCGGCGCGCATCCTTGCCCGCGATGTCGATAATTTCGCCGCTGGCGTGCGGAAGCTCCTCACCCGGGAATTGAGCGACAGGCAGTTCTCGGCTCTGGTCAGCTTCGCCTATAATGTTGGATTGGCAGGTCTCCAGGGATCGTCGGTACTCAAGGCGGCCAATGCCGGGAATGTCGCGGCAGTCTCGCGGCGGCTCCAGCTTTGGGTCAAGGCCGGTGGTCAGGTGCTGCCTGGCCTTGTCAAGCGCCGGGCCGCTGAAGCCGCCCTGTTTGCTGGTGGCGATAGCAGCGATTCACCCATAACCCAGGTGATTGAGAGCCTGCGCGGTAAATCCCTCTTTGGCAGCACCACCAATCTGGCCGCGCTGATCACGGCGCTGACTGGAACGGCAACAGCACTCTCCGCCAGCTTCAAGGATATCGCCGCCATCACTGGCGGCGAGCCGACGGCGCTCGTGCTGCTGGGCATTCTCCTAAGCGCATCCGGCTGGATCATTTACCAGCGCCGCCAAAAAGCGGTGGACGATGGCGTCTAGGCCTGGGCCTATTTCGACAGGCGGAGTTGCGAGAGCTTGAGTCCGATATCGGCAAACGCGGTCTTGAGCTCATCGCCCGTTGTCGCGGAGTAGGCATAGGCCGGCGACGTGGCACAATCCCTGAGCAGTTGCGTTGCAACCGGCTGGCCCACCAGATCGAAACCGACAGTGTAAACCGTGATGCCGGCATTCTTCATGCCGGTGCACAGCGCCAGCGCCTGCGTGTTGGGATCGCCATTGGTGGCATTGCAGTTGATCCTCTCTTGCGCCCTGCTACTGCTCGAATCGCGGCTTACGACGCCATTGCAATAGGCCGTATTGAACACACCATCGGTCATGATCACCGCAGCCTTGACCAGTTTGGGAGCGCCGTAGTTTGCCGGCTGGCTCGCTGCGGGCCACAGGCTGGCGAAGTTTGGCGAGAGCATATACCAAGCCCAGGCTATGCCGATGTGACCGGCGGTCGGGCCGCCGGTTTCGAGACCGGTGATTTTCGCTTTGAGCATCGATTTGTCGGTTGAAAGGGGAACGACTTCCGAATCGATGCAACTGCCGGCTGACAGCGCGTAGTGCCGCCCGAGCTTGGCGGCGATAACGCTTGCATCTGTATAGGCCTGCGGGCCAGTGCGCTCGGTTACGCAGGTCGTGATGTCGAACGTGTTTGATCCGCCCGCCGCTGCATCGAACTTATACTTTTCGCATCCGGGCGTGGTGCAGGTTCCCGCAGTCACAGCGCCGCGAAGCGTGACGGCATTGGCGCCGACACTCACGGAATTTGAATAAGGCACCAAAGCCATCTTGGAATAGAAATTCGTTTGTGTGTCAGCCACGAGGATGTCCACGAGATCCTTGGCGGCCACCTTCAGGGCGGCGATCTTGCTGTTGGGCGTACCCATCGAACCCGTCACATCGAGCGCCAGCGCGACTTCGAGGTTCGTGGCGTTGCGCACCACCTCGTTGCTGATGTGCAGCGGAATGGATTTGTAGCCCATGACGCGCATCAGCGTGGTGGGTACCTCGGCATCGATCGAAAGCGAAACCCGGTCGTTGTTGACGGAGACCTTGATCGAAGCATCAATCTCCTCGCTTGCATTGGGGTAATTCTGCCTGAAATAGCGGAGCGCCAGTGCCCGCATGTCGGCGTTGGAAAGCCCCGGGCTATTGCCCACCGCAAGGGCTGCTGCATCGAGCGCCTGGGTCATGCGGGATTCGGCAGCGGTTGCCCGCGTATAGTCGATGGCTGCGCCGCCGGCGAGAATCAACGGTACCGCGCAAAGCGAGAAGATGAGAGCCACGTTGCCTTCGCGCGCCTTGGCAAAGCGCTTCGCTGCAGCAACAGTCCTGTTTGTGCGTTTTGGTTCTTGCTTACTCATCGCCACTCACCATCGTCGCGGGATCAAACCGCGCTCGTTTCTGACCATTTGAAATTATGCGGACTGATTTAGAGAAGCCTTAATCTCCTGTCTCACACACGGTCCTGCGGCTGCCTTCATCGACACGCGGTAAGCAAACTCTCACCAGCGAAGCTAAGATTTTTCTTTAAGTGAGGGCAAAGGCGACACGTTCATCCGGGGTTCAGCCCATTGCGCCTAATTATGCGGCACAGGAGACGGCCGGTTGGCACCCGCGATAGTCTGGCAAGCCTATTATGAGCGCCTCTTAATGATCTGTAATGATTGGATAAGTCCTATTCATCCAAGGTTCATGTAGGCCCCTCTATAAGCATCATCACGAAAGGTTGAAAACGTATGTGCTTGGGAAGGATCATGGCAGCTCTGGTGATTGCAATGACGATGGCCGTTGGCCCTGTCACGGCCCAGGTGCGCGTCCAGGTGCAACCGAAGTTTCAGTATCAGACGCTGCAGCCGCGCCAGCAGAAGCTGCAGCGCCAGCCGCGCGTGCAGCAGCAGGTCAAGCCGAGGATACTCATGATCCCGCCTTCGCAGGCCGCGCAAATCGCGATCTCGCAGAATCCCGGCGCGAAACTTCTGAGCATCAAGCCCAAGGGCAACAACTATATCGCCACGATGCGCCAGGGCAATCAGGTGTTCCGGGTTCCTATACCCGGCAACTGATATGTCAAGCGGCGCCGGGTTGTCCCTTCCCGGGAAAAACGATAGGACTGTTTCAGTGTGGGCTTATGAGGCATGACGCATGCGTGTTCTCGTCGTTGAAGACGATCCCGATCTCAATCGCCAGCTGGTGACCGCGCTCACCGATGCTGGTTATGCCGTGGACAAGGCAATGGATGGCGAGGAAGGCCACTTCCTCGGCGATACCGAGCCCTATGACGCGGTCGTGCTGGATCTGGGATTGCCGGTGCTGGACGGTGTCAGCGTTCTGGAAAAATGGCGCCGCGCCGGGCGCAAGATGCCGGTGCTCATTCTCACCGCACGCGACCGGTGGAGCGACAAGGTGGCTGGCTTCGACGCCGGTGCGGACGACTATGTGGCCAAGCCCTTTCACATGGAGGAAGTGCTGGCACGATTGCGCGCCCTGGTGCGACGCACTGCCGGGCACGCCACCAGCGACATCACCTGTGGCCCGCTGATGCTCGATACCAAGAGTGCCCGCGTGACCGTGAACGGCACGGCGATCAAGCTGACCTCGCTCGAGTTCCGCCTGCTCAACTATCTCATGATGCACAAGGGCAAGGTGATTTCGCGCACCGAACTTGTCGAGCATCTTTACGACCAGGATTTCGACCGCGATTCGAACACCATCGAAGTGTTTGTCGGGCGCCTGCGCAAGAAGTTGGGCGTTGACGTCCTCCATACCATCCGGGGCATGGGCTACTGCATTTCAGAGCCGGATAATGCGGGTTAACTCACTGGCGTTTCGTCTGATGGCCTCATCGGCCATCGTTAGTATCGTCCTTCTCGCCGCCGCGGCCTTTCTCCTCTCCAACCTCTTCCAGACTGCCCTCGAACGCAATTTCGATGCAAGGCTGCGCGCAGTGCTCGATGGCCTGCTCGGCAACGTCGAACTCACCGAGGAAGGTGCTCCCGCAATGCAGGTGCAACTCGCCGATACGAGGTTCACCTTGCCGCTGTCGGGATGGTATTGGCAGGTAACGCCGCCGCCCGACAAGAACATGCAGGACCTTGCCTCGGAGTCATTGCTGGATCAGCGCCTGCAGCTGCCCGCCGGCGCGAAGATCGCCCGCAGCAGCGACGGCATTGCCAGCTTCTTTCTCGATGACAGCAATGGCGTGAAACTTCGCGCCATCGAGCAGAAGTTCAAGCTGTTTGGCGGCAAGGAGGATTTTTCCTTTCTCGTGGCCGGCAACTTCGATGAACTGAAGGACGAGGCCGATGCTTTCCGCCAGACGCTCTATATCGTATTGTTCCTTCTGGGCGCCGGCCTGGTCGTCGCCATCCTCGCCCAGACCCGCTATGGCCTGCGCCCGCTGCGCCGGCTGCAGCAGGCCGTAACCAGCATTCGCGAGGGCAAGGCGGAGAAGCTCGAAGGCGAATACCCCAGCGAGATCCAGCCGGTTGCCGAGGAACTCAACCTGCTCATTCAGTCAAACTCTGAAATCGTCGACCGCGCCAGAACCCAGGTCGGCAATCTGGCCCACGCGCTGAAGACACCCCTCAGTGTACTGACCAACGAGTCAAGTGTTCACAAGGGTGCACTTGCCGTCAAGGTCAATGAACAGACGCAGGTGATGCGCGACCAGATTAACCTTTATCTGGATCGGGCCCGCCGCGCTGCCAGGGCTCAGACCCTCGGCGCGGTGACCGAACTCGAACCCGTCCTCGCCGGGCTCGCCCGCACGCTCATGCGTATTCATCAGGAGAAGGGCGTGCGCATCGAACTCGACTGCCCCGCACATCTGAAATTTCGTGGTGAGCGCCAGGACCTCGAGGAAATGGCGGGCAACCTGCTCGATAATGCCAGCAAATGGGCCAATAAGCGCGTTCTCGTTGAGGTTTGGCCCTCGCGCGGCGTTGACGTTGCTGACGCCCGGTCATTCATCGATATTGCGGTCAGTGACGATGGCCCGGGGCTTCCGGCCAACAAGCGTGCCGATGCTCTGAAGCGCGGCAAGCGGCTTGACGAAACCAAGCCCGGCTCGGGCCTGGGTCTCAACATTGTCTCGGAGACGGCCGCGATGTATGGTGGCACCGTCATTCTCGATGACTCGAAATTGGGTGGGTTGAGGGTTATCCTGAGGTTGCCGTCCATCAAGTGAATTTGGACATGCCTCAAATTTAATTTTAGATAGAGCACCGCGTGTAACGTGAGTCTGAACCACGGTTACGAATACTGATTGATTTTCATTTGCGTGATAATTACAAACGGTGACAATTCCATACGCACGGCCAGAGCGGAGTGTTTGGTTAAGGTCTCACTCAATTTTGGAACTTTGAGCCAATCGACTGATATGGCTCTCACCAATGGCGAGGTGACGTTCGCAGTTTGCCCCCGGTCGCGGACGCGTCTTGCCTGGGAGCGGATCTTTCGAGGTCCGCTCCCGCTTTTACGCGGTTATTTTTACGTCATCCGGCATCGTCGGAATGCCCCGTTCGCGATAGGGCGTACGGCCGTAGAAAGCGCGATAGCACTTTGAAAAATGCGATGGCGATGAGAAGCCGCACGCCAGCGCCACGTTGATGACCGACATGTCAGTCTGCAACAGGAGCGATCTTGCCTTCTTCAGGCGGAGTTCGAGATAATAGCGTTTGGGGCTGCGATCGAGATAGCGACGGAACAGCCTTTCAAGCTGGCGCGTCGATAGCCCCGCCTGCTTGGCGAGCACGCTGGGTGAAAACGGATCTTCGAGATTGGCCTCCATCTTTTCGATGATGCCGACCAGTTTTGGATGCCGGGCCCCGATTCGCGCCGGCAACGACATGCGCTGATGTTCGCTGTGGTGACGGATCGGCGAATGCAGAACTGTCTCGGCTACAGTTGCAGCAAGGTCAGGCCCATGCTGGCTGGCGATCAGGGTGAGCATCATGTCGAGCGCCGTCGTACCACCTGCACTTGTAAAACGGTCGCGGTCGATTTCGAACAATCCGCCAGTCGCTTCGATATCGGGGAACTCCTCGGTGAAGCCCGGAAGGTTCTCCCAGTGTATCGTGCAGCGATAACCGTCGAGCAGCCCTGCCTCTGCCAAAATATGTCCACCGGTGCACACAGCGCCGATGGAGCGGCCGCGCCGCGACACCTTGCGCAACCATCCGATCAGCCGCTTGTCGGCATAGCGCTGAACATTGAGCCCAGCGCAGACCACCACCGTCGCAGTGTCGGGAACGGCGTCGAGGTCGCCATTGACCATGGCCAGGATGCCGTTGGAAGCGGCTACTGGCTTGCCGTCGACCGAATGCATGGTCCACCGGTAAAGCGCCTTCTCCGACATGCGATTGGCAAGCCGCATTGGCTCGATCGCTGCCGTGACCGGCATCATGGTGAATTCAGGGACCATGACAAAGGCAAACGCCTGGGGAAGTTCTTTGGGCTTGTCGCCGAACATCTGAATATCTCGCTGATTTTTCCTTCATACGGGCAATCGCCGGTCATTGTCCATAAGCGTCATGTCGCGGGAGGAAAACGACGTTAACAGAGCCATTTCAGTCGCTTCCGTATTGCCCCTGTCGCAATTGTCTGAGCCGGAAACAGGGGGTACGGCCAATGTGCGCTGGCACTGCCGGAGTAATCGCAAGTGAACGCGCCATTCGATCTTACTGAAGCCCGGAACCTGATGAATACCGATCCCGTATCCCTCTTCCTGCAGCGGCTCTCCGTCGAAATCACGCCGAAGCAAGCCGAGAAGGTGCCGCTTCTGGCTGGATCGCTGAAGCCCGGGACCTGCGTCTATATCGCCCTGATCGATCCGGCCGATGTCGAAAATCAGCTCGCCGCCGCAATCGCCGTGCGCCAGGCAGGACTCGAACCCGTTCCGCATGTTCCCGCCCGTTTCGTGAAAGATCTCGAAGATCTTAAGTCGCGCATTGGCGCTTTGGTGGAAAAGGCCGGCGTGCGCCAGATGCTGGTGCTGGGTGGCGGCGCGCCGATACCCATTGGCCAGTATGATGCGGCACTCCAGCTTCTTGAAACGGGTGTTTTCACCGCCAACGGCGTGAACAGGATCGGCATCGCCGGTCATCCCGAAGGCAATCCCGATATAACCAAGAAATACGGGGAGGCGGCCCTTCTGAAGGCTTTGCAGGACAAGCAGGTCTGGCTCAGCGCCAACGGTGTTCAGGGGTACATTGCCACCCAGTTCCTTTTCGAGGCGCAACCTGTGGCCTTCTGGTCGAGCGAATTGTCAAAGGCTGGCATCGATCTGCCGATCCACGTCGGCGTGCCCGGCCCGGCAACCATCAAGACCCTGGTCAAATATGCCGCCATGTGCGGCGTCGGCAACTCCGCCCGCTTTATCAGGAAGCAGGCAATGAACATCACCAAGCTCCTCACCGTCTCGACGCCTGACGTCTTTGTCGAGCAGCTTGCCAAGCTTCACGTGGAAAAGCCCGCCCTCAACATCGCCGGGCCCCACCTCTACCCCTTTGGCGGCTTCGACAAGCTGCTGGATTGGGTGAGACCGAAGCTGCAGGGCTGATCAAAGCACCTGCGCAAGGTCGGCGCAGATATCATCTGCATCCTCAAGCCCGACAGACAGGCGGAATACCCCGTCTCCGGCGAAATCCCGGTAGCTTTTCAGAGCCTCGGGCGGGTGCCTGAAAGTGGACCGCATGACGTCGTCCGTCGGGATCCAGTAGACCAGACTGCGCAGATGGCCAAGCGACACCGCATAGTGCACGATCCGCAGCCGTTCGATCATCCTCTGCGCCACGGCGCGGCCCTCCTTTACCTGGAAGGTCATCATGCCGGAGAAATTCTTCATCTGCCGTTTTGCGAGATCATGCTGCGGGTGTGACGGAAGGCCCGGATAGTGCACCCGCGTGACGCCCACGTGAGCTTCGAGAAAGCCCGCCACCGCAAGGGCTGTTTCCTCATGCGCCCGCATGCGGATCGGCAGGGTTGCGGCGCCGCGCATGATCAGCCATGCATTGAAAGGCGACAGCACGCCGCCATAATGCACGCCGGCTTCAAGATTGAGCGCTTCGAGATCGGCCTCGCGCCCCAGCACAGCACCCCCCATCGCATCGCCGTGGCCGCCGACATATTTGGTCAGCGAATGGATAACGAAGTCGGCGCCAAGCTCGATGGGCCGCGTAGCGATGGGGCTGGCGAAAGTGGAATCGACAGCGACGTCCCGCACACCGCGCGCATGTGAAAAACTTGCAATCGCCTCGATGTCCGAGAGCCGCATGATCGGATTGGCGGGTGTCTCGATCCACACCATTTTCGTATTGGCCCTTATCGCGGCGGCGACGGCATCAACGTCCGAGGTGTCGACCAGGCTGGTCTCGATGCCAAATCGCGGCAGCGTGCTCCGCACCAGTTCCGCCGTCGCCACATAATTTGTATCGGACATGACAAGATGATCACCCGCCGACAGGCGGCCCATGATCAGCGCATGCGTGGCGGCAACGCCGGAAGCAAAGCACTGGCAGGATTCTGCACCCTCGAGCGCTGCCAGTTTGGTATCGAGCTGGCACACCGTCGGATTTGAAACGCGGGCATAGACGTGGCCCTCATAGGCATCACCGCTCAATGCCGAAAATCCGGTGAGCGTTTCGGGCGCAAACGTGACCGACATGGTGAGATTGGGCGAAGACGCCCGGGTAGAGGGGTCGATGAATTCGCCAGCATGGATAGCCGTAGTGTTCGGCCCGTGCGGTCGGTTGGAAGGCGGCTGCGGCATATGGAACTCCGTGAGTGAGCCCGCATACATCCTATGCTTCGCCCGGGAGTTCAACCGGGCATTATCTTCCGATTGGAGCAATCAGTTCGTCGTGAAAACCATCAACAGAACTGCAAACACCAACACCGCGCCCGCAAGCCCCCACCCCAGAACATAGCGGACATTGTGCCCGGTCACGCCCTGCCGCGCTTCATTGGTTGTGCGAATTTCCGGCCGTTCGGTCGTCTCCATGAAACCTCTCGCCAATTGGCGGCCCGGCGCTCACATGTGCAGGCCTGTATGCGAGTCAAAACGTCGGTATCGCGTTAAGGTTCCGGAATAGGCTCAGGAAGCGGCCAGATCCTGCTTCCCGAACAGCCGCAATTCGGCTTCCGGCCGTGCCGTCGCGCAGATGAAGTCCCAGGCATATTCGGCGTACGAGCGGAAGACATAGACATCGAACATGTCTTCTTCGACCACATGCAGTAGGGCGGCAATCTCGGCAAATCTCATGCGTCGCACGGTTCCCGGTGAATATTCATCCGAAAGCAGATCGAGCGAGCATCCCTTGAGCAGCACTTCGCGCGCCCCGTCACCTTCAAGGCGGAGCACGCTGCGCATATCAGAAACATCGACGGCAAGCGCATGAATGCCCTGCAACCGCTTGCGCAGGGCGGTGAGCAGCTCGGCCATTTTGCTCCGCGGGCAGATGATCAGCCATTGATCGGTTGAAAGCCAGAAAGCGCGCATCTCGCCCCAGGTGTTCGAGGTCCGCGGCTGCTTTGGCAAGTCGACGCCGAGGATCTCCTTTGCCGCATTCATGAACTTGCGGTCGCTGGCAAACCCGCGCAGGTCGATCATGCCGCGTTCGGCAATTTCACGCAGGCGGATCGACAACCCCGATGCTTCGCGGCCCTTGAGCGCGCTTTCATATTGAAGCTCAGCCATTGAGCTGTGCTCCTTCCTTGTCATAGAACACCTGGTCGACGATCTTCGCCTTGACTACCTTGCCATCGAGTGGGAAGGACAGGGTTTCGCCCATCCGTGCCCGCCCTGACTGGATCAGCGCCATGGCGATAGAGCGCTGCAGGGTTGGTGAGAAATAGCTCGACGTCACCTGGCCGATCATCTCCATAGGGGGCTTGTCTTTCACCTCCTGGACGGCATAAGCCCCATCGGGCAGCACCTCGCTGGGATCTTCGGTGAGAAGGCCAACAAGTTGCTTGCGATCGGTGCGCTTAAGGAATGATTGCTCAAGCGAGCGCTTGCCGATGAAGTCGGACTTTTTCTTGGAAACCAGTCCGTCAAGGCCGACGTCGACCGGCGTGACCGTGCCATCGGTCTCGTCGCCGATGACGATGTAGCCCTTTTCGGCGCGGAGCACATGCAGCGCTTCGGTGCCATAGACGGTGATGCCGAAATCCTGCCCGGCCGTGAGGATTTCGTCCCACAGGCCGCGTCCCAGATTGGCGGGTACTGCCACTTCATAGGAGAGTTCACCTGAAAAGCTGATACGGAACACGCGGACGGGATAGCGGCCGAGATGGCCTTCCTTCATCGAAAGATGCGGGAAAGCCTCGTTGGAAAGTTCGAAGTCCGGATCGAGCCGGCGGAGCACGTCGCGCGCTTTTGGCCCGGCAATGGCGAATTGAGCCCATTGCTCCGTCACCGGTGTCACAAACACCTTATAATCGGTCCACTCGGTTTGCAGCCATTCCTCCAGCCAGGCCGAGACACGGTCCGCCCCGCCGGACGTCGTGTGCATGAGGAAATGATCTTCGCCGAGACGCACTGTGACGCCGTCATCGATGAGGAAACCCAGTTCGTTCATCATCAGCCCATAGCGGCAGCGGCCGATCTTCAGCGTCGAGAACATGTTGGAATAGACCCGGTCAAGAAGCGCCGCCGCGTCCGGCCCCTTGATTTCGATCTTGCCGAGCGTCGAGGCATCAAGGAGGCCGACGGAATTGCGCACCGCGAGGATCTCCCGGGCGATCGAGGCCTGCTTTTCTTCGGCAGGCTTGGGATAGGTGTAGGCGCGGCGCCACTGCCCGATAGGCTCGAATTGTGCTGCTTGCGATTTGTGCCATTCGTAAATCGGTGTGCGGCGGATCGGCAGGAACAACTGCCGGGTCATGGGCCCCGCAACCGAGCCAAACGAAAACGGCGTATAGGGCGGGCGGAATGTGGTGATGCCAATCTGCGGAATGGTCTTGCCCGTGGCCTCCGCCAGCACCCCGAGGCCATTGAGGTTCGACGTCTTGCCCTGGTCGGTCGCCATGCCGAATGTCGTGTAGCGCTTGGTATGCTCGACAGACTCGTAACCCTCGCGCTGTGCCAGCTCGAGATCGGCGGCAGTGACATCGTTCTGGAAGTCGATGAAATGCTTGTTACCCTCATTGTATTTGCCGGTCGCAGGAGAAAACCAAAGGGATTCAAGCGCTTGTTGCACTTCCTGAAGAGCCTTGGGCACCTTGGGCCTGGCCGCTTTTGACTTGGGAAGCGCGGCCTTGCCGGCTGCTTCGCCGACGGCATAGGCCTCGTTCAATGCGCCGCCCAACGCCAGTGTGCCGTTCGCGGCACCAACCGCCGCGATCCTGTCGTGATGCGTATCGGGCCGGAAGCTTTGCAGCGCCTCGTCGAATCGGATTTTGCCGCCAGTGTGGCACCAGATGTGAAGTGCGGGATTGAAGCCACCCGACATCGCGATGAAATCGCATTCGATCCTTGTCTCCGTGATGACGCGGCCTGATCCCTTGCGATAGGGAGCCACTTTCACGCCTGTCACATCAAGGCCGCCGAAGCTCGATTCCACTGCGGCAATGGCCGAGCCTGCCATGATCTCGATGCCCGCCTTGCGCGCCGTCGTGGGAAGCTGACTGTCGACATGACTGCGGGAATCGACGACGCGCACCTGAATGCCGGCCTGTTTCAGCGCCAGCGCCGTCTGGTAGGCATCGTCATTGTTGGTGAACACTAAGCCGCTCGATCCGGGAGCAACGCCATACCGCGTAAGAAATGCGCGCGCAGCACCTGCCAGCATGATGCCCGGCCGGTCGTTGTTTGCAAAGGCGATGGGCCGCTCGATTGAACCGGTGGCGAGGATCACCTGCCTGGCGCGGACCTTCCACAGGCGATGCCGTGGTGTTCCTCTCGCCAGCAGAGCCGGATCGTGATCGGCCACACGTTCAAACAGAATGAGAGAATTATGCTGCCAGTGTCCCACGCACGTTGTGCGACTGAGCACGTGGACATTTTCAGCTTCCGACAGGCGTTGCACTTTCGCCTGCGCCCATTCGGATTGAGCAACGCCATCAATTGTCCCGTCGGCAATGTCTGCCCACCCGCCAAATTGCGGATTCTCATCGCAGATGATGACCCGTGCGCCGGAGGCTGCTGCGGCTTCCGCTGCCGCAAGTCCTGCAACGCCGCCGCCCACCACCAGCACGTCGCAATGCGCGTGAATATGCTCGTAAGTATCGGGGTCGCACCCGTCCGGTGCCTTGCCAAGACCCGCCGCCCGCCGGATGAACGGCTCGTAGACGCTCATCCAGAATTTCTGCGGCCACATGAAGGTCTTGTAATAGAAGCCGCCGGGGAAGAAACGCGACAACGTGTTGTTGATGCTGCCGATGTCGAAGCTGAGTGAAGGCCAGCGGTTCTGGCTCACCGCCACGAGGCCATCGTGAAGTTCGACCTGTGTGGCGCGAAGGTTTGGTTCGTGCCGTGAGCCTTCGCCAACACCAACCAGTGCGTTCATTTCCTCCGAGCCGAGCCCGACAACGCCGCGCGGCCGGTGATACTTGAAGCTGCGTCCAAACACGCGCTGGCCGTTGGCCATGACGGCGGAGGCCAGCGTGTCTCCGGCGTAACCCGGCATTTGCTTGCCATCGAATGAGAAGTTCACCCGCCGCGACCGGTCGATGGCGTGGCCGAAACTTTCGCCAAGGCGATAGGGTTTGCTCGTCATTTCGTCTTTGCCGCCTTGAGCTTGTCCTTGAAGAAAGTAACCCACTCGCCGGTTGCCTGCTCCATCAGCTCGCGCGGTGGAAGCTCGGTCGCAAGATAGAACGCCTTGAACTCCATGGTCGCCGTGTCGCGCGCCGCATGGAACCACTTGCCGCATCCCCGGTCACAGCGCCAGCGTTCGAAATGCAACCCCTTGGGATTACGCCGCATGAACAGATAGTCGCGCTGCTGTTCATCGCTGATGTGTTCGGGATCAAGCGTTGCCGGCCGCCGGATATGCGCTTCGCCTGCGGCATGAAAATCCGTTTCGTCGCCTTCCGCACCGCAAACAGGGCAATGAACGATCAGCATGCTGGGCTCCTAATGCGCCACGGCCGCGGCAACGCTTTCGTCGATGAAGCGGCCTTCGGCGAAGCGATTCATGCCGAAAGGTTCGGCGATGGGATGTGGCCGGTCATTGGCAATCGTATCGGCGAATACAAAACCCGAGCCCGGAATGGCCTTGAAGCCACCAGTCCCCCAGCCGCAATTGACGAACAGCCCTTCAACATCCGTCTTGCCGATGATCGGCGAACGGTCGCCTGTCATGTCAACAATGCCGCCCCACATACGGAGCATCCTGAGGCGCGAAATGATCGGAAAAGTTTCGACCAGCGCCGTGACAGTATGCTCAAGGGCAGGGAAGGAGCCGCGCTGCGAATAATTGTTGTAAGGGTCGGTGCCGCCACCGATTACCAGTTCGCCCTTGTCGGACTGGCTCATGTAGCCATGCACGGTGTTGGCCATCACCACACAATCGATCACCGGCTTGATTGGTTCGGATACCAGCGCCTGCAGGCACTGACTTTCGATCGGCATGCGCACGCCGGCCATCTGCATAATGGTGGATACATGCCCGGCCGTAACCACCGCAATCTTCTTTGACTTGATGAATCCCCGGGTCGTCTCGATACCGCTGACAGCGCCGCCATTGCGCCGGATGCCCGTGACTTCGCAATTCTGGATGATGTCGACGCCCATGGAGTCGGCACCACGCGCATAGCCCCAGGCCACGGCATCGTGCCGCCCGGTGCCGCCGCGCGGCTGGTAGTAGGCACCGAGAATGGGATAGCGGCAATTCGGACTGTCATTGATGATCGGTACGATCTGCTTGACTTCGGCTGCAGTAATCATCCGGCAATCCAGCCCGGCGAGCCGGTTGGCGTGCGCCGTGCGCTTGAACGCACGCAACTCGTGCTCAGTCTGGCACAGCATCACGACACCGCGGGCGCTGAACATCACATTGTAGTTCAGCTCCTGCGACAGGTTCTCGTACAGCGAACGCGCCAGTTCGTAAATGGCAATAGAGGGATCCTGCAGGTAGTTCGAGCGGATGATGGTGGTGTTGCGCCCGGTATTGCCCCCGCCCAGCCAGCCCTTCTCGACGACCGCGATATTGGTCATCTTGTGGTTCTTGGCGAGATAGTATGCGGTTGCCAGCCCGTGCCCGCCAGCGCCGACGATAATTGCGTCATACTCGGCCTTGGGCGCGGGTGATCGCCACGCCCGTTCCCAATCCTTGTGGTAATTGAGCGCGTTGCGCGCCAGTGAGAAAACCGAGTAGCGTGTTTTCATGTGGCAGCTTCTATCAAATGCAGGCGGTGGCCTCTAGGCAATTCCGACGCCCCATTGTTGCCATGCGACACTGCGACAGCGGCCACAGCTTTGCGATGATCTGTCTTTCTCCTATGTATCTGAAAACCTTATATCGAGCATGCTGATCTGGATCCTGTTTGCCTGTCTGACGGCGGCCGCCCTAGCGGGTGTGTTGTGGCCTGCCTATCGGGGCTCGGCCACACTTGCCACGCGCCGGGACTATGATCGCGCCGTTTTCATGGACCAGCTTTCGGAACTTGACCGCGACCTTGCCCGCGGCCTCATCGGGCAGCAGGAAGCCGAGGCTGCCAGGAACGAAATTTCCCGCCGTCTGATCGCGGCAGCGGCCGACACCGAACCATCGGCGGTCACCTCCGGACGTGGTACCGCTCTCCTCGCCGCCGCAATCGCCGTGCCGGTCGTAGCCGGCTTGCTCTATATGCGCACCGGCGCCCCCAATCTGCCGGATGTGCCATTGCGCGAACGCATCGCCTTAGCCACCCAAAGCAATGATTTCGTGGCAATGGTTGCACAGGTGGAAAACCACCTGAAACAGAACCCATCAGACGTTCAGGGATGGCGGGTCATTGCCCCTGCATATAAGCGCATGAACCGCTTTGAAGATGCCGCCCGGGCCTATGAGAGGCTGATCGAGATTGGTGGCGCGAGCCCCGACGACTATGCCGATCTGGGCGAGATGATCGTCTTTGGCAATGAGGGCATGGTGACGGTGGTTGCCTCCAAGGCCTTTGACGAAGCGCTGAAGCGCGACAAGGCTCAGCCCAAGGCCCGCTATTATGCGGCATTGGCGCTCAGGCAGGAGGGGAAGGGCAACGAAGCGGTATTAGCCTGGAAAGCACTCCTGGACGATTCACCCGCCGATGCACCCTGGCGCGCCATGGTGGACAAAGAGATCGCTGCCGTATCTGCTGAAGCCATGACCCCCGAAGATCGCCAGGCCATGATCCGCGGTATGGTCGATGGCCTCGAACAGCGCCTAAAGACCGACGGCAGCGATCTTGACGGCTGGCGGAAATTGATCAACGCCCGAAGCGTATTGGGAGAGATGGAAAAGGCAAAAGCCGCCTACGAGGCAGCGCGCTCCCTGTTCAACGGAAAGCCCGAAGCGCTTGCCTCGCTCGACGAACTGGCACGGAACCTCAACATCCAATGACCCGGAAGCAAAAGCGCATGTCGATCATCATCGCCGGTGTGGGCGTACTTGCCATCGCCGCCGGATTGGTGCTGTTTGCTTTGCGCGACACAATCGTGTTTTTCTATACGCCGAGCGAAGTGGCGGAAAAGGGTGTTCAGCCCGGACAGCGCATCAGGCTAGGTGGTCTGGTGGAGGAAAAATCTCTCGTGAGGGGTGAAGGCAGCACTGTGAAATTTTCCATCACCGATACGGTGAAATCATTGCCGGTGACCTATACCGGCATTCTCCCCGATCTGTTTCGCGAAGGCCAGGGTGTCGTGGCCGATGGCAAGATCGAGGCTGGCGGCACCTTCACCGCCGATACGGTGCTCGCCAAGCACGACGAAAACTACATGCCCAAGGATGTTGCCGACAGGCTGAAGGAAAAGGGCCTCTGGCAGGAGGAAAAGCCCAAATGATCGCCGAATTGGGTCATTTTGCCCTCGTTCTTGCTCTCGCCATGGCCATCGTTCAATTTGCCTTGCCATTGTACGGCGCGCATCGGAACGACCGTGTACTGATGAATGTGGCAGCGCCCGCCGCCATGGTCCAGTTTACCCTCGTGGCGCTCGCCTTCGCGGCATTGATGCATGCTTATGTCGTTTCGGATTTCTCGGTCCAGAATGTCTACGAGAACTCCCACTCGGCCAAGCCGCTGCTTTACAAGATATCGGGCGTATGGGGAAACCATGAAGGCTCCATGGTGCTCTGGGTCCTGATCCTGAGCCTCTTTGGCGCGGCAGTCGCGCTGTTCGGCAACAACTTGCCGCTCGAACTCAAATCAAGGGTTCTGGCCGTGCAGGGTTCGATCGGGCTCGCCTTCCTGTTGTTCGTCGTGCTGACGTCCAATCCGTTTATCCGCCTCGATCCGCCGCCCATCGAGGGCAACGGCCTAAATCCCATTCTGCAGGACCCGGCCTTGGCCTTCCACCCGCCATTTCTTTACACCGGCTATGTCGGACTATCGGTTGCGTTCTCCTTTTCAGTCGCGGCCCTGATCGAAGGTAAGGTTGACGCGGCCTGGGCCCGCTGGGTGAGGCCCTGGACATTGCTGGCCTGGATGTTTCTGACAGTCGGCATCGCCATGGGCTCGTGGTGGGCCTACTACGAACTTGGCTGGGGCGGCTGGTGGTTCTGGGATCCGGTCGAGAATGCGTCCTTCATGCCATGGCTGGTCGCGACGGCACTGATTCATACGGCCATTGTGGTGGAAAAGCGCAATGCCCTCAAATTGTGGACGATCCTGCTGTCGATCCTCGCATTCTCGCTGTCTCTGGTGGGAACCTTCCTGGTGCGTTCAGGCGTTCTCACCTCCGTCCACGCCTTCGCCGTCGATCCGGAGCGCGGCGTTTTTATCCTTGGCATTCTGTGCATTTTCATTGGCGGCGCACTGACGCTGTTTGCCATCAGGGCACCCGTATTGCGAGCAGGCGGCTTGTTTGCGCCGATCAGCCGGGAAGGCGCGCTGGTAGTCAACAATCTGCTGCTCTGCGCGGCCTGTGCCGCTGTCTTTATTGGTACGCTCTATCCGCTTGGCCTCGAATCCCTGACCGGTGACAAGATTTCCGTAGGTCCGCCGTTCTTCAATCTGACATTTGGTCCGATCATTCTGCCCTTGCTCATGCTGGTACCTGTCGGACCGTTTCTGACGTGGAAACGTGCCGATCTGTCCAGCGCGCTGCAGCGCCTGTGGGCGGCCGCGGCCCTGGCCTTGCTGGGCGGCATTGCAGTTTTGGCAGTTCATCAGCGTGGCCCCTGGCTGGCGCCAGTCGGCATTGCACTCGGCCTCTGGCTGCTCCTCGGCAGCCTGGCGGAGTTCGCCCAGAAGCTTCAGCTCTCCCGCACATCCTGGAGCAGCAGCTGGTCGCGTTTGACCGGGCTGCCGGGCTCATCCATTGGCATGACCTTGGCGCATGCTGGT
The DNA here is from genome assembly GCA_031373255.1 of Hyphomicrobiales bacterium. GTDB lineage: Bacteria > Pseudomonadota > Alphaproteobacteria > Rhizobiales > Aestuariivirgaceae > JANMMJ01. Next base: position 29,048 of record JANMMJ010000068.1, read on the forward strand.
TTGGGCATCGCAGTGATGGGAATCGTTGCGATAACGGCCTGGAAGGAAGAACACATCGTCGTCCTGAAACCGGGCGAGAACATTTCAGTCGCAGGCTATGAAGTGACGTTCACCGGCGAAACGCCGCTGACTGGCGCCAACTATACCGGCAGCACCGGCGCGTTTCAGGTAACCCGCAACGGTGCACAGGTGACAAAGCTCGTCTCGGAGAAGCGCATTTTCCAGCCAGGTGGCATGAACACCACCGAGGTCGGATTGCACCAGACCATCATGGGCGATCTTTATGTCGTCATGGGCGACCGGATGAACGACGGCGGCCGCGCCATGCGCATGTACTTCAATCCGCTTGTTTCACTCATCTGGCTCGGCGCCGTCATCATGTTTGCGGGTGGCATTCTCTCGTTGTCGGACCGCCGCTACAGGATCGGAGCACCAAAGCCTTCGCTACGGCGGACGATTGCACCGGCGGAGTGACATGATGCGCTTACTGATCCTGCTCGTTGCGATCCTGCTGGCCGTTCCGGCCGTGGCCGTCCAGCCCGACGAAATTCTGAAAGACCCGATGCTGGAATCGCGCGCCCGCGCACTTTCGGCTGAATTGCGCTGCCTGGTTTGCCAGAATCAGTCGATTGACGATTCTGATGCACCGCTCGCCAGGGATTTGCGCATAATGATCCGGGAGCACCTTGTCGCAAAGGAAACCGACCAACAGATCATGGATTTTGTCGTCAGCCGCTATGGCGAATACGTGCTGCTCAAACCGCGTCTGACCGGCAGCACGTTACTGCTCTGGGGCAGTCCATTTGCGATTCTGCTGATTGCAGGATTTGCTCTCTGGTGGCGCAGGGCACCGAACGCCGCCACCGAAAAGCCGTTAACTGAAGCAGAGAGGGCGGAATTGCGGCGCGCCATGACCCCGGAAGCCTGATCGAACACAATCCTGCCGCAAGGCCTACAGCAATTTCATCTGACTGAAATAGTGCGGTAAGCTCGGAACGCCTATCTTCTGTGTCACTGAATTGACCCATGAAGGAGAATTCCATGCAATTGCAACTCAAAAGGTCTTCGAGCCGCATCCTCGGAATGGTGACCGCGGGTCTGCTCGCGGCGACGGCCCTGACCACCACGGCGGTGATCGTGCAGGTGGCGCCATTGCAGGCCCAGACGCAGACCGTCTATGACCCAGCCAAGGGCTTTGCCGAGCTTGCCCAGCAGGTGATGCCGGCGGTCGTTAATGTCCAGGTCAAGTTTGCCAACACGGCGCAGAACGAAGCCAGCCCGCAACTTCCCCCCCAGTTCCGCGACCTGCCGCAGGACAGCCCCTTCCGCGATTTCTTCGAGCAGTTCCAGAAAGGCATGCCCGAGCAGCGCCAGGCACCGCGCGGCGGCATGGCGCAAGGATCCGGCTTCATCATTTCGGCTGACGGCTATGCCGTGACCAACAACCACGTGGTCAGTAACGCGGACGAAGTGACCGTCACCGACAAGGATGGGGTCGAGTACAAGGCAGACGTCATCGGAACCGATCCCAAGACCGATCTGGCGCTGATCAAGATCAAGAGCGACAAGAATTTTGCTTTCGTGCCTTTTGCCAGTGAAAAGCCACGCGTCGGTGACTGGGTCATGGCGGTTGGCAATCCCTTCGGTCTTGGCGGCAGCGTCACCACCGGAATTGTCTCGGCCCTTGGCCGCGATATTGGCTCCGGCCCCTATGATGATTTCATGCAGATCGACGCCTCGATCAATCACGGCAACTCCGGCGGTCCGGCCTTCAACATGAAGGGCGAGGTAATCGGCGTGAACACCGCGATCTATTCGCCGTCAGGGGGATCGGTTGGCATCGGCTTTGCCATTCCGGCGGCGATGACCCAGGATGTCGTCGAAAGTCTCAAGAGCGAAGGCTCGGTGACCCGCGGCTGGCTTGGCGTGCAGATCCAGCCAGTGACGGAGGATGTTGCAGAAAGCCTGAAGGTGGCTGCGGGCAAGGGTGCCCTGGTGGCCGATGTCACCGAAGGCTCTCCAGCCCTGGATGCCGGGATCAAGACGGGTGACACCATTCTCAAAGTGAATGGCCAGGACGTCGACAATCCACGCGATCTCGCCCGTACTGTTGCCACGTTTAAGCCCGGCGAATCAGTTCCGATGGAAATCATCCGGAACGGCAAGCCGATGACCATTGACGTGAAGATCGGCAAGATGCCGGGCGACAAGACCGCTGCCGCCAACCCCGAGCAGGCTGCTCCGGCCAATACCGGGCTGCCTGAACTGGGCCTCCGTCTTGAAACCGCCGAGGATGGTGCGGGAGTAAGGGTGGTTGAGGTCAAGCCGGATAGTGCCGCTGACAGCCAGGGCATACGTGCTGGCGACGTTATTGTCGAAGTCGCAGGCACCCAGGTGAACCGCCCGTCGGATGTGAAAGACAAGCTCGCAGCCGCCGTACTGGAAAAGCAGAAGAAGGTTCTTTTGCTAGTCCGCTCGGGCGACAGCCAGCGCTTTGTGGCCCTCGATATCAACAAGGGCTGACCCGAAAGCACCTGTGTGCTGAAAAGCGCTGCGCCTGGTTCCCCCTCCACCCCACCCCTGGCGTAGCGCCTCACTCTGGAGGCCGGTTTCTGCCTCGCCGGCAGGCCGGCCTCCTTTTCTGAAACCTTCGTTTCCTTTGTCTCGGAGGAGAAAATCGTGCAAACATCCAGCGTGAATGACGCCCATTCGCTTCCAGACCGGCAGCCTTCGGAGACCATGCGTATTCTGATTATTGAAGATGATCGCGATGCCGCTCAGTGGCTGGTCAAGGGTCTCGCCGAAAGCGGTCATGTTGCAGATCTCGCACTCGATGGCGAAGAGGGTCTGGCACTCGCCCGCGAGGGCGTTCACGACGTCCTGATCGTCGACCGCATGCTCCCAAGACTCGACGGCTTGAGCATGCTGCGAAAGCTGCGCGGAGAGGGACTGACGATTCCCGCCCTGATCCTGAGTGCGCTCGGCGATGTCGATGAACGGGTCAAGGGGCTCAGGGCAGGGGGCGACGATTATCTTGCCAAGCCTTATGCATTTGCCGAACTTCTCGCCCGCATCGAAGGCCTTGGCCGGCGCAAACCCTCCGAACTTGCACAGACGAGGCTAAAGGCCTGCGATCTTGAAATCGATCTTCTGACCCGCAGCGTCAGCCGCGCCGGCCAGAATATTCCCCTCCAGCCCCGCGAATTCAAGCTGCTGGAGTATCTCATGCGCAATGCCGGCAACATCGTCACGCGTACCATGCTTCTCGAAAATGTCTGGGACTATCATTTCGATCCCCAGACCAATGTCATTGACGTGCATGTCTCGCGGTTGCGATCGAAGATCGACAAGGGCTTCGACGAACCAATCCTGCAGACCGTGCGCGGAGCCGGGTACATGATACGTGTTCATTAACGCAAAGCTGATCCGAACCTCAACTTTCAGGCTTGTCGCGTTATACCTCATTCTGTTTGCACTCTCGGTGGCCGCACTCCTCGGCTATATTTATTACAGCACGGTCGTTCTTCTCGAACGCCAGACCGACGATACAATTCGCACCGAAGTCCAGGCTTTGGCCGACCAGTATTTTCAACGCGGACTAGGCGGTGTGCTGCAGACCGTGCGCAACCGCAGCGCCAGCGAAAACGGCGCGGTTTACCTGCTGGCCGACGCCGGCGAGCGGAGAATTGCGGGAAATCTCAACAAGTTACCGGAAGTCGCCGAATCCACGGAAGATCCGGCATCCCAGGATGGAAGCTGGATAGAATTCGCCTACGACGTCAACCGCGACGGCATCGACGAATCCCATCGCGCCCGGGCCTACCACGCTGAACTGGCGGCAGGCTTCGTGCTGGTCGTCGGCCGCGATATCGAGGAATTGCGGCAGTTCGGCGCCATCATTCGCAACACGCTGTTCTGGTCGTTGGGCATTGCACTCGTGCTCGGCCTGGGTGGCGGCCTGCTGATGAGCCGCAACTTCCTGCACCGGATCGATTCCATTACTGACGCCAGCCGCTCCATCATGGCTGGCGACCTTTCCGAGCGCATGCCTGTATCGGGCACCGGCGATGAACTTGATCGTCTGGCTATTTCGCTCAACGAAATGCTGGCCCAGATCGAGCGGCTCATGGTGGGCATGAAGGAAGTGTCTGGTAATGTTGCTCATGATCTCCGCACCCCGCTGACCAGGTTGAGAGCCCGCGTCGAATCCGCCCTGCGTACCGGCGGCGAGGAAGAACATCGTGAGGCGCTCCTCCGAACTCTGGAAGAGTCCGATCGTTTGCTGCAAACCTTCAACGCGCTTTTGTCGATTGCACAGGCCGAGTCGGGTCAGTCGCGCGAGGGGCTTTTGCCGGTCGACCTCAAGGCAATATTGGGAGAAGTGGCCGAACTCTATGAACCGCTGGTCGAGGAGCAGGGCGGTGACCTTGAGGTAGCGCTTGCCGGCGGTCTCACCGTGCGCGGTGACCGGCAGCTATTGGCGCAGGCGGTGAGCAATCTTCTCGACAATGCCATGAAATATGGCTCGGCAAGTGAGGGGACCGCGCCCCACATCAGGCTGTCCGGTGAGGTCGAGGGCAACGACATCCGCATTTCGATTGCCGACCGGGGGCCGGGCGTTGCCGAAGTCGATCGCGAACGGGTGGTCAAGCGTTTCGTCCGCCTTGACGACAGCCGCACGCGCGAAGGCAACGGCCTCGGTCTCAGCCTCGTATCGGGCGTGATGACGCTGCATGGCGGCAAGCTCATTCTTGAGGACAATGCGCCGGGCCTGAAGGCGACCCTTGTCATGCCGCGCTACGAGGCCGCCTGAAAGCCCCTTTTGCCGGGTCGCCCGAGTATGCTCTAACCGCACGCATGCCAGCGCCACTGCTTGACCGCCTGCAACCTTTGCCCGATCCGCTTGACGCTGATGTGGTGGCCCGTGCCCGAAGCGAACTCGGCATCGACATTCCGCACCCTGCTGAAAATCTCTTCGCTGCGATTGCCGGAGGCTCGCCCTACCTTCGCGATCTTGTCCTGCACGATCCGGACTTCTTCCTGCATTGCGTCCACCACAGTCCGGAGGAAGTGGCTGAGGCGATCTGCCATGAAACCGCTGGGGCCTGGCGCGGCGAAGATGTCGCAATCGAACTGCGGCGCTTGAAGACCCGCTTTGCGATGGTGACTGCTCTGGCCGATGTCGGTGGAGCTTGGGACTGCGATGAAGTCACCGCTGCCATCACGCGATTTGCCGACACTGCGATTGGCGCAGCCTTGAATGCATTGCTGGTGCAGGCTGAAGCGCGGTCGCGCATGAGGCTTGCCAATGCCGATGACCCCTCATCCGGCTGCGGTTACGTGGTCCTCGCCATGGGCAAGCACGGCGCCTTCGAGCTCAATTATTCGAGCGATGTGGACCTTATCGTTCTCTATGATCCGGACACTGCTCGGCTTGCTGAAGGCGTCGATCCATCCACATTTTTTGTCCGTCTTACCAAGGACTTGGTAGGGTTTCTTCAAGAGGTGGACGAGCACGGTTATGTCTTCCGCGTCGACCTCCGCCTGCGGCCTGATCCGCGTGCCACGCAGGTCGCCATCGCAATCGAGGCGGCGGCAACTTACTACGAAAACATGGGACAGAACTGGGAGCGCGCGGCCATGATCAAGGCGCGGCCCTGTGCCGGCGACCTGCCGCTTGGCGAGGAGTTTATGTCGCGGCTTCGTCCATATATCTGGCGCAAGTATCTCGACTTTGCGGCGATCGCCGATGTGCAGTCTCTCAAGCGCCAGATCCACGCGGTGAAGGGCCACGGCGAAATCGCCGTCTTCGGTCACAATGTGAAGCTTGGACGCGGCGGCATTCGCGAGATCGAATTTTTCGTGCAGACCCAGCAACTCATTGCCGGCGGCCGCAATCCCAATTTGCGGGGCAGGCGCACGCTCGACATGCTCGATGCGTTGGCCGAAGCACAGTGGATCACTCCCGCTGCCGCCGATGAGTTGAAGTCGGCCTATCGCTTTCTCCGGACGGTCGAACACCGCATCCAGATGGTTGCGGACGAACAGACCCACACGCTGCCTAGCGATCCGGTCGCCTTTGCAAGGCTCGCCCGGTTTTCCAGTTTTGCCTCGGCTGATGATTTTGCGGCGGCACTTCGCCGGACCTTCGAGACCGTGCAAGGCCACTACGCCCGGCTGTTCGAGGATGCATCTGAACTCGGCACCGCGACGGGCAGCCTCGTCTTCACCGGTGGCGAGGATGATCCCGAAACAATCGAGACGCTCTCGAAGATGGGGTTCAGGAAGGCGAGCGAAGTCTCCGCCACGATTCGCGGCTGGCACTTTGGCCGCTTTCCCGCAACCCGCAGCGCCAAGGCGCGTGAGATCCTCACCGAAATCATGCCGGCACTCCTGGCGGCGTTGGCGCGGACCGGCGATGCTGACCAGGCATTCCTGGCCTTCGACAGGTTCTTGACCGGTCTTTCGGCCGGGCTGCAGATCTTTTCCCTGATCAAGGCCAATCCCCGGCTGCTCGACCTGATCTGCAATATCCTCGGAACGGCGCCGCGCCTTGCCGAGCAATTGAGCCGTAGGCCCAAGGTACTCGACGCCGTGCTTGATCCGGCCTTCTTCGGTCCCTTGCCGGCGCGCCAGGACCTGAAGGCCGCTTTGGCGTTCATGGCGCCACCCGACGTTTCACTGGATGAAACCATTGACCGCACACGCATTTTTGGCCGCGAGCAGATGTTTCGCATCGGCGTGAGGGTGCTCTCCGATACGGTGAGCGCGGTGGATGCCGGCGTGGCATTTTCAGCACTTGCCGAAGTGCTCATCGACCGCTTGCATCAGGCCGTGACGGCCGACATTGAGACCCGCCATGGCCACGTTCCCGGTGGCGGTAGCGCTATCATTTCCATGGGAAAGCTTGGTGGCCGTGAAATGACGGCGGGTTCCGACCTTGACCTGATCCTTGTTTATGACGCCGCACCCGGAGTCGAAATGTCGGATGGGCCTCGGCCACTTTCGGTGACGCAATACTACGCGCGTCTTACCCAGCGCCTCATTACCGCACTTTCGGCCCCCACCGCCGAAGGCGTGCTCTACGAAGTAGACATGCGGCTCAGGCCATCTGGCAACAAGGGTCCGGTCGCTGCCAGCCTCGAAAGCTTCAAGGTCTACCAGCGCGAGTCCGCCTGGACCTGGGAAAAACTTGCGCTCACGCGGGCCCGGCCCGTTGCCGGAGAGGAGAGCCTGAAAGCTGATCTTGTCAGCGCCATCAGCGTCGCGCTCTGCGCCACGAGAGATCCCGGAAAAACGCAAGTAGATGTGCTCGACATGCGCCGGCTCATGCTGAAGGAACTTGGCCCGTCGAATGTGTGGGATATCAAGCGCACGCCGGGTGGTCTGGTCGATGTCGAGTTCATCGTGCAGCACCTGCAATTGATCCACGCGCCCAAAACTCCGTCCATTCTGGACACCAACTCGATGGGAGCACTTGAGAAACTTCTGGCCGCTGGCCTGATCGGCAGGACCGAGGCGGCAATTTTGCGCGATGCGGCAGCGCTCTATCATCGCCTCACCCAGGTGCTGCGGCTTTGTCTCGAAGGACCCTATGATCCCCCGAATGCGCCCGAGGGTCTCAATCTGCTGGTAGCCAATGCTGCGGCAACACCCGGTGTGGTCCAGGCTGAGGCCATTCTATTGGAAACCCAGGCGCAGGTGGCTCGCCAGTTCGAGAAGCTGATTGGCGTAATCGCGGTTTAGGCCGTCACTCGAAGCAGCGGATTTCCGCTTCCGCCTGGGCCCGCCGCAGATCGCCGATGGAGGAATTCGATTCTTCACTGGTGCGGAACAGCACACCCGACTCGCCGGTGAGTTGGCCCATGCGCAGGAAGGTTTCTGCCTCGACATAGCGGACGTGGGGCAGGAGGGAAGCTATGACATCGATCGAGCAGGAGCATCGCTCCAGCATCGGCTGCGTCTCGCCATTTGCCTTCATGCAGGCGAATACATAATCGGCCCTTGTCGATGTCGGATAGTCATTGAACGATTGCGCCAGCGCGGCCCCCGACGCTCCGGCAAGAAACAGTCCGGCAGCCGCCGCCATTCTTCCGCAACGCATCGGCTAGCCTCCGATCTTCCGGTAGCGAAATTCCACTCTGCCGCGGTTTGAATCTTCCACCGCCATGCCGTGCATCTGGTTGTGAAAGGGTGACAGATGACAGGCGGGATCGGCGGATGCTGCATTTCCAGCAAGGATCATTGCCTGACAGCGGCAGCCGCCCTTGCACGTGCCGACACGCTCGCAGCCAACGCACGGCTCCTCCATCCACGCATCGCCGCGATAGGCATTGAACCCTTGCGAGTTGTACCAGATGTCCGAAAGGCTCATGTCCTTCACGCTGTGGAATACCAGTCCCGGAATGCTTTCCGCCGCATGACACGGCAGCACCTTGCCGCTGGGCGTGACGTTGAGTGCCCGCGCCGCCCATCCGCCCATGCAGGGCTTGGGATATTTTGCATAGTAATCCGGCACTACCTGGTCGATGACCATCTGTCCCTTGAGCCGCTCGCGCGCCTCCTCGACAATCTTGATGGCAAGCTTCACCTGATCGAGTGTCGGCATCAGGGCGGAACGATTGGCCAGCGCCCAGCCGTAATATTGAGCATGCGCAACTTCGACCCTCTTGGCGCCCATCTTCTCTGCCAGCGCGATCATCAGCGGCAGCGTTTCGATGTTGCGGCGATGGATCACCGCGTTCACCGTGAGCGGTACACCGGCTTTGACCACCATCGAACCCAGCGCGATCTTCTTCTGGTGACCGCCCTTGAACCCCGCAATCTGGTCGGCATTGACAGGATCGACATCCTGCAATGACAATTGCACATGATCGAGCCCGGCATCGATCAGCGCCTTCAGCTTCTCCTCGGTCAGCAGCACGCCGGACGTGATCAGGTTTGAATAGAGCCCGAGGCTGGCGCAATGGCGGACGATTTCGAGGATATCGTCGCGCGCTGTCGGTTCACCTCCCGATAGATGCACCTGCAGCACGCCAAGATCATGTGCCTCGGTGAAAACCCGTTTCCATGTTTCCGTATCGAGCTCCGCCGATTTGCGGTCAAGTTCGAGCGGATTGGAGCAATAGGGGCACTGCAGAGGGCAGCGATGGGTGAGTTCGGCCAGCATGCCGACGGGCGCATCGGCTTTCACGTGAACGTTCATAGATCGATCATCCTCCGCTCACTGAGAAACGCCAGAATGTTTTTGACGTCCGTTGCCACCGTCGCCCTGTCGGCTTCGAATGTTTCGGACAGGTCGTCGATAATGGCGCTGAGCGGTCTGCTGCCGTCGCAGCGTTTGATGATTTCGACGGCAATATCATCGGGTTCGAGCACCCGTTCAGGCGCCAGCAGCACCCACCGGCTGCGCACCTTGTCCTCCTTGAGGCGAACCCCGTGCGGCAGTTTGGGAACGGTGTCTTCCGCAATCGTCATTTCATGTCGTCCGGCACAAAGGCCCCCGGCGGCGGCCACGCCGGATTGACATAGGCATGGTGCAGCCCGTCGAGCTGGGCCCATAGCATGTTGCATTTGAATTCGAGGGCGGCAAGTGCGGCTCGCTGCTGCTCCGGTGTCTTGGCTTCCCGCTTCACGTATTCCAGCGCGAAATCAGCATCGCGCGGCGCCTGCGTCAGCCGCTTGTCGAAGTAGGCAAGCACCTTGGGCGTGATGTAGTCATAGTTCGCCAGCATGCCTTTCACCCGTTCGCCGATGGTGCCCGGCGAAAACATCTCGGTCAGCGACGAGGCGACAGCTTCAAGCAGGCTGCGGTCGCGCACGAATTGCGGATAGGCATCGACGGCGAAACGCGTTGCCGGAAGGATGCCTAGCGTGGAGGTCACGTAGTCCCGGCTGACCCCCAGACCGTCGGTCAGCGCCACCCAGCGCGCCAGCCCGCCGAGATCATCGTCATCACCATCGTGATCGACGATTCTCTGGCGCCATATGCGCCGCAACGATGGCTCGGTCATCCGCGACAGGATGATCGCGTCCTTCACCGGAATGATCGATTGGTAATAATACCGGTTGAGCGCCCACGCTTGCAGCTGGCCTTTGGTGAGCTTGCCTGTGTTCATCAGTTGATGAAACGGATGCTTGTTGTGGTAGCGCTCGGTGCCGATTTGGCGAAGCCGCGTCTCCAGTTCGTCGGATGTCAGCAATTGCGTCATAGGACAATCTCCATGCCATCATGTGCAATATCCCATCCTGCGTTGCGTGTTGCCCGTTCTTCGGGCGATCCCTTGATATGAACAGGATTGGTATTGTTGATGTGAATGAAAAATTTTCTCGCCACATTGACCCGGGTAAACGCCTCTATTGATCCTTCGGCTCCGGAAAGCGGCATGTGCCCCATGCGCTTGCCTGTCTTGCTGCCAAGCCCTTCTGCGATCATCTCGTCATCGCGCCACAGTGTGCCGTCAAAAAACAAGCAGTCGGAACCTTCAAGCTGGCGTCGCAGTTCAGGCGTGAGCTTGGCGCATCCCGGCACATAGTGCAGCCGCTTGCCTGCCGCATCGCTCACTTCGAGGCCCACCGTAAACTCTCCTTCAAGTTCCGTGTTGGGCGAATCGCCTTCCAGGTAGAGCGGAACTTTTCCAGGCACCTTGAAGGCCTCGATCCTGAGATCGGGAAGCGGTGAAAAGCGCTCGCCGATCGCAAATGCTGAGATGCTCACGACACGCCGGTCAAGCACCGAGAAGACTGGGCTTGCCTCGATGGTCTCGAGAACGGTTTTGGTGCCATACAGATGAAATGCCGTACCTTCCCTGAGCGATAGCAATCCGCCAATATGATCGATGTCACCATTGGTCAAAACCACCGCCTGGATCGGTGAGCCACGCAAGGCGTTGGGCTGCAATTGTTTCAACTGTCCGATTTGCTCGCGGATGTCTGGCGAACAGTTCAACAGCACCCAGTCTTTTCCATTGGCGCTGATGGCAATGCTTGATTGGGTTCGCCGCGAGACGCGGGGATCGCCGTTCCAATATAGGCTGCAAACGCTACAGCGGCAATTCCACTGCGGATAACCACCCCCGGCCGCCGAACCCAGCACAACACACTGCACGCGGCCAATCCTTTTGCAACGAAGTGATCATGCCGGAGCTCAAGGCTCCGGCATTATCCAATTAGAGCTCGGCCGGAAGATAGTCGTTGATCTCGAGACCCACGCATACTTCCACGAGACGCGGTGTATTCCACTTCATGGTCCAACTCCTTTAGCTAAAGGCAACGCCAGAACCCGTAGACTCTGATGTTACTTGCAATTGTAGGATCGTTGAAATGGGGTGCCGGGTCAATGCCGGAAGGCCACATTACAAAAACTTAAATTGCCCCAAATCCAAGGATATTTTGCTTTTTTTAACGCCTGAAGCACGGCCGCGTTTGGCATGCTTTGGCGGCTTTGCTAACATCCATCCCGACATGCCGCACCTGATTTGGAGAACACCATGCTGACCCGTCGTTTGCTGACTGTGGGCCTCGCAGCCGCACTGTTTCCCGCTATTGCCCTCGCCCATGGCCCGACCCGGCAAAAAGTGACACTGAGCAAGGAAATCAACGTCAGCCCTGACAAGGTCTGGGCGGTGATCGGGAACTTCCAGGATATGTCGTGGCATCCGGCCGTGGAGAAGACGACAGGCGAAAAGGGCAATGAAGTCGACGCCACCCGGCAGTTGACCCTCAAGGGCGGCGGCACCATTGACGAAATTCTGTATAAATATGATGCTGCGGCAATGACTTACTCTTATCGGATCACCGCCGTGGACGTGAAAGTGCTGCCGGTAAACGAGTACTCATCGCATCTGACGGTGAAACCCAACGGCGACGGAAAGTCCATCGTCGAGTGGCGCGGCGCCTTCTACCGCGGCTACATGCTGAATGACCCGCCCCCGGAGCTGAACGACGAGACTGCGGTAAAGGCCGTCACCGGGGTCTATCAGGCGGGCCTGGATGCCCTGAAAACCAGGCTTGAGGGAGGCAGTTGAGAGCGGGGCTTCTGCTCCTCCTGGCCATCGCTGGCCCCGCTCTGGCGGGCGAAACGGCCTACGTCACCAATCAGCCGGCAAATTCGGTATCGGTTGTCGACTTGGCGACCATGAAGGAGACGTCGGCAATCGCGGTTGGCGGCAGTCCCGCCGGCGTGGCGGTGAGCAACGACGGCCGCTTTGCCTACGTGACGAGCCCGGAAGGCAAATTTCTTACCGTGATCGACACGGCGATAAATGCGGTTCTGAAGAAAATTCCGGTGGGCAATGGCCCGTTGGGTGTTGCGGTGCATCCTTCGGGCGCACCGGTGTATGTGGCTGATTGGTACGAGCATCGCGTCTTCGCTGTTGATCCGGTTGCGGCAAGGATCGTCGCCAGTGTCGCCGTCGGCAAGTCGCCATCGGGCCTCGCGGTGACACCCGATGGCAAAATGCTTCTTTCGGCGGATCGCGACAGCAACCAGGTTTCCTTTGTCGACACTGCAACGATGAAGGTCATTGGCGCCATCGCGACCGGCACGCGTCCATTTGGGGTAACGATAGACGCGGCAGGGCTTCGCGCCTATACCGCCGACGTAAAAAGCAACACCGTGACAGTGATTGATCTCGGCGCGCGAAAGGCGATTGGAACGGTCGTGACCGGTGAGCGGCCCTATGCGGTTGCGCTCGCCAACGGCAGGGGATTCGCCACTGACCAGTATGGCGGGACAATCACGGTCTTCGATCTCAAGACGCTTTCAGTCATTCGGCGCGTTGAGACCGGAAGCTATCCTGAAGGCATCTCGGCCAGCGCCGATGAAAAATTCGTCTACATCGCCCACTGGGACGACAACACGCTGGACCGCATGGATACCAGGACACTTGAAGTCACTGCCGAAGCGGCGACCGGAGACGGCCCCCGCGCATTCGGAAACTTCATCAGGAAATAGGTGCTACGGATTATCGCCGGGGCGCGGCTCCGGCTGCTTTTCTTCCACCGGCAATTCCGCGTCTGCCCAGCCGTCGGTGCCTTCCGGATACCAGATCACATTGGAGTAGCCGTAGTGCATCGCCCGCTTGGCGGCGTTCCATGACATCCAGCAATTGGACAGGCAGAAGAACACAACTGAGCGGGCCGCGTCCCCGGCGGTTACCCTTTTCAGACCGTCCTTGAAGTAGATTTCCATCTCGGGCGGCAATGCGCCATACCCCACGTCGACAAGCCAGATGCTGCCTGGAATCGTGTAGCGCAGCTTCTCGCGGTAGATTGTGCCTTCCGGCAGCTTGGGCTTGGGCGGACGTGGCAGCACATCGATGAAGACTGCGGCCTTTTCCTTCCACAGCTTCTCTGCTTCACCAGTATCGATCACCCGTGCTCCGGCAAGTGTTGCCGGCACTGCGCTGCGATAATCGTCGAGTCTGTAACCCTGGATTTCGCCAACACCGTCATCGGCGTGCGATTGAAGCGGAAAGAGTGCGAGCCCTCCGATCAGCACACCGCTCGAAAGCCGAGCGGCCAACCTTTCGATCATTGCGCGATCGCCTTGTCGCTTTCATCGAGAAGCGGCACCCCATACTCCAGCAGGACCGTGTTGATCTCTTTCTGGCTGTCGCGGATGACTTTGTTCAACTCGCGCTTCCATTGCTGGTCCGTTGCCCGAACTCCCATGGTGATGCGATAGACCATGCGCGCACCCTTGGCCTCGTGGGTGAGGGGCGTGATCATCAGCGGCGGATCTGACTGGCGGGCGTAGAAACCGGCGATCGGACCCCACAGCAGCCCGAGATCGATGGCGCCGCTCCGCACATCCTCGATCATCTGTTCCGATGGATTTTCCAGCCTTGTATCCACCATCAATTGATAGGGCCGCGCCTTGGCCAGAAGCCCATAGACTGCCATATTTGTGGCGGGCGGTGTTCCGGCGATGACGCCGATTACCTTGTCCTTCAGCCGCGGATCATCGAGGCTGGTGACGCCATCAAGTCCCGAGCCCGGCTTATACACCATCGAGTAGGACGTCCGGTAATAGGCATTGGTGTTCTGCACCAATTCGTCGCCCTGCGGGTAGCCCATGATGATATCGCAGCGATGCTCGCCCAGCGTCTTGCGGACGAATCCTGTCGCCATCGGATACCACGTGTACTGAACGCTTTTCCGTCCGAGCTTGTGCGCGATCAGTTCCGCCAGCTTGTTCTCGAAGCCTTCGCCCTTCTCGTTCGAGAATGGCAGGCTCTTGGGATCGGCGCATACCCTCAGAAAATCGGGATCGACAAGTTCTCCTCCTGCACCCAGCCCGGTCGACTGGGCCTGCGCCAGGCCAAAGCCTGAAGCCAGAAGCAATGCCGCCAGTAGTTTGCGCATCATCGGTTACTCCTCGGCTTAGCCGCCCATGCAGGCTTCTTCGCTTGCGCGCGCCGCATCGGTCTTGGCTTCCTTCTTCGGCGGTCGCCCGCGCGGCAGCACGTCATCTGCGCGCGCCCGCAGGTAAACATAAAGATCGTCAATGTGGCAGGCCACCACCTTGTTGAGGCCAAACGCCGGCATCACCTTTTGCGTAGCCGTATTCACTTCCTGCTTGCCGTTGATGATCACATCCATGAATTGGCTGTAGTCCATGGTCTTGAGCGAGTCCTTCAGCGCCGGCGCGTAGCTCGACCCGAGTCCCTCGGGACCGTGGCACACGTGGCATTCTGAGTGATACAGCCGGAAGCCCGAATATGTGAACCAGTCAACCGTGCCGTCGGCCTGGATATTGTATGTCGGCACATCATCTTTGTCATAGGACTTGCCGTCCTCGGCACGCACTGCCTTGCTGTCCGCCGGATCTCCCGCAAGTGCAGCACCACTCATAAGCGCGAGAGCCACAAGGGCTGCGCAAGTCTTCACCATTTTAGGTCCTCACCGGATCGTTTGAAAGCTTGGCCGGTTGCTCCGGCCTTGATGGTTGAGGCCCGGCGCTCTGCTCGTCACAGAACCACCGGGCCCCAGTTCGTCTAGTTCAGTTCACCTGAACCTCAGTTGCCGAGCTCGAACACTGTAAGCTGGCCGCCAAGAGCGGTGTACTTGCTCAGGCCGGCATAGCCGCCGACTGCGCCAAGACCGGCTTGCGGATCGGTAAGACCGGCCGCGAGGCCGATGCCTGCCCATCCACCGACGCCTGACAGGATAGCAACATACTGCTTGCCGGCGTTTTCGTAGGTCATAACGTTACCGATGATGCCTGACGGAGTCTTGAACTTGTACAGTTCCTTACCCGTCTTGGCATCCACGGCCTTCAGGTAGCCTTCCAGCGTTCCGTAGAACACCACGTTTCCGGCTGTCGCGAGAGCGCCGCCCCAGGCAGAGAACTGCTCCGGATTGGACCACACGATTTTGCCTTCGCCGGCATCCCAGGCGATGAAGTTACCCATGCCGCCATGGCTGTTCGGCGCAGGATACATCGACAGGGTGGCGCCAACATAGGGCTGCCCGGCGGTGTAGCTGACACGGAACGGTTCGTAGTCCATGCAGACATGGTTGGTCGGCACATAGAACAGACCCGTATCCGGCGAGAACGCCGCCGGCTGCTGGTCCTTTGATCCCAACGCGGCAGGGCAGACGCCTGTCGTGTTGACGTCTTCGCCGTTCTGGTCGGTCGAGTACTTGGCTACAACCGCGGGACGGCCGTAGTTGGCACTGGCCGGATCCATATCGACGCCGGTCGTCCAGTTCACTTGCGGATCATACTTTTCGGCGACGAGCAGTTCGCCCGTGACGCGGTCAAGGGTGTAGCCCAGGCCGTTACGATCGAAGTGAACAACGGCCTTGCGGTCCTGACCCTTCACCTTGATATCGGCGAGGATCATTTCGTTGATGCCGTCAAAGTCCCATTCGTCGTGTGGTGTCATCTGGTAGACCCACTTGGCCATGCCAGTATCGACGTCACGTGCCCAAACGGTCATCGACCATTTGTTGTCGCCAGGACGCTGCTTGGGGTTCCAGGTCGAAGGGTTGCCTGAACCATAATACATCAGGTTCAGATCCTTGTCGTAGGAGAACCAGCCCCAGGTTGCGCCGCCGCCGATCTTCCACTGATCGCCTTCCCAGGTCGACGTGCCGGAGTCTTTGCCGACAGGCTTGCCGAGATGCGTGGTCTTTTCCCCGTCCATCAGGGTCTGATCATCCGGTCCCATGGAATAGCCCCGCCAAGCGAGCGTGCCATCCTTGAGGTTGTAGGCCGTCATCGAACCCTGGACGCCGAATTCGCCGCCCGAGATACCGATCATCACCTTGTCCTTGACGACCATTGGCGCCGAAGTACCGGTTGAACCCTTCGAAGGATCGCCGTTCTTCACTGACCACGCCACTGCGCCCGTCTTGGCATCGAGCGCCACGACGGTTGTATCCGCCTGATGCAGGATGATCTTGCCATCGCCATAGGCCACGCCGCGATTGACTGTATCGCAGCACATGACAGGGATCACGTTCGGATCCTGCTTGGGTTCGTACTTCCAGACGATCGAACCGCCGTCATCGAGATTGAGGGCATACACCATGTTGGGGAAGGGGGTATGCACATACATCATGTTGCCGATCACGAGGGGGTTGCCTTCGTGGCCGCGCAGAACGCCGGTCGAGAATGTCCAAGCCACTTTCAGCTTGCTGACGTTATCGGCCGTGATTTGGTTGAGTTTGGAATACCGTTGATTCCAGTAGTCTCCCGTCGGCATCGCCCAGTTCTTGGCATCCGAAGCGAGAGTTTGCAGGTCGTCATTGGCTTGGGCGGGAACGCCGCCATAGCCGGCAACGACTGCCACACACGCTGTTGCAAAAAGCAGTTTACGCATCAAGTGTCCTCCCAGACATTTGTTGAGCGGGCCGACTCACGAAAAGTCAGATGGACGCCTCAAGCGTCGGCCACAGTCCAGACTGTGGGAAGGGTTCCGGCAGCGTGTCACGACCGCGGCGAGGTATTGGGGGGCACCGATAACCAGATACCCCAACCTCGGCCTTCGATAAAAACGACAGCGCTCCCTTTATTCGCTGACGCCCTTGAAACCGGAAACCTCGATCAGGCTATTACAGAAAACACAAAGTGACAAGAAGCATTGTTACACTCCTGTAAGAAACTCTCTCCGACTTTCGTCTGCACCGCGCAAGGAAACATCGGCGAAGTTCCAGAAACCTATACGCACATGGGCCCTTTGCGGTTTCGTCTTCTGCCAACTTAATTCGCTTGGAGCACCGCAAACACTGTTCCTTGCGACATTGGCAAATTCATGTCATTTATAGCGCGGGGTACGAAAGTCTAAAAGCGTATCATCGCACGGACCAAGTGGTCACAACGAGTCGATGGACGTTGACGGAAAGTGGGGAAATCATCGGGGCCTTTCAGGCCACAAGAGGCGGCAACGCCCAAACCCTGAATCACAACCAGATTTTCCTCCAGGATTGTAAACATCAGGAGGACTTCTAATATGGATCTCGTTACTGCTTTGGCTATCGTTATTGGTGTGCTGGGCGCAATTGCAACGTTTGTGGCCGTTTCCATGGGAAGCCCCTACGTGCTGATTTGGGCCATCTTCATTGCGTGGGGTTGCTATTTTCACTGTGGCGGCCAGGAAGCCGGGCTGAAAGCCTCGATTCCTGCCAACATCTGGGGCGCGGTCTGCGCCGCTGTTGCTCTCATCGTGTTGCTGGCGATGGGTGTGACGCCGCTTAACGCAGCGATCTGCGTCGGTGTGACAGTGGCCATCATGATCCTGGGCGCGAAGGCGCCTGCACTTGGCGCCATTCCTGCCTCTGTCTATGGCTACGCTTCGACAGCTGGCTTGTTCCTTTTGGGCAGCGCTGCCTATGGCGAAGGTTCCGGTGCTGTTGTGAAGGTTGCCATTGCCGTGATCATTTCGATGATTATCGGCAACGTGCTTGGCTATATCTCGCAGAAGATTGCCGGTTCACTCGTCAAGAGTTGATCGCAGGTATCTGAATTGCCCTTCAACCCCCTCCGCGTCATAACGGAGGGGGATTTTTGGTCTGCAATGGAGCGACGGTGCTCTCGCGACGAACACTGCTGACGGGATTGACCGCACTTGCGGGTATTACCCAACGCGCCGCAGCTGAGACGCCGTTTGCCCTGCGCGAGATTGCGCCCGGTATTCATGTTCACTTGCCAAAGCCTGCGCTTGTTGCGGCAGCCAATCAGGGCGACATCGCCAATCTTGGCTTGATTGTCGGCGACGCTGCCTGTGCCGTTGTCGATACGGGCGGGAGCATCGCCGTGGGTGAGAAGTTTCACCAGGCGATAGCAGTGATCACAAGCAAGCCGGTCAGATACGTCATCAACACGCATACCCATCCGGATCATCTCTTCGGCAATGCAGCATTCCAGGGGGCCGGCACGGAATTCGTCGGTCATCACAACCTGCCACGCGCGCTGGCATCCCGGCAGGAGCATTACCTCGTCTCCTTTCGCCAGCAGCTTGGCGAAAGCCTCATGGCGAATTTCCGCTTTGTGCCGCCAACGGTGCTGGTTCAGGACGAAATGATCCTGGATCTTGGCAATCGCAGAATTGTCCTGAGGGCATGGCCAGCCGCCCACACCGATTGCGATCTGACAGTCTTCGACGAGGCCACAAAAACCCTTTTCACTGGCGATCTGGTTTTTCGCGAACATGTTCCGGTTGTGGATGCAACGCTTTTGGGCTGGCTGCAGGTGATGGATGGGCTCTCTGCGATCAAGGCCAACCTTATGATTCCTGGCCATGGCGCGCCGGATGAAACATGGCCGGATGGCTTGCTGGCCCAGCGCGCCTATTTCGAAAGCCTGGCCAGCGATTTGCGCAAGGACATTCAGGAAGGCGTGGGTATGAGTGAGGCGATTGAGACAGCCGCCGCGTCCGAGCGCGGCAACTGGCAGCTATTCGACGAGTACAATGGCCGAAACGCCAGCGAGGCCTTCAAGGAACTCGAATGGGAGTAAACCCGGATGCATTTTGGATTTTGCGCCGTCTGTGGTATTTTGCAACCTATGGCATATGAGGAATTCCGCTGATGCTGAAAATGTCGCGCCGTCAGTCCTTGGTTCTTGGCTTTTCGGCCGTCGCCGTCTCGCCTGGAGCGATCTGGGCCGCGGCACCGGTCGCCGACGATCCCTGGCCCGGTCTTGTGACCGATGTTTTTTCAGACACGGCTATGCAAAGGACCGATTCGGTCGTGATCATGGAAGCACCCTACCGGTCCCTCGATGCCGCCTTGACGCCACTCACCGTGAACCTTTCGCCGCCCGCTGGCGACGCAATCAAGACGGTGACGCTTGTTGTGGATCGCAATCCCGCACCTGTTGCTGCGGTTTTCCGGCTTGGTGAAACGGCGGATGTCAGCCGGATCGAGACGCGCATTCGCGTGAACGAGAACACCGCTATGCATGCCGTGGCCGAAACGGTCAGCGGCAAGCTCTACGTGTCGGAGAAATTCATCAAGGCGGCTGGTGGTTGTTCAGCACCGTCAATCAAGAACCAGGATGAAGCCGTAGCCAGCTTGGGCAAGATGAAACTCCGTCAGTTCGGCGCTCCCACCAGCGCCAGCGCTCCCCGCGAGGTCCAGCTCCAGATCCGCCATCCGAATAATTCCGGTTTTCAGGTCGATCAGGTCACGCACTATTACATCCCTGCCCGCTTTGTCAGCGATATCAAGCTCTGGCAGGGTGAAGACCTTATCGTCGGCATTGAGGGAGGCATTTCGCTTTCGGAAGATCCAACAGTCCGCGTCACCTTTCGCCACAATGGCGCGAAATCTTTCAGGGCCGACATTCTTGATACCGATCAGGCGGCGTTCAGCGCCAGTTGGGATGCGATTCCGCCCGGAAGCTCGGCAAGCTGATCAGTTGAGAAGGCTCTGAATGGTCTTCGCCAGACCGTAGAGCCGTTGCTCGATAATGACCGGCACTTCGCAGACATAGGTCAGCGACTTCCGCCGTTCTTCAAAAATCCGCGTATCCCAGTTTATCTGGTCGGTCATGTCCTGAACTTCGGTTGGATCGGCATTGGCGTCGGCGCGCTTTGCGGCAAGCGCTTCCTGCGCAATCCTCAGCTTTTCGGCAAATTGCAGCTGCTTCTTGCCATAGCGCTCAATGCCGCTGATCACATCGCTGCGCTCGCCATTGAGCGTGTCGAACAATGCGGCAAATGCCGCTTCAAGTTTTAGTTTTTTCTGATCGCCGGCTTTTCCAGCAAACTCTCTTACCTGCTTTGAGGCTTCTTCCAGCGGAAACCGCCGCGCCGCGAGCAGGGATACAAGATCGCTGATTTCCTTGTCGGTCTTCAGCGCGGTGGCTTCAGGTCCGGGCACTTCAGCGGTCCACACCGCACTGAGCGAGATTTGCGGAACCTTGCGCTGTACGCAGGGCCAGTCATTTGTGGCAGCGGCGAACACGCCCTGTCCGGACATCAGGATGAAAGCGAGGCAAAGTGAAAGATGCCGCATCATGTGTCTCCCGGTCCTCCTTTGCGCGACATGAATCCACGCGTCGGATCGTAGGCATAGACCGCAGCGGCGAGGAACGCCACGGTGCAGCCCGCAACGACTGCGAGCGCCATGAAATTGACCTTCCCGTAGAATGCGAAACGGATGAGTTCGACCGCGTGTGTGAACGGATTGAGCGCGCAAATCTGGTACAGTAGCGGGCTCGATTCCTTGACGCGCCACAACGGATAAAGCGCTGACGACGCAAAGAACATCGGAAAGATCACGAAGTTCATCACACCGGCGAAATTTTCCAGCTGCTTGATCATTGACGACAGCAGCATGCCGATCGAGCCGAGCATCAGCCCGGAAAGGATCAGCGCCGGCAGAATTGTGAAGTAACCCATGACCGGCGCCTTGACATCCCAGAACCAGGCGATGGCCAGATAGACGTAAACCTGGAGAAGCGAGATGGCCACGCCCGCCGAGAGCTTCGACAAAATGAGGAACCAGCGGGGCAGGGGGCTCACCAGAAGGGTCCGCATGTTGCCGGTTTCACGGTCATAGACCATGGCGAGCGACGTCTGCATGCCATTGAAAAGCTGGATCATCGCGACAAGACCCGGCGTGATGTAAACCTCATACAGCACATAGGTCTGGTAAGGCGGGATGATCGACACGCCCAGAACCTGGCGGAACCCAGCGGCAAAGATGAACAGCCAGAGCAGCGGCCGCACCAGTGCCGAAATGAAGCGTTCGCGCTGGTGCAGAAATCGCAGCGTCTCCCGCCAGACAATTCCGGAGAAGCATGTGGCGTAGTCGCGGAGTGAGAACCCCAGTTTTTCTGTCGGAGTATTGATCGCGGTGGTCATGCAGCTTCCGTCCGGGTTGCTGGGCGCGGCGTGCTGGTGAGCGTCGTGAAGGCGCTTCGAATGTCGTCTGTTCCAGTGCGCGCGACGATATCGGCCACCGTGCCCTTCTCCAGCAGGCGGCCAAGATGCATGATCAGGATTTCGTCAGCCGGTGAAATTTCATCGATGAGATGCGTGGCCCAAAGCACACCGATGCGCTCGTCCTCCACCAGCAGGCGCACGTGCTTTTCAAGATCGGCGCGTGACTTGATGTCGAGTCCGATGGTCGGCTCGTCAAGCAGCAGGAGCCGCGGGCGGTGTAGCAGCGACCGGGCGATTTCCACCCGCCGCATCTGCCCGCCGGAAAGATTGCGGATTTTTTCCTTGGCCCGGTCTGCCAGGTCGAACCGCTCGAGCAGTTCCTCGGCGCGCTCCCGGCCATCCCGATAACCAATGCCATGCAGGGCGGCGTGATAGGAGAGGTTTTGGACCACTGAGAGATCAAGATCAAGCGTGCGGCTCTGGAACACCACGCCAAGCCGCCGCAGCGCCTCGCCAGGCGCATCGCGGATATCGAAACCAAAAACCGAAATCCGCCCCTGCCGTGTGTCGTAGAGTCGGGTAATCAGCGAAAACAGCGTCGACTTACCCGCACCATTAAGCCCCAGCAGCACCGAAAACGTTCCCTGTGCAATGCTGAACGAGACATCATCCAGGGCCTTGCGCTCGCCATAGAAATGGCTGACGCCGGTCACTTCAAGGGCAAGTCGTTCCGTCCCGTTCATGATCTCCCTTAGCCCGCTTGGCCCTCTTTGGCACCATCAATCCGTTCACTTGATGATGATCTTGCCCTTCATGCCCTTGTCTTCGAGGCCCTCCACCCACCATTCATATTCGCCGGGACGGATCGTGGCGAACTGGACGAGGATCGTCCCCTTGTCGTCGAATTCGAGCCAAGCGGGAGCGCCGTTCATGTGCACCTCCAGGTCGTTGATCACGATCTGGTTCATCCACACATCGCGGAACAACGAGGTATGGAACTTGTATTCGAGCCCGCCATTGGACGAGATCGACCAGCGGTAGCCCTGGCCGGCAATCAGCTCGAAATCCTTCTGGCTGACCTCGAACTGGCTGGCGTCGCTGCCGAGCTTGAGCTCCGGCATCTTCTGGCTGGCCTTGGTTTGCGCCCCTGCTTCTCCAGCGCCAAGGACCATCGCCCCCGCAAGGCATAATCTGGCTATATGCATTGAACGTCCTCCCATGTTCATTGTGGTGACACCGCGACACCCCACGGCTGTTCGCCAACCTGGATCGATTTCACCGGTTCGAGATTGTCGACATCGATGACCGTCACGTCATTGGAAATGCCATTGGTCGAGATGATCTGCTTCTCGTCGGGCGAGAATGCCAGCTGCCACACCCGCTGACCCACCAGCAGGTATTTTTCCACTTCGTAGCTCTCGCCGTTCACCACCGCCACGCGATTGGCCGGCCCCAGCGCCACGAAGGCCTTCTTGCCGTCCTTGGTGATCCTCACCCCCACCGGCTGCAGCGCCTCCTTGGCCAGCCCCGGCACCTCGAATTCGATCTTCTTGACGATCTCCTTCGTTTTGACGTCGATCACGCTCACCGTTCCGCCGATTTCCGCCGAAACCCACACCTGTGATCCGTCGCTCTTGAATTCGGCAAATCGCGGCCGCGCATCCACCAGCACATTGTCGGTAATTTCATGTGTCTCGGAATCGATGAAATGCGCCATGTTCGTCGTCTCGGATGTATTGATGATGATCTTGCCGTCCGGGCTCACCCCCATGCCCTCGGGCTCGACCCCGACCGGGATTTCAGCCACCACATTCCGCCCGTCGAGATCGATGACGGTCACCAGATTGTCGTCCTCGTTCGCCACATAGAGCATCTTGCCGGATGGGCTCAGCACAAACAGCTCGGGATCTGGGCCGGAAGGCAGCGTGCCTACCCGCTCATAGGTCGCTGCATCGAAGATTTCGATGGTGTCATCGTCGCTGGCGCAAACCAGGACGTACTTGTTGTCGGGCGTCACCAGGATGCCGCGCGGCCGTTGCCCACTCTTGATCGTGTGCACCACTTCCATCGTCGCGGAATCGATCACCGATACGGAATTGCCCTTCTCGTTGGAGACATAGATTTTATAAGCCGAAGCCGGTGCTGCCCAGGAGGTGAGCAACAGGGCGGCGGTGCAGGCCAGCAGGCCGGTTCTCATGCGTGTCTCCTTCAATTCAGCTTGCAGGCGGTTTCAGGCTCGTCGATGCCGAGCGTGTCGAGTTCGGAGAACTGGTGCAGAAATCCTTCCTGCGGCGAAACCGACACAACTCCCTTCGGATCGGCCACCAGCACCGGCTGGCGCAACTGCCAGTTCCAGCGCCGGAAGGTCACGCGCTGGCCCTTGAACGCCGCGATTGAAAATTCCGGCGCCTTGATGAAATCGCCGATCTTCTGGACGTCGCTCGACTTTGTCCGGGTGGCGCCCTCGCCGATGATGCGGATGGCGGTCCACGCCTGGATATCTTTGGGCAGCATGCGCCGGCCCGCCGCCTTGGCAAACCGGTTCTGGATTTGTGCAGCGCCCCAGAGTTCATGCGCCGGATGCCAGCTCATCGGAATGAGCCCGGCCGAACCGGCCACGGGCCGCGGCTCCCAGGTGCGATAGGGCAGGTAGGTGGCAAATACTTCCGATTCATCCGCTGCCACCACCACCTGGTGTTCGGCCGCACCTTGCGTGAACACCGGAATTTGCCTTTGCACCTGCGCCACGCCCGTATCGGTCTGGCGTGCCCCGCCGGTATCCTTGAATTCGCGCTCCTCGACGATTTCCGCGCCAAATCGTGTGGCCGCCCGGCGGAGCGCATTGGCCCACAATGTATCGTCGGGGTGCGAGCCATAGACCAGCAACCATTTCCGCCATTGCTTCCACACCAGGTATTGCGCCAGCCCGTCCGCCAGCATGGAGCGTGTTGGTGCCGTATGAAACACATTGGCGCGGCAGTCTTCCTCGCGAAGTGAATCATCCGTGGCACCGACATTGAAAACCAGGATGCCCTTGGCCTTCGCCGCATCGGCAACCTTGAGCACATTTGCAGCGGAAAGATCGGTAAGGATGAACTGCGTGTTGCCGGCTGCCAGTTGCTCGAAGGCCGGAAGGGGATCATCTTCCGGCTTCAGCACCACATCCTTGAGCGTATAGTGCTGCTGGAGAAACTTGCCCGTCGTGTTGTTGTCGTTGATTGCCACATTGGCCCCGGCAATGCCGAGATCTTCGGGAACTGCGTCAAGGATCGAGATCGTCAGGCGTCCACGCTCATAGGCGCGAAGATAGCCGATCTTGACCTCCTGGGAGTCCTGTGCGGAGGCGCTCTGCTGCGCCATGCTCGACAGGCAAAGCACCATCAAAAGCAAGACGATAGTATGAGCGAACTGACCTTTGGCGAAATCAAAACTGGCTTGCATTGAATCCTGGAAGAGCGTTTGTTTAGCCCGCTGTTGTTTCGAACTGTGCCGGGATACTGAACGGTTAAATGCTGAAAAGTCACATTACAATCTGGTTAGGATGCAGTGCCCTCGCATTCTCGTCAGCCCTGGCATGCGCCGCACCGCGCGCCGCAGTCTTCGAGTTCGAGCTGATTGATTCGAGCCTGGATGGCGAATTGCTGGGCACCACGGATGCCGAAAAGACAAGATTGGCCGAGATGGCGCCGCGCCTTCGCACCTTGCTTGAAGCGGAAGGCATCTATGAAGTCGTGGACATAGCGCCCGTTGCCGAGCAGGCAAAAAATTCCAATCTTCAGTCCTGCGGTTTCTGTGATGCGCAGATGGCGAAAAAGCTCGGCGCCGAACTCGCGGTGACCGGCACGGTGCAGAAAGTGTCCAACCTCATACTCAACGTCAATCTCTACGTGCGCGATGCCGAAACCAATCGGATTCTGAAGAATGGCAGCGTCGACATCCGCGGCAACACCGATGAATCATGGTTCCGCGGCCTGCGCTATCTGATCAAGAACCGGATGTTCAAGAAGCAATGACGCGCCTGCTGGCAAGCGTGAAAAGCGTCGCCGGCGCGCAACAGGCTGTGTCGCTGGGCGCCGATATTATTGACATATCGCAAGCCCCCGCCGGCGAGGGTGGAAAGATACTGGCGGTATTGGCCGGCGGCAAAGCAATCTGCGCTGCAGCCGATGCGAAGGGTGTCGAATATGTGGTCGGCAACGCGGTGCCCGGCAAATGCATCGGCATTGTGCCGGCCGGCGCGAAGGACAGTGCCGAACAGATTGCGCGATTCAGTTCAGCCGGTTCGCGGGGCGCCATGCTGCGAACGGAAAGAGATGTCCCGCTGTTTTCCGTGGCCACGCCCGCAAGCGTTGAGGCGTTTGTCGCTGCGTGCCGTGAGGCGAGGCTCGAAGCATGGATTGGTGGCAATCTCGAACCGCCCGATGTCCCCCGCCTGCTGGGCTATGATCCGGACGTTTTGTGGATCGATGGACCCGGCAGCGAGGAGTTTCGGGCCTTGGTTCCGAAACATGACGAGTCTGGCACAATGGCGGCGTTGCCTGCGGCGAGCGGCAAAGGTGATCTGATCCTCGTCCGCGATTTCGTGCTCCCCGTTGAAGTGGGTGCCTATGGCTTCGAGCACGACAAGCCCCAGCGCGTTTGCTTCAACGTGGAAGTCGAGGTGCGCCGCAGGTCTGAAATGCCGCACGATATGCGCGATATATTCTCTTATGATATCGTGCTCGATGCCATCCGCGGCCTCGTGGCCTCAGGCCACACGGTTCTGGTCGAGACGCTGGCGGAGAAGACGGCGCAAAGGATTTTGCGTCATGATGAAGTCATCGCCGTCAAGGTCAGGGTGGAGAAGCTGGACCTTGGGCCCGGCGCCGTCGGTGTGGAAATCGAGCGCCGGAAGAATGCGGAATTGAAGGTGGCGCCGAACTGATGCCCGCAAAACCTGTTGAACAGCGCTGGGCCTGGGCCCTCACCGGCTCCGGGCATTTCTTCACCGAATGCCTTGACCTCATGCGCGATCTGCCCAATCTCGATATCTTCGTGAGCAAGGCTGCGGCCGAAGTCGTTCGCATGTACAAGAAGGATCTCAAGCTGCCGGAAACCGCGCACATCTATCGCGATGTCACGGCAAGTGCTGCCCCCGTCGGCCTGTTCTACAAGGGCGTCTACCACACGCTCGTCATGGCGCCCGCGACGTCGAACACCGTTGCCAAATGCATTTGCGGCATTTCCGACAACCTGGCCACCAATGTCTTTGCCCAGGCGGGCAAATGCCGCGTGCCATCCATCGTGTTTGCCTGCGATACTGCGCCTGAGCTTGACACCATGGCGCCCTCCGGAATGGTCAAGGTCTATCCCCGCCGCATCGATCTCGAAAACACCGAGAAGCTGAAAAACTTCGAGGCCACCACGGTGGTTGAATCGCTCGCCGCCCTCACCGAAGCCGTCGCCCGCCGCAAGCGGGAAATCGCCGCCAATGGCTGAACGCCTGCTGTTTCTCACCGGTCATCTGGCCGAGGCTCGCCTGAACAAAATCATCGCCGCGGCCAACACGGAGAGTGCCGATTGGCGCGTCCATGATGTCGGCGTCAAGGTGGCCGCCCTGATGACCGAAGCCATCATCGAGCGGCGTTTGCCACGGCCCGTCAATGCCGACAAGGTTGTTCTGCCGGGTCGCTGCCGCGTCGATCTGGCACGGTTGTCGGCCGCTTTCGGTGTGCCGTTCGTGAGGGGGCCCGATGAATTGCGCGATCTTCCGAAATATTTGGGCCGTGGTGGAGCACCGCCTGATCTCACCCGTCATGACACCAGGATTTTCGCCGAAATCGTTGAAGCCTCGCAGATCACGGTGGCGGAAATTCTCGCACTTGCGCAAAAGCTGAAGGCAGCGGGTGCCGATGTCATAGACCTTGGTTGTCTGCCCGACACCCCATTTCCTCACCTGGAAGAAACGGTGCAGGCCCTGAAGGCAGGCGGCTTCAGTGTCAGCGTTGATTCCGCCAATCCGGATGAGTTGCGCCGCGGTGCGCGCGCAGGTGCCAGTTATCTCCTGAGCCTCACGCGTGACAATCTCGATATTGCCGAACAGTCCGGCGCTGTGCCGGTGCTCATTCCATCGGCGCATGGCGACCTGCCATCTCTTTATGCAGCCGTGGAGCGGGCCGAAAAAATCGGCATCGAATATATTGTCGATCCGGTGCTCGATCCCATCAATTTCGGCTTTACCGCTTCGCTGCTCCGCTATGCCGCGGTGCGCCGCGCCTTGCCGCATGTCGAGATTCTGATGGGAACCGGAAACCTCACCGAACTGACCGATGCCGATTCCTCGGGTGTCACTGCGGTGCTGATGGGCATTTGCGCAGAGCTAGCCATTCGCAATGTGCTGCTCGTCAATGTCAGCCCCCATACCAACCGCACTGTGCAGGAGCACGATGCCGCCCGCCGTATCATGTTCGCCGCCCGTGCCGATGAAAGCCTGCCCAGGGACTATGGCGGTATGCTCTTGCAGGTTCATGATCGTGCCCCCTTCGCGTCCTCTCCCACCGAGATTGCCGCCATGGCGGCCGAAGTGCGCGACAGGAACTTTCGCATCGAAACGGCGGAAGACGGCATCCATGTTTACAACAATGCCGGCCATCACGTTGCCCAGGATGCCATGGCCCTGTTTTCGAGCCTCGGCGTTGAGGCAGATGGTCCCCATGCCTTCTATCTGGGCTCCGAACTGATGAAGGCCGAAATCGCCTTTCGTCTCGGCAAGCGCTATGCCCAGGACGAGCCGCTGGAATGGGGCGTGGCGGCTGATTTGCCGGGAGAGGATCTGACACGCCTGGCAAAGGCCGGTCACACGCTGCGGGCAAAACAGGAGAAATGAACCGGTCGTGTCTCAGTTTGAATAAGGCGCTTCAAGAAAGGCGCGGCGCTTTGTCTGGATGGCTTCCGCTTTCGCCTTGTCCGCCAGTACAAGTACGTCTTCCCATGTCCAGAGCCGATCCGTCAGACCTGCTGCCATTGCGGGAGTGCATTTGTTGAGGCTCTTGTGCTTCCGCATCCAGTTGTAGTGCACGAAGTAGAGCGCCAGCGCGTGGACATGGTTTTCGAGCTTGGTTGAGAAAGAATTCGTGAGTCTTGTAAACCGGCGCATCGCCATCCGCATCGTAAGGTTCTGGCGCTCAACGTAGAACGTGCTGACGTAATTTTCGTCCGGATCGCCTTCAACTCGTTGCTTTTGGATTCCTATATATTCTGCAGGACTGTATCGGCCTTTTGTGACGTATGACGCGGGTCCATAGACTTTGTGCAGTATGGCTTTGTCTACATCGCCGCCAAAGGCCCCCTCGACGGCTTCCAGATAAGTCTTGTGCCCGTCCGTCGTAAGTTGCACCCGGTTTGTGATCCGCGTCCGCACGTCATCGGTGAAGCCAATTGCGTATTGGCTATCGCGACCGCCTGCCAGCCAAGAGAGGATCAACTTGCTATCGGCTTCAATCGCCGTCCACGTCCAAGTGTCGCCAGCCTCTTCCGGCGCGGATTTGGCCGTCTTCAGATTTTTGGCCTTGGCGTAGCAGAAGCTCCAGATTTCATCGCACTGCACCCGCTTGGCATTTACGCCACGGACCATATCATCATGGAAGGCGCTGCAAACCGCGCCAACGTCTTCCAGGAGCTTGATCACGGTGTTTATCGAGACACCCGAGATACGAGAGGTTGATCGTATGGAAGACTCCTCAACCAGCATATTGAGGATGTGAATCTGGGTTTTGAGGGGCAGTTTGTTCATGTGAGGAAAAATAGGCGTGAAAGTATCATTGTCAAGCATAAATGTCAGTTTAAGGACTTGTATTTATTGACATTGAACTATATAAGAATCAACGCTATAACACCCGGATGGATGTCGTGTTTGCAGACCAAAAGCTGGCGCTGGTCGAAACAGAAGAAGCAGGCAAAACCAAATTGCCAGTTTCAGTGATTCAATCTGCGCGGCGGAAGCTGACTGTGTTGCGTGCCGCAATAGACGACCGTTCTCTGCGGAACTGGAAGAGCCTCCACTACGAGAAACTCAAAGGAGATCGCGACGGACTTCGCTCAATCCGTTTGAACGACCAATATCGAATGATTTTATCGCTGGACGAAACCACTAACCCCCAGACCGCCACCATATTGGCGATTGAGGATTACCACTGATGCCCCAGATCAAGCCCGTGCCCGTTGACCATCCAGGCACGTTCATCAAGGAAGAGCTAGAGGCCCGAGGCTGGGAACAGGTGGACCTTGCGTACATTCTTGGTGTCTTGCCTCAGGCGTTAAGTCCTCTGCTTTCGGGGAAGGCAAGCATTACGCCGGACATGGCAGCGTCTTTGGGAGCGGCGTTCGACATGCAGGCCGATTTCTTCGCCAATCTTCAAAAGATGTATGACTTGCACAAAGCGAAGCCCGTTGATCCGGGCGTGCGCACTCGTGCTTCATGGGTCTCCTATTTCCCGGTTCGGGATATGATCAAGCGTAGGTGGATCGAAGATACAGAACCCGGTCTCTTGGATTTGCAGATGATGCGATTTTTTGGGAAGAACCGCATTGAAGATATTCCGTGGATTGGCAGTGGCGAGATTGTCCCTACCGCGTTCAAGAAGAGCGGTGACTATGAGTCGTCCATCGGGCCTCTCCAGTACACATGGCTACATCGCGTAATAAAGATCGCTGAGACCGTTAGCGCACCATTATATTCCGAGGAGAAGCTGCGCGGCAGCTTGTCCAAAATCAGAAGCCATCTTCTTGATAGGGACGACTTGAAGCACATCCCTGGTATTTTGCAGGAGGCAGGCGTTCGCTTTATTCTGGTCGAGGCACTGCCGGGATCAAAAATTGATGGTGTATGTGTGTGGATCGATGGCCAGCCCGCAATTGGTATGACTACTCGATTGGACCGCCTCGACAATTTTGCATTTGTGCTTAGGCACGAGTGTGAACACGTACTTAGAGGCGATGGGCGGGATGTGGCCTTTGCGCCAGTTGATAACGAAATGAAGACTGACCCTGACTCGGGAGACGGTCCCGAAATAGAACGACGCGCAAACGAGGCAGCGGCGGAGTTTTGTGTTTCAAGGCAGCATTTGACATCCTTCATTCTTCGCAAAAGCCCCTTTATATCGGAGCAGGACGTTCTAGCTTTTGCTGCAAGAATGGAGATTCATCCTGCTATTGTCGTTGGTCAGGTGCAGCACAAGACCAACAAGTACAATTGGCTGCGCAAGTATCAGATTAGCGTTCGAGATCACTTGTCTGGATGGAAGTATGTTGACGGCTGGGGTCGTCAATGCCCCACTGGTCTTTAGGAGATTGGCATGGCCACTTTGGATGAACAAATCCTTCGCGCTTGGGATGAATGGGAGGAGACGACAGGGGCCGAGGCTAACAATCCCGATGATTTCCTTGCCTGGGCAATGGATCACAAGAAACTAGTTCCTCGACTGCAAGATATACGTCAGATATTTCGCAAGCAAGTTACCAACGTATTGCGTCAAGCAATGCGTAAAGACACTGACGGCTTTTCTTACCGTGCCAAACAATGCGTGGCGGTTAGTGAAAAGGGCATGCAGCTGCGCCTTTGGTTCGACACTGACAAGGGTGGTACCCCCAATCTCCGTCAGAAGGCCGTTCGCCAACGCCGCGATGCAATCGCTTCTGATGTGTATCGGGCGGTATGCGACGCCGAGCACATGAACAAATCCTTCCCTGACGATTCCCAGTTGAATTTTCTAACCGATTTCAGCGATGACATTGCGGAGCGACGGGCCGCAGAGCTTTTAAAGCAAGACAGGGATGATGTGGCAGCGTAATGGCTAAAGGGCCACGAGGCGAAAGGCGACCTGCCGATGTGAACGCCCGAGCAGTTATGATCGCTCGGATTGCGACGGGCGAAATTGAAGATACGTTAGGGAAGACCCCAGAAAGAGCCAAGGGCGGGATAAAAGGAGCAAAGGCACGGGCGGTCAGTCTCACGCCACAGCAGCGGTCAGAAATAGCTCGGGCAGCCGCGACGGTGCGCTGGAAAAAGAACTAGAACCGCTCGCCACAATCAAGCTGAGGCACTACCAATAAAACGGTGCCTTTGATTCGCGAAACCATCATCACCACGATGGACAGGCAGGGCCGTGTCCAGATAGCACCTCTTGGCCTGATCGCCGAAGGTGAGGATTGGATCATTGCGCCGTTTCGCCCGTCGGTGACGCTCGATAATCTCGAGCAGGTGCCCTTCGCCGCCGCCAGCCATACTGACGATGTCAGGATCTTTGCCGGCTGCCTGACCGGCCGCCACGATTGGCCGGTTGAACCATGTGACACGATTGCAGTGCCGCGCCTGTCAAATGCGCTGAGTCATTGGGAACTGGAAGTCGTCGAGCGCATCGAACACGAGCAACGCCCGCGCTTCCGCTGCCGCATCGCCCATGCCGCAACCCACGCACCATTCCCGGGCTACACCAGGGCTAAATTTGCTGTGATCGAGGCCGCAATCCTCTCAAGCCGCCTTCACATGCTGCCGCGTGAAAAGGTCGAATCCGAAATTGCCTACCTCCGCATCGCGATAGAAAAAACCGCCAGCCCCGCCGACCACGAAGCATGGGGCTGGCTCATGCAGAAGATCGCCGATTACTATGAGCCGAAGGAAAAGGGAGCCTGAGGCTCCCTTCTTGTCATTTGTCGAAACCGAAGATGGCAGCCAACCGGCGAAGGAGTCCGGGAGGCATAGGCTCCGGAGTAACCTCCTCGCGATTGGGTCTCTCCTAAGCGCCGAACGGGTGCTTGACCGAATCGCGCTTCTTGGTGACTTCCGAAGCCTTCGGAATGCCCTTCACGGCGCGCTCGATCGATTCCTTCACGGCCTTGTAGTTGTATTCCTGGATCTTCTTGTCGTCTTCGGCTTCCCAATGGATGAACACGCCGACGCAGATGAAGATGTCATCGGCTTCCTTGGCGGGGATCGTTCCATCGGCAACTGAATCCTGCACGGCCTTGGCGACGGCGTATTGCGCCGGTCCGAACATCTGCACGGCCTGCTTGGCGCCCTTGATCGTCACCTTGTTGAACATCACCGTGTTCGGCTTGCACGGCAGGTTCGGTGCGATCACGGCGAGAAGCGATGTGAAGCCGTCCTTGTTGTTTGTCAGGCAGTTCACAAACGCATGCTCGACCGAGCTTCCGCGTGGCCCGATGATGAGATCGATATGCGCGACCTCGTTGCCATCGCCGACCAGCGATTCGCCGACCATCAATTTCGAAATTTTCTTTACCATTGCCTCATTCCTCCCTGGCATGAACCATGTTTCGCAATGCCACCGGACATCCAGTGGCCAGACGTAACCTATCCTTGTTCGCAGCGCCCGCGCATATCGCCGGACCGGTTGGCCAGATAGCGGCAGAGCATTCCGCCATCCTTAATCAACCACTCTATCGGCTTCGCTGCAAGATGCTGAGCAGGCTTTCGCAAAAAAGAGTTGCAACGGTGAGATCGGCGGACGTCCCGGGATTGAGGCCTCTGGCCTTGATCTCGCTGTCAAATTCGAGAAGCAGTCCGAGCCGGTCCGGGGCCGTCTTGAGCATTGGTATGATGTGCTCTGCCTTCAGTCTGACCCAATCTGCCTGCGCTGCGCCCCATTTCCGCACGATATGTGTGTCCGGAAAGGCCGCCAGATAGGCGAGGTAGGTGGCAGTCGCCGGCCACCAGATCTCGCGGTTTTCGCGCTGTGCCTGCTGAAGCGCCGGCAGCCCGGTTGCGAACATGTCGATATATCCATCTGCGTAGGCCTTCGCGATCCGGTCGCGGCTCTGGGCCTCCGCCATGATCTGGCGGAGCGGAAGCTTCGGCGCCGCGCCAAGATCGCTGCCATCGACCTTTCCCATGCCCCCCGGATTGGCATGGCGGATGGCTTTGAACACCTTTTCCGCGTCCGCGATAGTGAGCGATTCGAGCGTGTTTTGGAGTGTTTTTTGCACGTTTTTGGCGTCATTTAAGCGCTCAAATACGCGTGCAAGCGGCGCGCAAAGCAGCACGATCCCGAGGTTGGTATTGGTGCCCGCTGCCGCCATGGAGGCTTCAACCGCGCCCAGGATGCGATCCCCTATGGTACTGTTTTCCTTCGTCAAAGGCCCCGCCGCGGCGTCGGCGCTACGCAGGAAATGCGCCGCCTCCATGTCGTGCCCGCCCGCGAAAATATGCACGTTTCCGGGCTTTGGAGCGTCGATTTCGGCCCTGCAAGCCAAAATAAAGGCCCGGCCGGTTATGTTCATCCCGCAGCCTTCAGCGCGCCCTGTGACCTCACATGGGCCACCAGCGCCGCGGCGATCTCGCGTGCGATATTGACCGGCGTCACCTTCTGTAGCCCGGCCCAGGCCGGCATGCTGTTGACCTCGAGCACCAGGTACTCGCCGTCCGCATTCCGGATAATATCGACTCCGCAAAAATTTGCCCCGACCGCCTCCGCCGCCCGCCCCGCAATCGATCCAAGCTCGGCATCGATGATGGCGGCACAGGGCTTTCCGCCCTGTTTGACGTTGGTGATCCAATGGCTGCTGGCGCGCCGCATTGCGGCAACCAGCCGCCCGTTGATGACGAACACGCGGTAATCGTGAAACTGAGGTCCCGCCGCGGCAACGAAGCGTTGCAGGTAATAGACCCCGGAAACCGCCTGCTCGTCCGGCAGGTCCTCCACGCCTGAAATCAGCTTCAATCCACGGCCCTGCGAACCGAATAATGGCTTGAGCACAAGATTGCCGCGTTCTGCCTCGCGTTTGACAATTTCGGCGGCATCGGCGCGGTTCTCGACCGTCCAGGTAGGCGGCGTGGCAATAGCAGCCTGATGCAGCAGAAAGCTCGTCATCGACTTGTCAACGCAGCATTCGACGGTACGCGCGTCGTTCCACACGGTTACCCCGCTACGCCGCAGCGCATGGAGCAGGCCAAGCCTTTTGGTGACGGCTTCAAAGCTGCCTTCGGAAACCGTGCGCACCAGAACCGCGTCAGGCATGCCGCCGGGAATCGAAAGTCCGGAGAGCTGCGACGTATCGAACTCGCAATCTTGAAGCCGCATGGTTTGCGGCTGCGCACCAAGCCGCCTCATGTGGGTGGAGATGGTCTTCGCGTGACCGTCGCGAGGTTCGGCAAAGATGACGATCCGCGGTCCCTCAGGCAAACGAGGCATCGAGAAGGTCCTGTGCAATCATGCCGGATCTGTAGGTCTCGCCGCTCTGCAGCGAGGTCACCATCACGCTGGCTGGGCTGAACAGCAGTGGATCGATGGCGTAGAAATCACCGTTGAAGGCCTTGAAAACGTCGGCAAATGGCCGTCCGTAGTCGCGCGAACTCTTGCTGGGCAAGCTTTCGGCCAGCGCTTTGGCGGCCTCGTCGGGTCCTCTGACAAAAAGCTGCACCTGTCCGCCGTAGATGATGGCGTCGTTGGTTCGGCCCATGGACGTCACAAAATCGGGATGCGGCGGGCACAGTGGCGCCGAAGCCAGTCCCTCGACAATATCGGGTAGCGGAAAATGCAGTGTATGGGCCTTGTGCAGGGCAACTTCGAGCACACGGGCGACCACTTGCACCGAGCCTGCGAGGCTCTGTGTCGGTGCATAGATAATCGTTAGATCCTCAACATGAACATGGCAGTCATGGGCCAGCATGGCGACGATTTCGGCAGGCGGCGGTGTGTCAGTTTCCAGCACGATGGTGGCGTGCCGTGATGTATCGCGATAGCCGATTTCGCCGAAGATAACTTCCTTCTGCGCCAACGCGCGGGCCGGACCGGAGCCCAGCGAAAAATACTTGTCCGCCGAAAGGCTCCACCCGGCATACTGGCTGGCAAGACAGGCGATTACCGGCTGTGACGAACGCACGATCAGCCGCCATGGCCAGGAGGGCGAGGCCATGTCGGGCCCGATATGAATGGCACCAAGTCCACCCATGCAGATGGATGCAATCTTGACGCCGGCGGCGATGCTGCCGCGCTCGCGGGCGCCCGCGTCGATCAGCCTTTCGCCGCTCGGGCCGCGAACCGCCTCAATGCCTTGCGTTCCCGACTCCGCAACGAGTTCTTCGGTCAGCTGGAAAGCGCGATCATTTATGCTGTAGGCCTTCACTCTCATTTCCTCCCAGGCGCCGCTTCATTTCTTTTTCTCTTTCGGCCAACAAAACCAACGTCGCTGCACCATCCTCCGCCATTGCCATCACCGTGCACAGCGGCCAGCCTGCCTCAACGCGGCTTCCCGCAATTTGCCGGTCCATCGTCCACGCCGGCCAGTCCAGTACCGGAATGCGATCGATGTCACTTTCTGCGTAGACGACGGTTGCTGCGCGGTAGCCATCGAACGCGACAGGTGATGCAGGAAGAGCGCCTTGGCATGCAGCGATATGTGCGGAAAACAACCACCCTTCGCTGTCATCAAAGATATCGAGCGTTGCGCCCGGCCGTGGATTGATTTCGAGCAGATGGAAGTCCGAACCCTCGACCAGAAAATCAGCGCTATTGAGACCTCGGAGGCCGGTCGCCGCGGTGAGCCGGTGGCATGCGGCAGCTAGTCTTTCCATAATTGACTGAGACAGATCGGCAGGCCTGATGGCGCCCCCATACCGGAACGGTTCATCGTGGATTGGGGAAGCCCATTGCCGGCTGAACCCGACGACCTGCGCAAGTTCCCCGTCAGCAAGAAACAGGGCTGAAACGGCAATCCCTGCAACGTGGCGCTGATAGTAATAATTACCCGCCTGTGGCTCATGCGATGCGTCAGCAACGTGAGCCCCGCCAGTTCCGCCACGTGCTTTGCGGAGCCAGTCTTTTATGTCATCCGGTCTTTGTAGCTGAACCGCAGGATGCGGAATCGCAAGCGAATGGCACAGAGTGGCAAACGCGAGCGGGTCCTTGAGTGCTTTGACCACATCGGGCGAATTGCCGAGAATCTGCCAATTTCTGCCCAATTCCTGCAAAGTATCCGGGCAGTTTTCAAATCCGCTGCCATAGACCAGGCCAATGGGTTCGCGCACGGACGCAGCGGTAACGTTATTGAGTGCCCGCACCACCGAATCGCCGGAAAAGCCCTCGGCAAAGCTCCCTTCCACCAATTCTGTCTCCCCGGCCTCCTGCGTGTCGAGGTCGCAAAAGAAATCGACAGTCAATGGCAAGTAGCCCGCCCGGCTAGCGGACTGTGCCAGGGCTCTTCCGGAAGTCGCGGCGATCAGCACTGCCGGCCTCTCACGCGCTGGTGAATGTTCTGGCAAGGTTGAAAGCGTCCCGGAAATCGTAGGTCACTGGTTTCTTTGCGTCGATCATCTGGCGGAATAGCCCCGACTCGGTGCGGTACTTGACGTTGCCTATGGTGAGCGGCCCGATGCCGACGCAGCCATGCGCTCCAAGTCTCTGGTCGTCGGCCATGACATCAAGTCCCTCGATACCTGGTGGTGGCACGGCGTTCACATCGGCAGCGACGAGCAGTTTTTTGGCTGCGTTGACTATCTCGTCGTCGAGGACTTTGACACCCGCTCGCGCCGCGCAAAGGACCACGGACGATCCCTCGACGATGGTTTGCTTCTTCTCGTCGCTGCTGCCATCGGCAAATCGGGTTTTGACGCCAAACCGCGTGGCAATCTCATTCGAGGCCTTTTCGACACGTGCCGGACCATCATAGCCAACCAGCGTGACATCAGCCCCTTCCAATGCGGCGATGACCGCCGCCGAGTATCCCACCACACCGGTCGCGCCGAAAACCGAAATAGCTTGCCCTGCCAAAGTCTTGCCCTTGCGCTTCAGGGAACGCTCGACACAGGCCACCATGCCGGCAGCCGTCGTGAACGATCCTGCCGGATCGGCAAACAGGGACACCTGAAAGGGCGGAACCATTGCCTTCTGCGCGGCGTCGAGCATGTCGAGCGCCAGAACCGCGTCGCGTCCGGCAAAGAAAAACCCGGTGTTCACGCCCGATTGCGGGGGGCGCGAGAATATTGCGTCCTGGACCAGTCCGGTGACTTCGTCGAGCGTGACATTCGTATAGGTCACAATCGTGTCGAACCCGGCGTCGGCTGCCATGTTCACGTCAAAAGGGCTCATGTGCTTGAGCGGGGTCACCATGTGAAGGATATGCTTGTCGGTCATTCAGTCTGTCTCCCCGCCGATATGACGGCGCCTTGGTTGTTGCCAGATACGATTTGAAGTGAAAGGCCCAGGGTCTTCGCCCGGTCTCTCACGGTTGATTCCAGTTTTGCGGCGTCGTTCGCCGTTGCGGAAAACGCAAAGCCTGTTGGTCCCCAGGAACTCTGACCGCAACCGGCGGCCCCCGCAGCTTCCAGCATTGCGGCAATTTCACCGACGGCCTGGCTGGTGTAGCGTCCGCCCTGCGCTGGCGTAAAATGATCTCCCAGCCGGCGCTGCGTTTCCGCAATGGCCGATCCGAAGGCGATGATGTCCTGCTCGATAAGAGCCGGCCACGCCTTCATCAACGTGAGGCGGCAGAGATGCCCGGCCTCCGCATCGGAAAAGGCCGGAAGCTGCGCGAAGGCCCGTGTTTCGGCCTTGCCGTTCATGCCCTTGGCACGATGATCGAAAATCAGGAGAATGCGCCAGGCGGCTGGGAACGGGACTTGCGCAATGACAGGCGGCGGCATTGCACTGGCGCCGCGGCCGCCGTCGAGCACCACCCCGCCACCATTGAACAGGCCTATCCCGATGCCAGAGCGAGCCCCACGCTCCAGCAACTGCGCATCGCTCCGCGGATCAAGCGGCATGTCATGGAGCTTCCGCACGCCCGCAGCTATGGCAAGCGCAAGCTGCGTCCCCGATCCGAGCCCGGCATGCGGGGGAATGATTTCTGGGATCTCAAGATGAATACCGCCATTTACCTTCAGTGCGTCCTGCAGCCGGGCAAGGTAGTTTGCCGCGCGGGCTCGCTCGTCTCCACTGACCGAAGTTTCCCGGCCGCGAGACATGGTGATTCGCGTCTGCGGGCCGTCGATGGCAAGGCCGATGCTGCCGAATTTCCGTCCCAGGCTTCCATTGAGATCAAGGAACCCAAGATGCAGGCGTGCGGGCACTCTGACAGTGACGCTGTCCATAAACCACCAGATAAAGCAGTGCCCACTTGGCAGAAGCACCCCGGAGTGTTGTAATCTCCACAGGTTCCTCAGCCACAATCAATGTGGCAGATGAAGAAAGGACGTTCAACCATGAACGAACGTATCCAAGAGCGCACCTACTCGGACGAGGAGGTGCAAGCCAGATTGGCAGCCGAACTCCCCAAGTGGAAGCTGGAAGGAGGCATGATTCGCCGCACCTTCCGCACCAATAGCTGGAAGAGCACGCTGATGGTGATCAACACAGTTGGCCATCTTGCCGAAGCCGCATGGCATCATCCCGATATCACCGCGTCCTATGCCTGGGTGGAAGTCCGTCTGGTCAATCATGCGGCAAAGGGAATCACCGATAAGGATTTCGAACTCGCCAGGAAGATCGAGGAAGTGGTTGGCTGGCAGCCAGGCAAGGACGGCGGGGCACTGAAGGGTACGCCCCAGGACGATCAGCGATTTGCCTATATAAAGTACGACAAGTAACGACAATTGGCGTCGCGACAAAGCTGGTAGGGATGGCGAAAGGATTTGCTTCGCCTCCAAATAATCTTCGGCTAAGGTGGGCTGGGCACCTCTTTAGTGATTGGCGATGGTAGAAGCGCGTATTTCTGGCCGCGCTGCTAGCCTTTCGGCTGCAGTTACGGAAGCGGCGGTGATCCTTGGGCGTGCCCGATTTCCCTTGGTTGCTGGTCTCGGCAGCGACGTGTCCGGCGTTCGCGCGGCGCTGGCGCGGCATCTTCGCGGCGCATTCGATCACATGGCAAGCGCAAGCCTTCTCACTGATCTCGCGGTCTTGCAGCGCTCCGGGTGGATGACGGTTTCGCCCACCGAAGTTTCGCGTAGCTGCGATGTGCTGTTGGCAATAGGCGTATCAGGCGATTGGCCGGATCGGTTTTTTGGGCAACGCAAGCAGCCGGATATTCTCAGGATCACGCCAAAGGCGGCCGCTGCGTCTTTCGCTATCCTGCGCGCACTGGTGAACGATGTTCCTGCCACCCGACTCGGCAAGGCAGCCGGCAAATTAAAACCGGCAGCCGCCCAGCTTCGCGCCGCAATATTTGGCGTGGCAGTCTGGCAGCCGGGGAGTATCGACGAACCTACGGTCGAAATGCTGATGGGCTTGGTGCGCGATCTTAACCGGCACACCCGGTTTTCCAGCATGGCGCTCGCCGGTGAAAGCAACGGCAGCGGCGCCAATCTGGTGTCAGGCTGGCTCACCGGCCTGCCTTTGCGGACAAGTCTCGCAGGCGCTGCCCCTGTACACGATCCCTGGACGTTCTCGGCGGATCGGCTGGTGTCGTCTGGTGAAGCCGATGTGGCACTGTGGGTGTCGACGTTTGATCAATCCCTTCCGGACTGGATGGACAGTCTGCCAACCGTGGCGCTCGTCGCCAAAGGCACCACCGCCAGGAATTGGCCGGCCGTCCTGATCGAGACGGGAACGCCGGGCATCGACCATGACGGCATCGTCTTTGATGGACGAACCGGAGCATTGGGCCTGCGGAAATGCGTCCAAGGGACAGGCGCCCCGTCTGCCGGCGATGTTCTCGATCAAATTCATGGTGCTCTTCAGAAGCGGGATGCCGCCGCATGATTCGACTGAAGGGCGGCCGCGTCATAGATCCCGTGAGCGGCCCCGAGGCAACACGCGATCTGTGGATCGAGGGCGATCGCATGGTCGATGCACCAGCCCATGGCCGGGCCAGCGAAACTATTGAGCTCAATGGCCGGATCGTCATGGCCGGTGCGATCGACATCCACTCCCACATTGCGGGTGGCAATGTGAACACCGCGCGGCTGCTGCTTCCCGAAGAGCACAAGGCCCATGTCGCGCGGCCGCATGAAACTCATCTCTCCGCCGCTGGATGGACGACGGAGGAAACAGGCCGGCTCTACGCACAGATGGGGTTCACCACGGTCGTTGAGCCTGCTGTGGTGCCGTCACACGCCTTGCACGCACATCTTGAACTCAACGACGTTCCCTTTATCGACAAGGCAGGCCTCTGCGTCCTCGGCAATGACGATTTCCTGCTGGATATGATCAGGCGGGGCGATAGCGCCAATGCCATCACCGACTATGTGGCCCACATGGTCTCGGCCACGCGGGCTCTGGGCGTAAAGGTGATCAATGCCGGTGCTGCAGCGGCCTTCAAGCAGAATGCCCGCAGTTTCTCGCTTGATGATGTTGTCCCGTCCTATGGCGTCTCGTCGCGCCGCATCGTCGAGGCCTTGCAGGATGCGGTGGAAACGCTGGGCATCCCGCATCCGCTGCATGTCCATTGCAACAATCTTGGCGAAGCAGGCAATGCCGATACCGCCGTGGCGACAATGGAGGCGGCGCGCGGCCGTCCGGTCCACTTCGCCCACATGCAGTTCTATGGCTATGGATCGGAAGGAAAGCGCGGCTTCTCGTCGGCAGCACCTCGTATCGCTGAGGAGGTCAACCGGCGGCCCAACGTGACCATCGATATCGGCCAGGTGATGTTCGGCCAGACCGTTACCGTTTCCTGCGATGTCATGCGCCAGTTCACCGCCCGCGATCAGGCGCGCCCGCGAAAATGGGTAATCTGGGATGGCGAGGCCTCGGGAGGTGGCATCGTTCCTTACAAATACAGCGCCAGGAGCTTCTACAACGCCGTCCAATGGGCCGTTGGCCTTGAACTTTTCCTGCTCGTCAATGATCCCTGGCGCGTGTTTTTTACGACCGATCATCCCAATGGTGCGCCGTTCACCTCCTATCCGGAGATATTCGCCCTCTTGATGGATCGCAACGTGCGGGCCGAATGGATCGCTGCATTGCCGCATTCGGCCATGAAGATGACGACGCTGCCAGCGCTCGAGCGCGAATATTCGTTGGGCGAGATCGCCATCATGACCCGCGCCGCTCCTGCAAGGCTTCTCGGATTGAAGGACCGCGGCCATCTGGGCGTTGGCGCCCTTGCTGACATTGCCATCTACGACGATAGGCCGGATCGCGCCGCGATGTTCCGCGCTGCCGACCGGGTGTTCAAGAGCGGGATCGAGATCGTTCGCGGCGGCCGCGTCTTGGGCAGGAGTTTTGGCAAGGCCCTGACACTCGCTGTCTCATCTGAATCAGCGATGGCGCGCCGCCTGTCGGCCTATACCGAACAGGTCTACGGCCTTCCCGCCGATATGTTTGCGGTGCCGGCCGATCTGCCCGGCAATAACGATCCATTTGGAATCGTGTCATGCGGACGCTGAAGGT
This sequence comes from Hyphomicrobiales bacterium, assembly GCA_031373255.1. Classification (GTDB taxonomy): domain Bacteria; phylum Pseudomonadota; class Alphaproteobacteria; order Rhizobiales; family Aestuariivirgaceae; genus JANMMJ01. The sequence continues at coordinate 70,710 of JANMMJ010000068.1, forward strand.
CAGGGGCTTGCGCATCGACGACAGCTTCGCCGAGGCCTTTCCGATGAGCGGCACAGCCATCATCATTACTGCACCCACGCTCAAATGGGCCCGTCAGGCCGCGACCACCATGACCGGCTTCGCCACGTCGGTCATTGCCTGCGGCTGCGAGGCGGGCATCGACCGCGCGCTCACGGCGAAGGAAACCCCCGATGGCCGTCCGGGCGTCCGCGTCCTGCTTTTCGCCATGGCGCCCGACATGCTGCAGACGCAACTGATGAACCGGCTCGGCCAGTGCGTGCTCACCTGTCCGGGAACCGCCTGTTACGCCGATATCGGGGGCGAAAAGAAGCTCAAGCTTGGCTCCGCCATCCGCTACTTCGCCGATGGCTGGCAGATCTCCAAGAAGATCGGCGGCAGGCACTTCTGGCGCATGCCGGTGATGGAGGGCGAGTTCGTCTGCGAAGCCACGACTGGCATGACGCAAAAGGCGGTCGGCGGCGGTAACCTTCTGATTATGGGGGATGATTTCGCCACGACCCTCAGGGCCACCGAAGCTGCCGTGGCCGCCATTGGCAAGGTGAAGGATGCCATCATGCCGTTTCCCGGCGGCATCGTGCGCTCGGGTTCAAAAATTGGCTCGAAATACAAGGCGCTCATCGCATCGACCAATCATTTCTATTGCCCCACCCTGAAGGGTGCCGTCGCCACTGAACTTGATGACGATATCGGCTGCGTCCTCGAGATTGTTATTGATGGGTTGACGTCGGAAGCAGTTTCGGCGGCGATGCGCGCCGGGCTTGCCGCGATCATCCGGCTCGGCCCCAAACGCGGCGCGCTCCGCGTTGGCGCCGGAAACTATGGTGGCAAACTCGGACCCCATCACTATCATCTGAAAGACCTGCTGCCATGAGCGTCCTCGTATTCACATTGCGAGCCGAGCCTGAGCAGCGCCTCAATCTTTCAACACTCGTTCCGCATCGCTTGGACAAGCTTACCCAGAGGGAGATCGAAAGCATCGCGATTGAAACCACCAAGGTGGTGACGAAAGTCGGCGACATGTTTCGTGTCAGGAAGGGCGATCCCGCTCAGATTCGCTTTGCTGGCGGTTCCAGGCGCTTTGACAGGATCGCCGAGGCAATGACCGCAGGCACGATTTTGGTCGAAGGCGATGTCGGCGCCAGGGCCGGCCGACTTATGAATTCCGGAACCCTCACGGTCTCCGGCAGTGCAGGACCTTGGGTTGGATCCGGCATGGAGGGTGGCAGCATTATCGTCGCCGGCGATGTGGGAGAATGGCTGGGGGGACCTCTGCCCGGAGAAATGGCCGGCATGCGGGGCGGCGTCGTCACGGTGAAGGGAAATGCCGGCCGCGAAGCCGGGCATCGGCTTCGCCGGGGCACCATCATCATAGGCAAGAAGGCTGGCCCCTATGCAGGCCGCGCCATGATTGCTGGTACATTGATAATTGCCGGTGGTGCTGGGCCACTGCCGGGTTATCTGATGCGGCGTGGCACCATCGTCTTGAATGAGGCCCCGGAACAGCTTTCACCAACTTTTGCCGATTCGGGCCCGGTCGAACTGGTGTTCGCCCGGCTTCTGGCAGAATCGGTGAAACTACAGGCCCCAGCCGCTGCAAAAATCCTCAATCGGCCTCTGCGCCGTCTTTCAGGCGATCTCGCTTTGGAAGGCAAAGGCGAAATATTGTTGCCGGTATGAAACCGGGCGCCGCAAATTTTCGTTAAGTTCAGGGAAAGGACCGACTCCATGCTCGTTGCACTTGTTCTGACTGTTTGCTCGATTGGGGAACCGCAGGATTGCAAGAACCAGGAATTTGTATTCGAAAGCCACGGGAGCTTGTCCCAGTGCATGTATGAGGCGACGCCATGGATTGCCGAATGGTCATCGGCCCATCCCCAGGTGAAAGTTACCCGCTGGAAGTGCGAAGTTCCAGGCGCCAGCGGCCAGCCGACATAAGCGTCACCCGATTGTGATATGACGGCTGCATCCGCAGACGTGATAACCGGAGCGACATGAAAAATTCCCGCCTTATGCTGGTTGCAGCCCTTGTTGCGTGTTCACTCGCACTTCCGGTAGCAAATGCTCAGGACCTTCTGAAAAATCTCGATCTCAGTTCCCCGGCTTTCACCGAAGCTGAAATGACGCGCGCCGACATCGAGACAATAATTGCCGCAGGGAAGCCCATCGACCTGTCGGAAAAATCGTTGAACGGGCTCGACCTTTCCGGCCTCAACCTGAAAGGTGCGACCTTTCGCGCCGCCCGGATGAACAAGGTCAACCTCTCGAATGCCAATCTTGAGGGTGCAATTCTGGACCAAGCCTGGATGTTGTCTGCCAATCTGAACCATGCCAATCTCAAGGGTGCCAACCTTTTCGGTACCCAGCTCATCGGCGCAAGCGCCGACGCCGCGGATTTCACCGGCTCCGTCATTGCCGCCGATCTGACCAATGCCAGTTTGAACGGCGCCCGTTTCGACAACGCCGTTCTCGGGGCGGACATGAAAAATCAGTCCATGGGTCTCATGCGGGCGGTTATGAAATCCGCCAGGCTGGAAGGTGCGAGCTTCGCAGGATCCGACCTGAGCCGCACCGACCTTCAGTTTACGAAGATGACGGGGGCAAACCTCAAGGGCGCCAATCTCATGGGTGCGGATGCGAGCGGTGCCGACATGACCGGCGCGGACGCGACCGGCGCCAATTTCATGAACACCGACGTAACGTCGGCTACGCTCAAGGGCATGACCGGCGCCGATTTCATGGGCGCCAGAAACCTCAATCGCGCTTTCAGGGACTGAGCTACGGGTCAAAAAGACCAATTGCGGCCCCATTTCCCCGCCCTATATTCGCTCGTCTCGGTGCCGGAAACTGGCGCTGGCTTAAATGGGAGCGAAAGCAATCAACATGAAAACGTTCATTTCAGCGGCTGCATTTCTTGTACTCGCGGCAACTTCGGCACAAGCCCAGGACGCGGCCGCGGGCGAGAAAGTCTTCAAGAAGTGCATGGCGTGCCATGCCGTGGGCGATGGTGCCGCCAACAAGGTCGGCCCGGTTCTGAACGGCGTAATTGGCCGTACCGCAGGCACTGCGGCTGATTTCAATTATTCGCAAGGCATGAAAGACGCGGGCGCTGGCGGCCTGGTGTGGAACGACGAAACCTTGGGCAAATACCTTGAGAACCCAAAAGCGTTCATCAAGGGCAACAAGATGGCCTTTGCCGGCCTGAAAAAGGAAGATGAACGCGCCAACGTCATCGCATTCCTGAAGACCCATTCGCCACAGTAGATAATCCTGCCCCGCTTTGCCGCCAACTATTCGATGATGTTCAACGAGGTGCCATTCCTCGAGCGCATCGAATTGGCGGCGAGGGCGGGGTTTGAAGCTGTCGAGTGCCTGTTTCCCTTTGTAGAAGATGCAGATTTACTCGCTGCCCGGCTCAAGGCAGCGGGCGTGCCGCAGGTCTTGTTCAACGTCCCGCCGGGAGACTGGGACAAGGGCGAACGCGGTTTTGGCGCTCTGCCGGACCGGCGCGATGACTTCCGAAAATCAATGCACCTGGCATTGCGCTATGCATCGGTATTGCAGTGCCCGCGTATACACGTGATGGCAGGGATACCACGCGCCGCTGACGATCTCTCGGACTGCCGCGAGGCCTTCATCGAAAATCTGCAATGGGCGTCCGAGCAAGCCAAACAGCATGGAGTCACCCTGCTGCTCGAGCCGCTCAATCCGACCGATATGCCTGGATATTTTCTCAATTCCGTGCCGCAGGCAGCGGAGATTATTGCTGCCGTTGATCGGAAGAACGTGGCCTATCAGTTTGATGCCTATCATGTGCAGATGACCCAGGGCCGTATTATCGAGACCTTCAAAACCATGCTTCCTTTCATCCAGCACATTCAGATTTCCGGCGTCCCTGGAAGATGCGAGCCGGACGCTTATCAGGAGATAAATTTTCCATATCTTTTCAATCTGATAGATGAGAGCGGTTACACTGGCTGGGTTGGCTGTGAGTATCGCCCGCGCAGTGGCACTGAAAAGGGCCTGCAATGGTACCGGGACTTGCTTCGCTAGCGCCTGAAATGACCTTAGCAAGCGCATCAGAATGAATTTCCTTGCCATCGACCTGGGCACGTCGGCGGTTAAGGCCTTGGTCGTGGACGAACGCCAGCACGTTCTCGCGACCTCCACTGTTCCGTTGAGCACCAGCCGCCTGCATCCTCACTGGTCGGAGCAGGATCCTGAAGATTGGTGGACCGCTGTTTGCAGCGCAATTGATCAATTGCGGGCGGCTGCCGGCAAGAACTGGCAGGCAATCGCTGCCATCGGCCTGTCCGGCCAGATGCATGGAGCGGTATTGCTCGGTGGCGATGATCTGCCGGTGCGGCCGGCCATCCTCTGGAACGATGGCCGCGCTCATGCCGAAGCGGCGTTGCTGCTGGAGCGGATACCGGGGATCGGCGAGATATCCGGAGTTCCACCGACGGCGAGTTTCACTGCGCCCAAGCTGCTCTGGCTGCAGCGCCATGAACCGGATACTTGGCGAAAAACAAGGCGGATCGTTTTGCCGAAGGATTATATCCGTCTCAAAATCACGGGAATCTGCGCAACCGATATGTGCGATGCGGCAGGGAGCCTGCTTTTTGATAGCGGCAACAGGATATGGTCAAAAACCATCATGGCTGCCTGCAACACGTCGCCGGAGATGTTGCCGCGGGCCATGGAGGGAGCTGCTGTTTCGGGCAATCTTCGCGCGGATATCGCCAGCGCCTGGGGCCTGCCTCAAACAGGCATTCCTGTGGCGGCCGGTGCCGGCGACGCAGCCGCAGGAGCCATCGGCATTGGCGCGATCAATGACGGAGACGCTTTCATTTCTCTCGGCACCTCGTCCCAGTACTTCATCACGCGCAATGCTTACGCGCCAGCCCCGGCGTCCATGCTTCACACATTCTGTCACGGCCTGCCGGAACGCTGGTTCCAGATGGCCGCATTGTTGAATGGTGCAAGCTGTCTCGCCTGGATTGCATCGGTAATGGGTGCTGCGGACGATATCGAGGGCCTGCTCCAGACCTCCGCCGATCATTACACGGCACCTTCGGCTCTCCTTTTCCTTCCCTATCTCGTGGGCGAACGAACACCGCTGAACGATCCTCATTCCAAGGGCGCGCTTTATGGGCTGACGCCGGGAGCGACCCGCAGCGACATCGTTCAGGCCGTACTTGAAGGCGTCGCCTTTTCGCTCGGCCATTGCCAGCAGGTTCTGGCCGATGCCGGAACAACGCCAAAGGAGTTGGCGGTGATTGGCGGAGGCTCGCGAAGCCTCTATTGGATGCGGATACTCGCCAATGTGCTTGGCCGTCCTCTCACCCTTTACGAGGGTGGCGAGGTGGGCCCGGCCTTCGGAGCAGCCCGACTGGCGCGTCTGGCCGTGACCGGAGAATCCATCACTGCTGTTTGTACGCCACCGCCAGTAAAGACGCGGATCGAAGCGGACCCCGCCCTGGTTGAACAGTACCGCGAGAGATTGTCGTCCTTCAGGAAACTTTACACGTTGCTGGCTCCGGTATTTCAGCCTTCAACGCTTACTGGGTAAGGCGGAGCCCGCAATCGATTTGACTCATGGGCCGGAGACTGGGAAACATCTCAGCCTATGAGCAGAAATTCGGATGCCGAAGCCACCCGCCTGGACGACGCCGCCCGCGCCGGCTGGCTGTATTACATTGCCGGTAACACGCAGGAGGAGATTGCCAAAAAGCTGGGTATTTCGCGCCAGACGGCACAGAGGCTTGTCTCCCTATCGGTCTCCGAACGTCTGATCAAGGTCAGGCTCGATCATCCCATCGCCCGTTGCCTCGATCTGTCCCAGCGGCTGATTGCCCGCTACGGACTCGTGCTGTGCGAAGTGGTTCCTTCCGATCCGGACAATCCATCGGAAAGCGTGGGGATGGCCCAGGCCCTTGCCTCGGAAATCGAACGCCGCCTTGAGTCGCCACACCCGCGCGTCATTGCTGTGGGTTCCGGAAAGACGTTGCGCGCTGCGGTTGAGAACCTCAACAGGATGGAGTGTCCGCAGCACAAGATCGTCTCCACCGTGGGCAATATCGCGCCGGATGGCACTGCCATCCTCTATGACGTGATCATGCGCATGGCCGAGGCCATTCAGGCTCCGCACTATCCTATTCCATTGCCGGTTATTGCCGCATCGGTGCATGAGCGTGACCTGTTTCTCTCGCAGCGTTCGGTGAGCAACGTCGTCGATCTCGCGCGCCATGCCGATGTGACGTTCATTGGCGTCGGCCATCTCGCCGAAGACGGCGGTTTGCGTCGCGACGGCTTCGTCACCCGCCAGGAACTGCGCGCGCTGGTCAAGGCTGGCGCCGTGGGCGAAGTCATCGGCTGGGCCTTCGATCAAAACGGACAGTTGATCGAAGGCCTGACCAATGACCGCGTTACCAGCGTTCCCATGACCGCGCATGCAGGGCAGCTCGTCATTGGCTCCGCCGCAGGCCGCACCAAGCAGGCGGCTGTTCTCGGCGCATTGCGCGGCAAATTGATCAACGGCCTCGTCACCAATGAAGTGATGGCCGAGTTCCTCCTCTCCTGAGTTTTGCCGCATCGAATTGCTGCGCCGCAAAAACGATTCCGCATTGACTCCTTGTCGCATTAAGAGTGAGTATATGCCCGCTTGATTGGCAAAAGCCCAAGCTTGCAAATGGGAGGTTCTGGAATGAGGAAATTCATCACGGGTGCCGTCGGTGCCTTGGCATTTGCTGCGATGGCGTCCACCGCGCTCGCAGAAACACAATTAACGATCGCCACCGTGAACAATGGCGACATGATCACCATGCAGAAGATGACGGATGACTTCACCGCCGCCAACCCGGATATCAAATTGAACTGGGTGACGCTCGAAGAAAACGACCTGCGCCAGAAGGTGACGAAAGATATTTCCACCAAAGGCGGCCAGTATGATGTGCTCACCATCGGCATGTATGAAACCCCGATCTGGGGCGCCAAGGGCTGGCTCGTCCCGCTTGCGGGCGTTGATGATCCGACAGACATTTTGCCTGCGGTAACCGCTGGCCTCTCATCCGGCGGCAAGCTCTATGCTGCTCCATTTTACGGTGAATCTTCATTCGTCATGTACCGGAAGGACCTGATGGCGAAGGCAGGGCTCACGATGCCAGAAGCACCAACATGGGACTTCATCTTGGATGCTGCCAGGAAGATGACCGACCGCGCCAATGGCGTGAACGGTATCTGCCTGCGTGGCAAGGCCGGCTGGGGCGAAAATATGGCGTTTCTGACAACCATGGCCAATTCTTTCGGTGCCCGTTGGTTTGATGAAAACTGGAGGCCACAGTTTGATTCACCCGAATGGAAAGACACGCTCAGCACCTATCTCGCCATCATGAAGGAAGCAGGCCCAGAAGGTGCTTCAGGCAACGGCTTCTCGGAAAACCTCGCTCTGTTCCAGTCCGGCAAGTGTGGCATGTGGGCAGACGCAACATCTGCTGGTTCCCATGTCCTTAATAAAGAAGCCAGCAAAGTGGCTGACCAAACCGGCTTCACCATGGCCCCCGACAAAGGCTTTGGCAAACGCGCAAACTGGTTGTGGGCTTGGGCGCTCGCCATTCCCGCCGGTTCGCAAAAGGTAGAGGCTGCTCAGAAATTCGTGGGTTGGGCAACCTCCAAGCACTACACTGAATATGTGGCTTCGAAGTTGGGCTGGGCCAACGTGCCTCCAGGTACACGGACTTCGCTCTATGCGAACCCGGAATACCAGAAAGTGCCGTTTGCCGCG
>JANMMJ010000082.1:0-4176 GCA_031373255.1 Hyphomicrobiales bacterium
GCGCCGATGGCAATGGCAATCCCGCCGAGCGACATGATGCTGGACGTGATATGCAAGTAGGCCATCGGGATGAAGGCCAGCAGCACCGCCACGGGGAGGATGAGAATCGCCACCAGGGCGCTGCGCAAATGAAACAGAAATACGATGGCGACCAGGCTGACGATGATGCTCTCCTCCAAGAGCTTTTCGCGCAATACGGCTATGGCCCGATGAATGAGATCGGACCGGTCATAGGTGGGAACGATGTGGACGCCCTTGGGTAGAGCCGGCGTAATCTCTGCCAGTTTTGTTTTGATCCGCTCGATTACAGCGAGCGCGTTTTCGCCGGCCCGCATGATGACGATCCCGCCGACCGTTTGGCCCTTGCCGTCTAACTCGGCGACGCCCCGGCGCTGGTCCGGCCCGATGTGGACATGGGCAATATCCCGGATCAGGATCGGCGTGCCGCGTCCATCCGTCCCGACAGGGATCAACTCGATGTCCTCGATCGAGCGCAGATAGCCGCGCCCTCGAATGATGTATTCGGTGCCGGCCATTTCTAAGACACGGCCACTCACCTCCGCATTGCTGTTCCGGACCGCTTCGATGATCGTCTTGATCGGCAACCGGTAAGCAGCCAACGTGTTTGGGTCCACTTCGATTTGATACTGCTTGACGAACCCGCCGACCGCCGACACTTCTGCCACGCCAGGCACACTTTCCAGTTGAAAGCGCAAGTACCAATCCTGAAGACTGCGGAGCTGCGCCAGGTCATGCGCGCCTGACTCATCGACCAGTGCATACTGATACACCCATCCGACGCCTGTGGCATCCGGTCCCAAGGTCGGCGTGGCGCCGGCTGGAAGCTTTCCGGTCAACTTCTGCATGTATTCCAACACACGGCTGCGTGCCCAGTACAAGTCCGTACGGTCTTCGAAGATCACATAGACATAGGAGACCCCGTATTCCGAGACTCCCCGCACCCGTTTGACTTTCGGCCCAGCCAGCAGGGATGTGACAATCGGATAGGTGACCTGGTCTTCAATCAACGTGGGGCTGCGCCCCTGCCATTCTGTGTAGATAGTCACCTGGACATCGGACAGGTCGGGAACTGCATCCAGTGGAACCTGAAATCCCGCCCACAGGCCCCAACTTGCCAGCAACACCACGCAGAGGATGACCAGGATTGGATTGCGGGCGCTTCCGTCAATGAGTCGTGCAAGCATGGTGGATTACATGCCTCCCCCGCCAACCGAGAACTGATATTTTTCAGCAATGGGCGCTTTCCCTGGTACCGTCACGTTGGCCGTTACCACCCATGTCCCGCCCATACCGAACAGCACGGTCCCCTCATAGAGTCCATCCTTCGTGTGGCGAGCCGCCACCTTGGAATCGGTCATGCCAGGCATCGGCATTGTATAGACGAACACAACTTGCGCATTGGTCACTGGCTTGCCGGCCTGATCGTTCAGCTGAAGCTTGAGCAGCACGTTACCTGCCTTGGGGGATTCCGGCACCGTCGTAAGGAAGAGTGTGAGCCCGTTCACCTGACGGGTCTTGGCCTCTGTCATCTCTTTCTTGCTCCCCATCTCCATACCAGGCATATTTTCCATTCCCTTCATGCCTTCCATCCCTTTCATCCCCTCCATGCCTTTCATTCCTTCCATCCCCTTCATATCCCCCATCGGCATGCCCTCCATGCCTTCCATCTTGCCCTCGTATGCACCGCGCATCTGCCAATCGCCCATACCGATCCGGCCCATCATGGCCTGCATGCTCGAAGCCGATGTCAACTTGCTCTCCGCGTCCAATAGGAAATTGGCTGATGTCACGATCCGATCTCCTTCTTTGATTCCTTCCAACACTTCCACAGAATCCTGATTACGACGACCAAGCTTGACCGGGTACGGCGCGTAGGCTCCTTCACCACGATCCATGAACACGAGTTGCCGAAGTCCTGTATCCAGCACGGCTTCCTTGGGAACAACCAACATCCTCGCCGCATCGGTCACCAAGATGACGGTTCCGAACATGCCAGGCTTCAGCCTGAGTCCAGGATTCGTCATTTCCACCCGCACGCGCACCGTACGGGCCTCGGCATTCAGCGTGGAGTAGATGTACGAGACCGTCCCTCGAAATGTTTCTCCCGGATACGCGGCGAAGGTGACTGAAGCCGGCTGATTGAGTGTCACCGCCGCGACCTCGGACTCATAGATGTCGGCAGAGATCCAGACCCTGGAGAGATCCGCCACCTCGTACAGTGTCGTGCCTGGTTCCACATATTTTCCCGGCAAGGCCTCTCGCTTCAGGACAATCCCGGAGGACGGGGCATAGACCGTGAGCACCGGCTCCGCTTTGCCTCGACGTTCCAGTGTGGCCATTTGCGCATCGGTCACATCCCACAATCGCAACCGTTCTCGCGTACTGGCTACAAGGGATGCCGCGTTGGCTTTCGCATCGCCGAGCGGGCTGACAACCAGTCGGGCCTGAGTTTTCACGGCGAGGAGATGCTCATCTTGCGTGGCCAGGAGGTCCGGTGAGTAGAGGGTGAAGAGGGGGTCGCCTTTGCGCACGGGACGACCGATCGAATCGACAAAAACCTCTCGCACCCATCCGGAGGTTTTCACTGTGACCTGTGTGAGTCCCCGCTCGTCGTAGCCGACTGTGCCGACTGCGCGAATCTCTTGCGTTAATGTCGCGTAGGCCGCTGAGGCGCTCCGCACTCCGATCAACTGTCTCGCCACAGCGGGAACGACGACCACTCCCGAGGACGCTCCAGCCATGCCGGGCATGCCCTGCATGCCCGGCATGGCGCCGTCCTTCATCTCCGTCTGTTTCATGTCCCCCATTTCAGCCGTCCGCTCTGGGGCTGCCGAGACGACTCCTGTTCCGATGATCATGTCAACCATGTCACCCATCATTCTGTGAGCGGTGAAGAAGCCGGCAGCAACTCCGGCGATGACACCGGTCGCCACGGCGCCAATCACGAAACTTTTCTTGTATGTCTGCTGGTTCATGTGTTCCTCCTTAATGATTGCGTTAGCTCTGCCGATCAAGCGTGATACCTACGACCTGTTCAAGTTCAGCCAGTCGATTTTGGCGGTCTACGATCACCTTGAAATACTCATGTTGAAACCCTCGCCAGGCCCGTTGGGCGTCGATGAGATCCAGGAAACTCCCCTTCCCCACTCGATACCCAAGGCGCGCCGATTCCAGGCTCTGCTCTGCCTGTGGCAAGATGGTGGTGCGGTACAGGATGGCGACCTGGTCCGTCGCCCGAAACTTGGCCAGAAGGTCGTTGACCTGAAACCGGGTCAGGTTTTCCAAGGTATGCTGCTGCGCCTGCGCGACCGAAACCGCAGCCGCGGCTTCCTGCACTCCTGCGTCGTACTTCGGTTTGGTCCAAAAGGCGAAGGGGATGCTCATCGCCACATAGGCGCCGAATCCATCATTGGCCTGAAAGTTCTGGAAGCGCTGAACCGCCACGTTGAAGTCCGGATAGTATTGACGCTGGGCCAGCGCGCGGAACTGTTCGCTCCGTTGCACATCCAGCTCGGCGGCTTTGAGCTCGGGCCTGTCGTTGAGCGCGAGACTATGCAGATCGTCAAGGGGCTTTTCGATCGGCAGCTGAGAGGGTTCTTGCGCGAGGCCCAAGGGTGATGAAGGAGCCCGATCGAGCAGCGTATTCAACATCGCTGCGGCAGTCTTGCGACGCTGGTCCAGGACGGGAAGCTGCTGCTGAAGCACAGACAACTCGACTTGGGCCTTGAGGACATCGGCCTGGCTTCCTTTGCCTGCACGGAACTTCGCGTTTGCGATCTCAAAAAATTGTCGGAGCAGCTCTACCTGTTCATGATGAATCTGGATCGTCTTCTGGGCGAGAAACAGATCGTAGTAGACCTGCTTCAGACGGGCGACCAGATCCCGTTCCTTCGCATGGACCGCTTGCTCGGTCATGTCGGCAGAACGGCTCGCGACCTCGCCTTTGAGCCCGAGTTTGCCGGGGAAGGGGAGGTTCTGCGAGAGACCGAAGATATGGTTTTCCGTCCGTGCGACATTGAAGGGCTGGGGGACATTCCACAATTGAAGGGACAGAATTGGATCATCCAACGACCGCACCTGCGCAATCCGACTCGTGGCGGCTTCCCATTGCTTGCGTGCCGCCACCAGCTCGGGATTTCGAGCCATGACTTCTTG
>JANMMJ010000071.1:0-9279 GCA_031373255.1 Hyphomicrobiales bacterium
GGATTGCCAATCCTTGCCAGCCAGGGCGGGACAAGTAGTTTCGCAGATCTGCCAGGCCCGCGTCGAATCCCTGACCGGTGCAGGCGACCTGGCTTATCAACGCCTCCAGGGCATTGCTGTCGATACCACCGCAAGCGCACCGATGGCGAATTTTGCCCGCACCATGCAGGCGGAAATAGCTGCGAGTCTTGGCCGAATTGAAGAAGCCGGGCAGCTTTACCGGGATACACTTGCGTCAGGCGCTGCGGAGGTGTCGTTGCTGGTATCTTACGCCGATCTTCTCCTTGATGAGAACCGCCCGGCAGACGCCTTGAAGCTGCTTGACGGCAAAGGCCAGGCCGACATCGTCATCTTGCGTCAGGCTATTGCTGCCAACCGCCTTGGCGATCCCCGCCTCGCAGGGTGGGAGGTAGTTCTCGATGAGCGCTTTGCCGCGTCGAAAGCTGGTGGAATCAGGGTCCATCTTCGCGAGGAAGCGCGCTATCAACTTGAGGTCAAAGGCAACCCTTCAACCGCTCTCGATCTCGCCCGCCAGAATTGGCGGGTCCAGAAGGAGCCGGCAGATGCCATGCTTCTGCTTGAGACATCACTCGCAGCGGCGGACAAATCCGCTGCAAACGAGGCGGTCGCGTTTATCGAGCGGACAGGGCTGAAGGACCAGCGCCTGGAGAAATTTCTCGCCCAGTACGAAGGGCAGGCAAAATGACGCTCGCCCGCGCAACTCTGTGGGCATTGCTCATGCTCCTATGCGTATCCACGGGCTTTTCTGCTTCTCCGGCAAACGCACATTCGCAAAGCTACGGCTATCTGGATGTTGCAAGAGATGCCACGTCGCTCAAGGGCCAACTGGCCCTGGCTCTGCGCGATCTCGATACCCTTTTCGAGGTCGACCGGGACGGCGACGGGAAAATCACCTGGGGGGAAGTCAGGTCGCGCGAACGCGAGATCGCTGGCGGCGCACTGGAGAAGATTTCCATCGTCACAAAAAGTGGCGCCTGTTCGCTCGGCGCGCAGGATGTCATGACCGATACCCGTGGCGGCGAGACCTATATCGTCATGCCATTTGACGGAACCTGCCCGGATTCAGCCGGCGAGATGCGTGTTACCTATGATTTGATGTTCAACGTCGACGCCCAGCACCGGGCCCTCGTCACTGTCGAATCGCAGGCCGGAACCCAGAACTTCGTTCTTTCGCCGGAAACCCCGGGTTTCGTCGTCACTTCCGAAGATTCCGGCTGGCTGAGCCAGTTCCTGACTTTTACCCGGCACGGCATGCATCACATCTGGGCCGGCTACGATCATATCCTGTTCCTCATCACCCTGCTCCTCGGCACCGCTGTCCACATGCGCTCCGCCGCGATTGGCACTGCCCTGTTCGAGGCGGCGAAAGTTGTAACCGCCTTCACCCTCTCGCACACGCTGACCCTCGGCCTCGCCGCCGTGGGCATATTGCGCATTCCGGTGGCGATATCGGAATCCTTGATTGCGGTTACAATCGTGCTCGCCGCCGTCAACAATATCTGGCCCATACTCACCAGGCGTACCTGGCTCATCGCTTTGATCTTCGGACTTATTCATGGCGTCGGCTTCGCCAATGTGCTTGCCGAGATGAATTTGGCCCGCGACAGCCTGCTGGTATCGCTTCTGGCATTCAATGTCGGTGTCGAAGTGGGCCAGCTCGCCATTGTATTGGCCGCATTCCCGCTCATACTTCTTGCCACGCGGTTGCAGCGCGCGATGGTTCTCGCGACAACAGCCAATCTCGCTGTTTCGGCGGTAGGAATGGTGTGGTTCCTGAACCGTGCATTTGGCACCAATTTACTTGGATTTTAACAATGTTGGTGGCCTACTATCGCAGGCTTTGCGCCAAGGTTTGAAAATCACCCCCGGCATGATAGGCTCGAATCGTGCGCGAATTCCTGGATAGTTTGAAAAAACGTGGCCTGATCACACCCGAGCAGTTGGCCCGGCTGCAGCGCGCCACGTCTCAGGATAGCGAAAGCCCAATCCGTTCGCTGAGCCGCCTGGGCTATGTTGACCAGCAGGTTCTGGCTGCGGAACTTTCCCGTCATTTTGGCATCCGTCCGCTGGAAGATGGCGATTGGCCGGATGCTCCGGTGCTGCCGGACCGGATTTCGCCCCGCTTCATGCGCGAGCATCATGTCTTGCCGCTCCGGGCCGACACGAAATCCATCACCGTTGCTGTCAGCGATCCCGCCAACCAGGCCGTGCTTGATGCGATCCGCATTGCCAGCGAGCGCAAGCTGGACCTCCGCATTGCCACCGAAAGCCAGATCGTCTCGCGCATCGAACGCCTCCTCGAACCACAGGTGAACGGCGAATCTGCAAATGACGGTGCAATTGTCCGGACTTCTGCCGAAGACGAAGAGCAGATCAAGGATCTGGCACTCGATGCCCCCGTGATCGAATTGGTCAACCGGCTCTTCCGCGAGGCTTCTTCAGCCCGCAGCACCGACCTGCACATTGAACCTGCACGCGGCCGGGCCATCGTGCGGCGCCGGGTTGACGGCATGCTTCAGGAGGCAGGCATTTTGCCGTCCGAAGTCGGCCGTGCGGCCGTCTCGCGCATCAAGATCTTGACCCAGCTCAATATCGCCGAGCGCCGTCTTCCCCAGGACGGACGGGCGCGTGTCCGCATAGCCGACCGGGAATATGATATTCGCGTTGCAACCATGCCGACGATCCATGGCGAAAGCATCGCCATCCGCTTTCTAAGCGCCACCGATCAGGTGCCGGAGATGGGCAAGCTCGGACTGACACTTTCGGAAATGGAGCGCCTGAAGGAACAGGCGTCTCATGCCCATGGCCTGATCGTCGTGACCGGTCCCACCGGCAGCGGCAAGACCACGACACTCGCCGCGGTCCTCGATTTTCTCAATGATCCGGCCCGCAAGCTTCTGACCATCGAGGATCCGGTCGAATACCAGGTAGAGGGCGTCAACCAGATTCAGGTACGGCCGGAGATCGGACTGACTTTTGCCACCACGCTCCGCTCCATGCTGCGGCTCGATCCCGATATCATCATGGTCGGCGAAATGCGCGACAGCGAGACAGCGAAGATCGGCGTCAACGCCGCCCTGACCGGGCATCTCGTACTGACCACGCTGCACACAAACTCCGCTGCCGGAGCGGTAACGCGTTTGCTCGATCTCGGCGTCCAGGCGTTTCTGATAGCTTCGACCTTGCGTTGCGTCGTGGCCCAGCGCCTCGTCCGCAGGCTCTGTGTAAACTGCCGAACCAAATACAAGCCTGAGCCGGGCGTAGTTGCCCAGTTCGCACCCGAAACCGCGAGCCTGGCCAGAAAACAGACTCACCTGTGGAAGGCCGTTGGCTGCGAGCATTGCAATGGGTCAGGCTATCTTGGCCGGGCGGCAATCTTTGAGTTGCTCGTCGTCGACGAGGCCGTGCGCCGCTGCATCAGGCCGGAGGTGAATGCCGGTGAGATCGACGCAGCTGCGAGAGCCAGCGGCATGAAGACAATGATCGTTGACGGATTCGCCAAGTGCTGCGATGGGGTCACGACCGTTGAAGAACTGGCTCGCGTCGTGTCGGAAGACTGATATGCCAAAGTACCAGTATTCGGCGGTCCGCGACGACGGCGAGCGTGTCTATGGCCAGATCGAAGGCCGCGACCAGTCTGCCGTGATTGGCCGCCTGGGCGAACAGGGCTTGCATCCAATTGATGTCACAGCCTTTGAGTCGACCGTTGGTGCAGGCCGCATTCTCGGCATGGGCGGCGGCGTCGCCAGCTTCAAGGAAATATCGATCTTCACCCGCGAACTGGCCTGGCTGCTTCAGGCCGGCATGAGCCTGAACGATGCGCTCGGCATATTGGGCAAGGAAGGTTTTTCTCCGGCTTTTTCGACTTTGATCGGTGCCATGCGCACTGAAATCCGCAAGGGCCGCAGTTTCCATGAAGCGCTCGCGGGCACCGGTCTGTTTTCGAACCATTATGTCAGCATGATCGAAGCTGGCGAGGCGTCTGGAACGCTCGCCGCGGTGTTGGAACGCACCGTCAGCGCCCGTGACCGGGAGCAGAAAATTCGCAGCCGCCTTGTCTCGGCCCTGATCTATCCGGCGGTGCTGGTCACACTCGCCACGGGAGCGGTGATCTTTATCATGATTTCGATCGTGCCAAGCATCAAGGACATGATCAGCGGCTCCGGCGCTCCGGTTCCCTCCCAGGCCCAGTTCGTCATCGACTTGTCCGACTGGATCATCGCCAACGGAGCGGCGGCTGCCATATGGGCTTCGGTCGCTGCACTTCTGCTCGTGTTGCTGCTGGGCACGGATCGCCTCCGGCGCATGTCCATGGCTCTGGCGATGCGCTTGCCAATTCTCGGCTCGCTCCTCAGAAAGTCGGCAGTGGTCCAGTTTTGCCGCGTGCTTGGAACGCTGCTGGCATCCGGCGTGAAGTTGCCTGACAGTCTGAAGCTCATGCGCCCGTCCGTCGACAATGGTCAGATTTCAGCCACACTTGACAGGATGGAGATAGCTTTGCGCCAGGGCGAAGATTTCCTGGCGCCCCTCGACCAATCGAAATTCTTCCCCAGCCTTCTTGCCCGCATGCTGAGAGTGGGTAACGAAACCGGAAATCTCACGCCCAGCCTGTTGCAGGTCACCGAAATTCTCGAGGAGGAGTTCGACCGCTCGGTGGAGCGCGCCATCACCCTGCTTGGACCTGTGATTATCCTTGTGCTGAGCATTGTAATCGCGTTTATCATTTCATCCTTGATGAGCGCCATAATCAGTATAAACGACCTGGCATTATGACATTGATCGCCCACAGCTCCACCAGATTTTCTCACTTCGAAATGCGGCGCGGCGCGCCCGCGCCAATTCGAAATCAGGCCGAATCAGGTTTTACGCTCGTCGAGCTCCTTGTTGTTCTCGTCATCCTGGTACTTCTGGCCAGCATCATCGGCCCGCGCGTCATCGGCTATCTGGGATCTTCCCGCAGCAAGACTGCCAATGTACAAATTGAAGGGCTGGTGACGTCGCTTGAGCTTTTCCATATCGATGTTGGCCGCTATCCCTCGGCCAACGAGGGATTGGACGTGCTCGTCAAGGCAACGGGCAAGATCCCCGGCTGGAATGGCCCTTATATCAGCAAGAACACAGTTCCGCTGGACCCTTGGGGACAGGCTTACCGCTATGAGGCACCGGGAAAACAGGGTCCGTTTGACATTTACACCTTTGGCCGTGATGGCAAGGAAGGCGGCGCGGATGAGGATGCCGACATATCGAACTGAGTTTGAAAGCGAGAGCAGGTCTTCCGGATTCACGCTGGTGGAACTGCTGGCCGTTCTGGCGATTATGGCTATTGCCGCATCGGCGTTTTCATTCGGATCTGGCAAGGCTTTGGAAACCGCAAGGTTCCGGGCGCTTATGCTGAAAACGTCTGCCGCCCTCACCCAGGGGCGTATCGACGCCATCCGGCAAGCCCGGGAAAACCTTTTTGTTGTCGATATCCCGCATCGCCAGATGGGCTTCGGCGGCGGTCAGGCGCTGCGATTGCCGTCTGAGGTAAGCCTCAAGGCAACTGTGGCAGGAACTGAAACGCTTGATGGTGGCAGGTTTGGCATCAGGTTTTATCCGGCAGGAAATTCCAGTGGTGGCACCCTGGCCTTCTCGCAGGGCAACCTGACCTATGAGCTGCGCGTCAACTGGCTGACCGGAAATGTCTCACTGCAGCGCATCTGAGCGCACGAAGTCGCGCGGCTTTTCACTTGTCGAGGTCATCTGCGCTCTTGCCATCTCTGCAATGGCGCTGGTGGTGCTTTTCCGCGGCCTCAGTTCATCGCAGATCGCCGCCAGCCGCCTTGAGGTGCAGCAGGGTGCCCGTGTGATCGCAAGGTCGATCATTGATGATGAACATCAGGCCCCTGATATTGAGACCGGCACCCGCAGCGGCGACTCTGGGCTCTACAAATGGCGCCTGACGGTTGACCCGGTCCAGCTCAGCGCTGTGAGCAAGCTTCCACAAGGATACAGGCTTTACCGATTGGCCGTCGAAGTCAGCTGGGCGCCCCGCGGCAGCTTCAGGCTCGACACTCTGAAGCTGGGGAAATAGCTCCATGCCAATCCCAACCACTTCACGACGCTCAGAAGACGGATTTACACTGATCGAGATTCTCACCGGTCTGCTGATTTCGTCGATCATCATGGTCGGTCTCAGCCTGGCGATGCGAGCCGTTGACCTTGGCTATGATCGCGCCACCACTTCGCTGGAGCGGCAGGCAACGATTGCTTCAGGACTCGATATTGTCGCTGGCGACATCGCCCGCATCGAGCGGGTCGTGGACGATCCCACCCGGCCAAGCCGGTTTCTATTTTCCGGCCAGTCCAAGGAAATCATTTTCATTCTGGCCGAGCGTCCGGGAAACAATCGTTCCGGCCTCTACTGGGTGCGACTCGCTGTCCGCCCCGCTGGCGATGGCGAAGAACTGGTGCGCTTTCGTGCGCCCTATAGTCCCGGCCAGCACGATATTGGAGCCATTGCCTGGAGCGATGAAGTCGTGCTGCTGCACGGCAATATCAGGATTGAACTGGCTTACCGGGCACCTCGATCCGGTCTTCGGTCATGGGCCGGCGGCTGGCAGGCGGCCCCCATCCTTCCGGGAGAGATCAAGGTAGAACTGATCGATATTGCCACCAACAGGCTTCGCGTGCCGGTGTTCGTCTCTGCACTAAAGATTGATGCTGAGGTAGACTGCGTTTCCAATGCGGCTCCCGGCTGCACTATTGCCTCAAATGGCCAACTCGGCCAGGGCAGCGGCAATTGACTAGAAGAGCGCCAGTTCAGGGAAATGAGCAGCGCGGCATGATTCTCGTTGTGGTTCTGTGGATCGTCTCGCTGATGACCGTCATCGTCGTAGCGCTCAGCGCCTTTTCGCAGAAAGGCGTCTCGTTGGCCAGTCTTGAAACTGACAGGCTGCGCACCGAACTGGGCTTACAGGCAGCGGTAGACGTTGCGGCTGCGATGATTCTGTCCCGTACCCCTGCTGATCGCGCGTTCTTTGATGGAGCATCGGTAACGGTAGATACGGGCATTGGTGCAATGGTGGAAATCGCCATCCAGGACGCGGCCGGACTTGTCGACATCAACCGGGCCGACAAGGAACTGATTGGCAGCCTTGCAGCACGATTGGACTCCGGGGATGGTGCAATCGAAAACCTGGCACAGGGGATCGTCAAAATCCGGGAGGAACGGCAGCCGAAGAAGCCTGACGCTGAGCAATCTGGCCAAGCCAATGAAACCGATCAGCGTGAAAACGCACCTCCCGTTCCGGCTGCCTTCTTTTCTGTGGCGCAACTCTATGCCCTGCCGGGCAGCCAGCCGGAAGCGGTGGACAAACTAATGCCATTCATCAGCCTCTATAGCATCGATGGAAAGGTGAACCCGTTGGCTGCTCCTGACACCGTGATCCAGTCCGTGCCGGGCTTGAATCCATCGGAATTGACAAGGCTCGCCGCCGCGCGGCAATTGCGTCAGGCAAGCAACCCAAGCCTGCAGGCTATCATGGGCCAGCATGAAAGGTTCCTCGCTGCTGGAGAAAGCAGGACATTTGTTATTGAATCCAGAGTGATTGAAGGAAACGGCATGATCGCGGGCAGCCATCAGCGGGCAACTATATTGATCAATGGAGGGTCTGATCCACCGTTCCATGTCCTGTCATGGTCATGGTAAGCCGTCGCCTGAGGAAAACGGGATAATGGACCAGTTCAGCAATTCCGCCACACGTCAGCTGCTCAATCTGGGTGGAAGCTTCCGGCGTTGGACACGGGCCAGCATAGCCGCCTTGGTAGCCGATCTGGCTGGCCGTTCGGGCAGCGCCGCCAAGATCCGGACACTGATCCTTGCGGGCGAAGACCGTACCGAGATCTATGGTCAAAGCCGCAATGGAACCCGCGATTTGCGCACCGCTATTGCCAGCACGCCGGAAACCATCGTCACGGATTTGCGCAGCACGCTGAAAGGCCGGGCCGCGAGAAATGTCCTGCTCCGCATCGACAGCGCGCGGGCCGTGATCAAGAACCTCGTGCTCCCGGCCACGGCGCGCGACGTGATTCCTGCAATCGTGCGCAACAAGGTTGAGAGCCTGGCGCCATGGCCCTTGCCGGAAGTCATGTGGGGTTACCGCGTCGCGGATCGGCTGCAACCTGGAAATATTGCCGTCGAAGTGGCAATCGTGAGCCGCAAGACGGTGGAGTCGCTGTTGAGTGCGGTTGGCTCCGCAGGTGCGCGCGTCGCCCATCTCGATATCGCGGGTTCAGCCAATGAGAAAGCAGGAATTGGCATCGACTTTCGCGGGCCGTGGCGCGCCCGTAAGGTCAAATGGATGATCTCGGGCGTGATGTCGCTTGCAGCACTGGCAGCATTGCTTGCGGCATCTTATGGCACTTATCTGGCAGTGCAGGCCCAGCGCCAGAACACCGCCGCCATAAGCCAGATCGCCGAATTGAAATCGATATTGGTGAATGGAAAATCCGCCGGTGCGATCAGCGCCAAGCTTGTGGAAGCCAACAAGCTCTACCTGCGCAAGAAGGACAACGTGCCGGTTGTCACCATCGTCAATGGCCTTACAAGCGCCATCCCGGATGGGACATGGCTCGATGCACTTGATTTTGACAATGACAGGCTGACCATCGCTGGCCGCAGCATGGACGTATCCAGCGTCATCGAAAGTCTTGAGCGCTCCGAATTATTTACAAACGTGAATTTCGCCTCGGCCACCCAGAGGGATGCGAAGGCCCAGAACAACATCTTCTCGATTTCTGCCGCAATCGAAAAGAAAGCCGATACCCAATGAGCCCGGAGAATTCAAAATCACACCTTTCGCGTCAGGGCATCTGGGGCTTTGTTATTCTCGGTGCAGCACTCGTGGTCATGGCGGCAATCGCCACACTTCCCTACGTCTGGCTTGCTGTGTCTGAGCCGGCCTATGCCGAAACCCGGACCGAACTTCGCTTTCTTCAAGGCAAGCTGAAAAATTCCAAAACGGTACAGCAGGCTGGACTCACCGCGGCCGACAATATTGATCCTCTCTTTGTAGCCGGAGACACACCAGGTCTCGCGACGGCAGGGCTGCAAAGTATCGTCGCCCAGATCGCCGAAGAAAACGGCATGGTCGTCGAGCGCACCCAGCCATTGCAGACCGACAACACCGATGGCGCGGGCATTCTCCGCATGGAGGTCGAAGCCTCAGGCAGCATCGAGAATCTGCGCGGTTATCTGCTGGCACTCGAATCGAACAT
>JANMMJ010000074.1:0-2336 GCA_031373255.1 Hyphomicrobiales bacterium
GCTTCTCTGCCGCCCTCAACGCGCCGATCCCGGAGACACGCTTCGGGGTGTTCCGGATGTGACTCATATTGCCCTCGTCCCCCGCTTCGCGGGGAGAAGACGTTGGGAAACTTATTGACTATTTATATGCATTGTTATATAACGTGTTAAATAATAATGCAAACAGAGCGCCGCCCATGGTTGAAGATATTGTCCGCCGCTGGGGTTATCTGACGCTGGGAAGCCGCATGCGGCGGATCGGCGATCTGCTGCAGGGCGAGGTCCAGCAGCTCCTCGATGAGCGGCATATTCCCGTTCAGACCAGCCACTATACGCTGCTTGCCTCGCTCGATGCGAACGGGCCATTGCTGATCGGTGATCTGGCGGAGACGCTGGGGGTGAGCCAGCCCGGCATCACCCGCAGCGTTGCCCAGCTTTCAAAGGTGGGGCTGGTCACGGTCCGGCAAGGCAAGAACGACCAGCGCCAGCGGGTTGTGACCCTGACCGCACGCGGCCAGCGCCTGATGGACAGCGGACGCGAAGATTTTTGGCCGAAAATCGAAAACTGCCTTGCCGCGATCATGGCGGGACAGTCCGGCCCGCTGCTTGAGCAACTGGATTTTCTGGAAGATGCCATCAGGGCGCAATCATTCTCTC
The DNA here is from genome assembly GCA_031373255.1 of Hyphomicrobiales bacterium. Classification (GTDB taxonomy): domain Bacteria; phylum Pseudomonadota; class Alphaproteobacteria; order Rhizobiales; family Aestuariivirgaceae; genus JANMMJ01. The sequence continues at coordinate 637 of JANMMJ010000074.1, forward strand.
AGCGCATCGCGAAATCAAACAGGGAGGGCGGCAGTGGCTGAACACATTCTCGACAGGCCGGTGTGGAATTCACTCGACACAGTGCACAAGCGGTTCTCGGTCGGCTTGGATTGCGCCCGCCGGTTTGAAAGCGACATCAATCCGCTCGCCGCGGCGCGCGATGAAAGCGATGAAAGCCTGGCGCAACTGGCCGCGATCCTGCCGGTAACCGGCAGCATCGTTGTCGCGCAGCTTGCCCCGATCGTCTGTCCAACGGGCGCCCGCGCTACGTTCGAGGCGCAGGGGGTGCAGATGACGTTCGACGGCACAATTCCCGAGGTGGCGGGTTCGCATCCGGTCGTGCGCCTGACTGAAGCCGACAGCCCGGAGATGCTGGAACTGGCAAACCTGACCAGACCAGGGCCGTTCGCGGCGCGCACGTATCTGCTGGGTGAGTTCTGGGGCGTAAAGCAGGATGGCAAGCTTATCGCCATGGCGGGCGAACGGATGAAGCAGCCGGGCTACACGGAACTGAGTGGTGTGTGCACCCGTCCCGATCACCAGGGCAAGGGGCTGGGCCGCCAGCTTTGCTACGCCGTCCTCAGGCGCATCTTCGGGCGCAACGAAATTCCCTACCTGCATGTCTTTGCCAGCAACAGCCGGGCCATCCATCTTTACGAAGCCATGGGATTTCGCGAGCGCATCAGGATCAATGTAATGCAGCTGGAGCGGGCGGACATCGCGTAAGAGGTAACGGGGATGCCCGTCAATTTTTGACCCCGCTCAGCGTCAGCGGGGAGAGGAAAGAGGCCCAACGGATGCAACGCGGTTTCAATAGATTCGTCATCGCCGGGCCCGACCCGGCGATCCTTTTCAATCAGGCATTTAGTTCTTCGTAAAGGTCACGCCATTGTGGATTGGTTGATTCGATGAGTTCGATTTTCCACTGTCTGTGCCAGCCCTTGAGATTCTTCTCCCGGCGGATGGCATCTGCGATGAGTGGAAACGTTTCGTAGTATACGAGATGTGTGAGGCCATAGCGGGATGTAAAACCTTCGACCAGTCCTTCGCGGTGCTGCCATATACGTCGCGATAGATCTGATGTTATGCCGATATAGAGGACACCTCTCAGGCGATTGGTCATGATGTAGGTGAAACCTTGGCGCACTCCCTATGGCGATACCAAAAGGATTGCCGGGTCAAGCCCGGCAATGACGAATGTTGGATGTAAGTTACCGATATTGCGGCAGCGTGCTGGAGTTAACCCAATTTCCCCCGTACCACCTTGCCATTTGCTGTGCGTGGGAGCGTTTCAACGAACCTGACTTCCTTCGGCAGCTTGTAACTGGCGAGGCGTTCACTGGCGAAGCGGAGCAGGGTCTCGGCTTGCACCTGATAATGCAGGACGACAAAGGCCATGATAACCGCCACATCCTCGCGCACGCGGATTTCGGCGACGGCGACCTCGGAGACCGCAGGGTGTTCCGCGAGCGCTGCCTCGACCTCGAGCGGTGAGACGCGGTAGCCGCCGGCATTCATCAGTTCATTGGCGCGGCCCTCGTGCCAGACATAGCCGTCGTCATCGATGCGGCCGACATCACCGCCCGCCCCCCTCTGATTCTAGTACCACCGTTCACTGTAAACGTTTGCCCACCTGAACCTGCATTAAGAACTGTATTTCCAGTTGCACTGATTGTAAATCTGTTAGTGTTATTTGTTTT
>JANMMJ010000094.1:0-3394 GCA_031373255.1 Hyphomicrobiales bacterium
CCGCATCGTCGCCGCACTCATCGCCATGGTGGAAATGGCGGCTGACGGCACGGCGGCGCTGCTTCCGGCCTCACTCTACAACGCGGTGTCGCGGGTGTTGCTTCCGGCGGAATCGGCAGTGCGCCGCCTGATTGTCATCGCGGCGCGCGGGCTCAAGGTGAAGCCTGCTCCAGTGCGCCGGATGCCGCAGGGACTTGCTCTCGCCCGAAACGGCGGCAAGTCAAACCCATTTCAACTGTTCGACGCGCGGAAGCGGTTCGACCCCGCCAATCTGGAGCGTGCCGCCGCCACGGCAAATCCGCGCATTCACGTCTTTGCATACAGTCCGCTCATCCCGTTGTTTCACCCCCGGCCGGCCGAGAGCCCCGTCCCTGAACCGGATGACGCCATCGATGCGGCTCGCCTCGGCCGCCGTCTCGCCGCGGTCAGGATGGCGCTCGAGAACCTGCCACGGCAAGCCCGGCGCATGGTGCGCTGGCAAGCCCGGCGCGACCGGATGCAAAGCCCCGCCTTCAGGTCGCCGTTCCGGCCAGGCCCCCCACCTGGCCATCGCAAGAAGCCCAAGGACGAAATCGACTTTGTGCTGCGTGAGTGCCATGCGCTGGCCAGCGACGTACTCAACGAAGACACGTCCTGAGCCTATCCATCAAAGAGGCGGCGGGTTTGCGCTCGAATCCGTCAAGCTGCATTCCGCCATGGCACCCAAAGTCATGCATGCCTTTTCCAGAAACGGGATTCGACGCATGCTTAAGCAATGGTAAATCTGCAACGCTGAAATGAAGTAAATTGGCAACTGCCGCCTGTTGCATTGAACATCACCTCAATCACATGTTAACTGCCAATCCAATCATCGTGCGGCGGCCGAGGCATCATCTGTTATATTTGAATTGCTTCATTGAGAGTGGGGATGGGGTATGCGTGCGTCCAAGTATCTTGCGTTAAGTATCTCGTTTGTTGCGTTGAGTGCAGTTGGCAGCTCGGCCGCATTCGCCATGTCCATGAAAGAGGCCGTCTTGCAGGCCCTGCGGACCAATCCGGAAATCAACGAAGCCATCGCCAATCGCCAGTCGATCGAGTTCGAGCTTGAACAGGGCCGCGGCCTCTATCGCCCGCGCATCGATCTCGAAGGCGATATCGGCGGCGAAATCCGCGACAGTTCGACGACCCGCGACAACAATGATGAAGATCGCCTGTTCCTGCGCCGCGAGGCAAGCCTCGTGGTGCGCCAGACCCTGTTCGATGGTTTCGGTACCGATGCCGAAGTCGAGCGGCAGGCATCGCGCGTCGACGGCGCGTCGTTGCGCATTCGCGAACGCTCCGAGTTCATCGCACTTGCGGTCATCCGCGAGTATCTGGAAATCGCCAGGCTGCAGCGGGTGATCGGCATCACCAGGCAGAACATCGGCTATCACAACAAGATCCTCGGCGAGATTTCGCGCGGCGCCAGCGAAGGCTCGCTCAGCATCGCGGACAAACAACAGGCGCAGGAGCGCGTCTATGCCTCCAAGGCGGCGCTGATCGAATTCGAAGAAGAACTCAAATCATCGGAAGCCGCCTTCATCCGGCTGGTGGGCAAGAACATCGGCGAAGTCGGCAAGCGCATCGATATCAAGGGCAAGGGCGCAAAGTCGCTCGAGGACGCCCTGAGCAATGCCAGGGCGCATCATCCTTCAATCAAGTTTGCCAGGGCCGACATCGACGCCGCCGCGGCGCAGGTGAAGGCCGCCGAGTCGAAATTCATGCCAAAGGTGGCGCTGGAGGGCCGCGGCTCGGTCGGCCATGATCTCGGCGGAATTGACGGGGCTGACAACGACCTCCAGGGCAATCTGGTGGTCAATTTCAATCTCTATAATGGCGGCATCGACTCGGCCAACAAGCAGGAGCAGATACGCCACGTCGACGAGGCCTATCATCGCCTTCACAAGATCACCCGTGAGGTCGAGGAAGGTGTGCGCCTATCGTGGAACCGGCGCTCGCAGCAGAGCCGCCGCCTGAAGGAGCTGTTGCGTCAGCTCGCAGCAACAGATCAATTGCAAACTTCGTATGCGGAGCAGTTCAAGATCGGCGAGCGCTCGCTTCTCGATCTCCTCGACAATCAGAACACGCGGTTCTCGTTGCAGATCGCTGTTGCCACGGGCGACAGCGCGGTGAAGTTCGCCGACTACCGTATCCTCGCATCGCAAGGCCATCTGCTGCAGGCCATCGGGGTTGGCGCACCCGCAACGTCGAAAACCTATGCCCGCAAGGATGCCAATGTTCCGGCAACACCGTCACCGGAAGATTTCAAGCGCGTCGCTCCGCCGAAGCCTAAATCGAACTGAGTGCGTCCACTTTCGTCTTGCGGTATGAGTTAAGCGGCCTGGACGCTCGAAAGCGCAATGATGGATGATGACTTTACCGCAAGCCGGGATATCGCACCTGCGGGGCTAGAGACCCGCAAACCTGCGGCCCAGCCGGAGGATACGCTGGCCGGGTGCCTCACGGCCTTTATCGCTCTCAACGGACAACCGGTTCCCCTCGATTCACTGCTGGCAGGATTGCCGCTCGAAAACGGCAGGCTGACACCGGCAATGACGGTGCGTGCGCTGCAACGGGCCGGCTATGTGGCCAAGGTGGTGAAACGCTCCTTCGACGACCTGGGCGATGTCCTTCTTCCAGCCATCATCCTTACGGAAGACGGTGGCGCCTGCATCCTGCTTCAGCGCAACAAGGCCGACTGCACGGTTTTCGATCCGCGGTTCGGCGGGAAGTCCAAAATCGCCACCGACAAACTGGCGCGAAGTTATTCGGGCCGGGTAATCCTCTCGCGCCTTGCCGACACGACGACAAGCGGCATGAGCGGCAGCCTGCATGGCGAGGACGAGCACTGGTTCTGGGGCGCCATCGCCCGATTGTGGCCCACCTATGCCTATGTGGCGCTGGCGGCTGCCTTCATCAACATACTGGCCATCGCCTCGCCCCTGTTCACGATGAATGTCTATGACCGGGTGTTGCCGAACAAGGCGATCCCCACCCTTTGGGTTCTTGCCATCGGCATGGCAACGGCGCTGATTTTCGATCTGGCCATCCGCTCGCTCCGAAGCTGGCTGATCGACTCGGCCGGACGGCGCGCCGATGTGCTGCTGGCAAGCCGCATCTATGCCCACGTGATGGCGATCCAGCTCACGGCACGGCCGGCAACCACGGGGAGCTTTGCCAGCCACCTGAAGGAATTCGAGCAAGTGCGGGAGTTCTTTACGTCGAGCACCATCGCCACCTTCACCGACATGCTGTTCTTCTTTGTATTTCTGCTGGTGCTTGTCCAGATCGGCGGACCGATCGCTTATGTGCCGGCGGTTGCAGCGCTCATCATCGCGGCCATTGCCTTCCTGTTCCAGTTTCCCCTCAACAAGGC
>JANMMJ010000165.1:0-20391 GCA_031373255.1 Hyphomicrobiales bacterium
GATTTCCGTGCGGCACCCGACAGCGTCAACAAGATGCGTGAGCTCGTTGCGCAGGGCAAAATGCAGTTCAAACTGGGGCAGGTGACGGGTCTCACGGGCGAGGGCGGGGTGCTGGCGAGCGTGCAGGTCAAGGGATATGACGGGGCTCCGTTCACCATTGAAGCCAATACAATCTTGCCGTTTTTCGGGCTGACCATGAAACTCGGCCCGGTGGCGGACTGGGGCCTCAATCTCCATGAAAACCTCATTCCGGTCGATACGGCGAAATTTGAATCGTCGGTTCCCGGCATCTTTGCCATCGGCGACATCAACACCTATCCCGGCAAGCTGAAGCTGATCCTGTCAGGCTTCCACGAGGCGGCGCTGATGGCGCAGCAGGCCTTCAAATACAAGAATCCGGGTGAAAGGCTGCTGTTCCAGTACACAACTTCTAGCTCCAGCCTGCAGAAGAAGTTAGGCGTCAGTTAATACGATTTGTGACTTTTTGTTATGCGTGACGTAGCTTAATGCCGTTTGTGCTGCGCCCGCGAAACGACTATTTTTGCATCATAAGAACAACACAAAGGAGATTGGTCATGAACTGGATTTTTGAAACCTATTCAAATGTTTATAGCTCTGCGATGATGCAGAACTCGAAGCATGATGTGTTTGCTGCACCTGCGAAGACGGTTGCATCCAAAACGGTTTCGACGTTCGCGCGCCTTTTCGGCCGCCACTGATCGCCTGGCATTTGAAAAAACCGCCTGGGCCGGCAACCGGTACGGGCGGTTTTTTGTTTGGCGGCTGCCGTTAGGATGATGGCAAGACCGATGGCATAGACCTTGCGTTTCCGGAGGACCGGAACCCCGCAAGGATGCATGGATGAGCACCGAAAACCTGGCAAGCAACCGCGAAGCCGAGGCATTCCGCCAGTTGCTGGGCGTGCTCATCGTCCTGGTGGTGGGCGGCCTGCTGATGGTGTGGAGCCAGAACCTCCTCAACGACCCCGACACCTGGTGGCATATCAAGCTCGGTTCAGACATCTGGACCAGGGGCAAATTCCCGACGGTTGATACCTATTCGCATACTTTTCACGGTGAGCCCTGGATTGCCAAGGAGTGGCTGTCACAACTCATCTGGTTTTTCACTTATTCAGTGGGCGGCTGGGATGCTGTCGTTCTTTTGACGATTTTTTTCGTGTGCCTCACTACCTGTCTAGCTTACGCGCTCTTCTCACGTAGCCTCAGGCCGCATCTTGCTGCGACGCTGACTTTCGCAGGGATATTTCTGTCGAGCCCAACCTTTATTGCGAGGCCCCATATTTTTGCCTTGCCGATCGCTGTCTACTGGACTGACCGGCTTTTCCGATTGGCCGACGAAGAACGCGCCCCGAGTATCTGGCTGCTGTTGCTGGTGACGCTTTGGGCCAATTTGCATAGCAGTTTTGCTCTCGGCTTTGTCATTGCGGGGTTGGCATTTGCTCATTTCCTGCTCAAGGGCGCCAGCATTGTAAAGCCGGGATTGATCGCATGGGTTATTTTCCTGGTGCTTTGCCCTCTGGCGGCAATGATTCACCCGTATCTTTGGGAACCTCTCTCCATCAGTCTACAAATGGCCCGTGCCAATGAAGCGATGAAGTTTATTGGTGAATGGCAGCCCTTCTCCGCCCGTGCCAACAAGGTTCACGAGATTGCATTGCTTACCACTATCGCTGCCTTGCTTTGGCTGCGACTGCGGCTCAGCCTGGCGAAAATTGTTCTGATCGTTTTCACACTGCATATGTTCCTGTCACATATCCGCTTTGTGTATGCTTTCTTTCTGCTCACACCCATCGCACTCGCTTCCGATCTCGCCTCGCAGCATCCACGCCTTTCATTTGATAACTGGCTCAAAGATCCGCGAGACGGCCTTGAAACTTTTCTGGCAAAATACAGTACGCTGGCACGTTCAATCATCTTCAGTATCGCCGTCTTGGCCTGCGGCTTGTTTCTGGGCTTTGCAAGGACCACGCCGCCCGAGGAAGTTTCAGCGGCCGGAGCCATTGCCTATGCCGATTCAGCGAAGTTGTCCGGCAAGGTGCTCAATCACTACAACTTCGGGGGACCGCTCATTTTTCATGGCCGGCAAACGTTCATCGACGGGCGGGCCGAACAGCTCTTCCTTGGCGGCTTTATCACCGAGGTCGAGAAATCCATGAATGTCAGCGGTGAGCCTATCTTTGCAGGCATGCTCAGGAAGTATGATATTTCGTGGACCCTGCTTTCTCCGGAAGATCCGCGCAATATTTTCCTCAGCCGCATGCCGGGATGGACGAAGGCGTATGATGACCAATATGCAGTCATCTATAAAAGGAAGGCTCTATGAACCTCCTGTTGATCCTCACGATCTGAACCTGGATATGGCACCCATGAATGATGCGGAATTCGATCAGTATGTTGAAAGCTACGAAGCAATGCATCGTAAGAGCATTGCATTCGCTGGAACTGAAACTTCGTACTTCGCCGAATACAAGATCGCGGTCGCCGCCAAATTGATTTCAGGCTGCCAATCCATTCTCGATTTCGGCGCGGGGACGGGTAATTCTATTCCCTATTTCCGCCGATACTTTCCGGAGGCAGTGCTGACCTGCGCCGATGTTTCAGAGAGATCACTCGAATTTGCATCGCGCCGGTTCCCTGGCAGGGAGAGCTTTGTGCAGATTGATGAGCGCAATATCCCGATTCCAGATAACTCAATCGATTTGATTTTTACCGCCTGTGTCTTTCATCATATCCCGAGTGACGAGCATCAGCTCTGGTTGCGAGAGCTTCGCCGCATCGCCAAACCAAAGGGAAAGCTCATCCTGTTCGAACACAACCCCGCAAATCCACTGACGCTTAGAGCGGTCAATACTTGCGAATTCGATAAGGACGCCGTTCTCATCCCAAACAAAGAAATGAGCGCCCGCATTGCCAATGCTGGCTGGACAATTCCGAGAACGCGTTTTCATGTGTTTTTTCCTGGCTTTTTCAGCAAGCTGCGGCCAATGGAAAAGCATTTGGACTGGCTACCAATCGGTGGTCAGTATTCGATCATCGCGCAAAAGAGCTAGCATGCCTCTTTTCGGCAGATACCTGCTGGTGGGATTTGCCAACACCATTCTTGGATTTGCAGTCATTGTCGTTTGCTACGCGGCGTTGGGCTTTTCGGCGATCGCTGCGAATGCCGCGGGTTATGCGGTTGGTTTTGTAGTCAGCTTCTTTCTCAACCGGACCTACACGTTTCGCAGTAAAGTCAGGGCTCAAAGTGGTTTCGTAAGATTTGCTCTTGCTGCTCTTGTTGGCTACTGCGTCAATCTGCTGGTTCTGAGTGTTGCCAAGGATTTATTTGGATTTGGCGTGTATATATCGCAGGCGCTGAGCATCCTATCCTATCTTGGAACCGTTTTCCTTATCAGCAAATGGTTCGTTTTTGGCGATTCAGCGCGAAGCACCGGAGATCGAGTCTGAATGGTTAACCGAAAGCCGCCCCAGATTTGCATTGTTGTACCTTGCTACAATGAGGAAGAGGTGCTTCGCGAAACATCTCGCCGTCTTCAGCAAATTGTTTCTCAGCTCCAGGACAGCGGCGATATTGCACAAGGCAGCCATGTGCTCTTTGTCGATGACGGATCTCGTGACAGCACGTGGTCAATCATCGAAGAACTGGCCGGGTCTCATGCCTCGGTCAAAGGTCTCAAATTTGCGCGAAACTTTGGCCATCAAAGCGCGCTCCTCGCCGGTATGCTGACGGCGGACGCGGATGCCGTCGTTACGATTGATGCGGATCTGCAGGATCCGCCAGAAGCCATCGCGCAGATGGTCCACGCTTTCAGGAACGGTTCCGAGATCGTTTTTGCGGTCCGGGACGATAGGAAGGTCGACTCGATATTCAAGCGTGGCAGCGCTGAACTTTACTATCGCGTACTTCGTCTGATGGGCGTCGACATCATCTTCAACCACGCAGATTTCCGGCTGCTCGGGCGCGCTGCAGTCGACGCACTGCGGCAGTTTGGCGAGGTCAACATTTTCCTGAGGGGTCTCGTCAGGCTTATTGGCTTCAAGCACGAAATCGTACTTTACCGAAGAGAAGCGCGATTTGCCGGCGAGACCAAATACACATTGCGCAAAATGCTGGCGCTGAGCATGAACGGTATTACATCATTCACGATTTTACCGCTCAGGCTGATCACGGTTCTGGGATTTGCTGTTTCGGTTTTTGCGTTCTTTGCGGGATTTTGGGTGTTTGTTGCATGGCTTTATCGCGCTGACCTTGTTCCAGGCTGGACGTCGGTTGTCTTGCCCATGTACTTCCTCGGTGGAATTCAATTGCTGTCAGTCGGCGTTCTTGGCGAGTACCTGGGCAAGAGCTACATGGAGGCGAAGAACCGGCCTCGCTACATCATAGAAAAGACGGTCTAACAGAAAGAACCTTGAAGGCTTCACCTCACTTAGCCGCGACCACCGAGACCTCCGCCACCAGATCCGGGTGTGCAAGGCCGGCGACGATGAGGAGGGTGGCCGCGGTGCGGTGTCCTTTGAGCATGCGGTCGCGGGTTTCGCGGTAGAGCGCTATATGGGCGCGATCGGTGATGTAGACGTGGGCATCGACGATGCTGGTATAATCCATGCCTTCCGCGGCAAGAATGGCCAGCACGTTGGCCCAGCAAAGTTCATGCTGTTCCTCAGGACTTGCAGCAATGGTTCCATCCAGACGGGCGCCAACCTGTCCGGCGACGTGGACGATCCTTGCGCCTGGATCGATGGCGATGCCCTGGGCATAGCGGGAAAATGGTTTCGGTGCGTCGGCGGTGGTGATTTCGCGGGGCATGGGTTTTCTCCTGTCGGCGCATGATAACCTGCTTGACTGGAACATAAAGAGAACATATTTAGCTGATGTGGATAAATCGGCTTCCGCGATGAAATGGGCGGAGCGTTGAACTAGTGTGCGGAAAATCAAGGGAGTGCGGATATGGCCGGGTCAGTGAACAAAGTCATTCTGGTGGGAAATCTGGGCAAGGATCCGGAAGTGCGGCACACGCAGGATGGCAAGGCGATTGTGAACCTGAGCATCGCCACCTCGGAAACCTGGCGTGACAAGCAAAGCGGTGAGCGCAAGGAACGCACCGAATGGCACCGCGTGGTGATCTTCAACGAAAACCTGGCGAAGGTCGCCGAGCAGTACCTGAAGAAGGGCGCCAAGGTCTATATCGAAGGGCAGCTGCAGACCCGCAAGTACACGGACAATTCCGGCGTGGAGAAATTTTCGACCGAAGTGGTCTTGCAGAACTACCGCGGCGAACTGACCATGCTCGATGGCCGCAGCGGCGGCGCTGGCGAGGGAGCCGGTTTCAGTGGCGGCGACGACTTTGGCCAGTCGAGCCCCATGGGCGGCAGCCGGCCCGCTGCGGCCGGCAAGCCGCAGAGTTTCAGCCGTGACCTCGACGATGAAGTGCCGTTCTGAGGCCGCTGAATTTCATTCAATTGAATGGATTGTTCGGGTGCAGTGCCAGTGTGCAACCCTGACGGTTTAACCTTACCGGTTTACGATGCGGGGTGAAAGCCCTGTGTTTACCATGACTTACTGTAGCGTTAACGGGCTTCGTCGGTTACATTTTTAGACGAATTTAGCGCTGCTCTTAAGGGTCTCCATCCCCAAAAGGCAGAACTCCAAAACGGCGGGGCAGCGCAGCGGCAGAGTCTCCATTCCGCATGAGTTGCCCCGCCGGGCACCTTTTTCAGGTCAGCAATGATCTGTCACCCGTCCCGTGGCCCTGGTCCGCCGCATCTCCAGGGTCCGGGGCTCGCCGGTCCGGGGCCTCTTCGAGTGGCCTCCTCGTTGATAAACCCCGGGCCGGCACCCAATCCTTACAACTGCACGTACGTGTGCTTGATCTGCTGGTATTTCTCCAGCGCATGCAGCGACTTGTCGCGTCCCATTCCGGATTGCTTGTATCCGCCGAAGGGTGCCGTGACATCGCCGCCATCGGTGTTGTTGATGTTCACGGTGCCGGCTTTCAGGCGCCTGGCAATACGATGGGCGCGCTTGATATCGCGGGTCCACAGCGAGGCCTGCAGGCCATAGATCGAGTCATTGGCAATCTTCACGGCTTCCTCGTCGTCCTTGAAGCTGATGGCGACGACCACCGGACCGAAGATCTCTTCCCGGGCCACGCGCATATCGTTCTTCACGTTGTCGAAGATCGTCGGTTCGACATAGTAGCCTCCGGTATTGAGCCTGGCGCGATCGCCGCCGAATGCCAGTCTGGCGCCTTCGTTCTTGCCAATGTCGATGTAGTTCAACACGCGGTCCATCTGCGCGCCGTCGACCATTGCACCCATGGCAGTCCTGGCATCGAGCGGATCCTTGGGGCGCCAGTTCTCCGCGTGCTTGGATACGAGTTCGATGAACTGATCCTTGATCGTCTCGTCGACGATGATGCGGGTCGCCGCGGTGCAGACCTGGCCAGAATTGTAGAACACGCCGGATGCCGCCGTCTGCGCGGCATGGTTCAGGTCATGGGTATCGGCAAAAACAATGTTGGGCGATTTGCCGCCGGTTTCCAGCGCCACGTGCTTCATGTTGCTTTCGCCCGAGTAGCGCATGAAGAACTTGCCGACCTCGGTCGAGCCGGTGAAGGCAATCATGTCCACGTCCATGTGCCGTCCAAGAGCCTGGCCCGCGGTCTCGCCAAAGCCCGGCAGCACGTTGAAGACACCTTCGGGGATGCCTGCTTCCGCAGCGAGCTCGGCCACGCGGATGGCGGTGAGCGGCGATTGTTCGGCGGGCTTGAGGATCACCGAGTTGCCCGTTGCCAGCGCCGGGCCGAGTTTCCACGAGGCCATGAGGAGTGGAAAATTCCATGGCACGACGCAGCCGACGACGCCGATGGGTTCGCGCGTGATCATCGAGATCGAGTCAGGGCGGGCCGGGGCCAGTTCGTCATAAACCTTGTCGCAGGTTTCGGCATACCACTGGATGGTGCGGATAGCGCCGGCAATGTCGACGGACTTGGCATCCGAGATCGGCTTTCCGACGTCGAGCGTTTCGAGAAGCGCCAGTTCCTCCTTGTGTTTGTCAAGGAGGGCCACCCATTTCAGCATGACCGCCTTGCGCTTGCCCGGTGCTGCATTGGCCCATGAACCTTTGTCGAAAACGGCGCGGGCTGATTTCACGGCCAGATCCACATCGGCGGCATCGCATTCAGCCACCCTGGTCAATACCTTTCCGTCGATCGGGGAGATGCAATCGAAGGTCTTGCCAGACTGCGAAGGCACATATTTGCCGCCGATGAAGGCCTGGTTGCGATAGGAAAGCTCAGAAACGCGGTCGCGATAATCGGGAGCGGCAGCCATGGGGAACTCCTTTCAGGGGTGAGCAATTTTCACGAAGCAGGGCTATAATGCAAAAAGGCACCGCCTGCGCGATGCCTTTCAAAGCACGAATGGCAACCGGATCACTTGATCTTGGTTTCCTTGAACTCGACATGCTTGCGCGCCACGGGATCGTATTTCTTGAGCGACATTTTTTCCGTCTTGGTGCGCGAATTCTTCTTGGTCACATAGAAGTAACCGGTGTCCGCCGTGGAGGCGAGCTTGATCTTGATAACGTTGCCTTTGGCCATGGAATATCTCTGTCCGGAAATGATTGGGCCGGGGTATGGCGGAAAGGGAAGGCGAAGTCAATCCGGAGGTATTTTGTCCATATCGCTTTATGTGGCTTAATTTGCTCTAATTGACAGTGACTCGGCAGCGTGAAGAGGGTTTTCTTGGACGGCTTGTCATTCATCATCGTCATCGCCGTCTTTTTCATGGCGCTCAGCGCGCATCGGAAGAACGCCAAGCTTGATGCCAGGATCGCGCAACTCTCGCTGCGCCTGAACAAGCTGGGCGATGACGTCGTTCACTTGCGACCAAGGCCTTTTGACGTGGCGGCGATACCAGCGTCTGTCGACCATGCGGCCGCGCCAGTTGAGCAGGCGGCTTCGATCGAGGATACCGCAGAGGTCGCTGTTGCGGATCATACTGCCGGGCCGCGAACGGTTGAAACAGCCGATGTTCCAAATGTTGTCGCCGCCAATCAAAACTGGAAGCCGGCGTCGCAACCGCATGCCCAGTCGCGTGACATGGAGCAGGCGCTGGCGTCGCGCTGGTTCGTGTGGATCGGCGGGTTGGCGATTGCCATCGGCGGCGTGCTGTTCGTCAAATATGCCTTCGATTCAGGCTGGATTTCACCGCTGCTGCGCTGTGTGCTGGGCCTCATTTTTGGCATCCTCCTGATCCTGGGTGGTGAGAAGCTGCGGCGAACGCCGCTGATGCGGGCGCAATCGAGTTATGTTCCGGCGGCGCTGACAGCAGCCGGATTGGCGATCGCCTTTGGCAGCGTTTACGCCGCCTACGCGCTCTATGAGCTGATTGCGCCGATCACGGCATTCATCGTGATGGCCCTGATCGGACTGGCTGCGTTTGCGCTGTCGCTGGTGCAGGGGCCCTTGATTGCGGCACTGGGACTGCTTGGCTCCTACGCAACGCCGACGCTGGTCCCGTCGGATAACCCGTCGGCATGGAGCTTCTTCCCCTATCTGCTGATTATCCTCGGTGCGGTTCTCGCTGTGCTGCGCGCGAGATCCTGGTGGTGGCTTGGCTATGCGGCGGTTGCGGCCTCGCTGGCGTGGGGCCTTCTCTGGGCACAGGGGGGCGTTTACGAAGCCGCCGATGCCTCGCCGCTCGGGCTTTTCGCACTGGCGCTTGGTGCGGCTGCGTTCACTGGCATTTCGGGCCGGGCTATCCTGCTGCCGGGCAGTGGAACGCTGAATGATCTGAAAAGCATCGCTCCGCCGCTGTGGATCGGCGTCGCTGGCGTATTGGCCGGTGCTCTTGTCCTTTGTGCCAATGTCTTTGCCGCAGATCACGGCTTTATCGCGCTGCTCTTGCTGCTCGCCGGGGCCGCTGGCGTCATCGCCGCCGCCTGGTTCAAGGAGGGTCTCAATGCGCTCACCTGGATCATGGCAGCCCTGGTGTTTCTGACAGTAGGGGCGTGGTTCGAAGGAAATTTCACGCAAGTCGCCTATGACGAATGGGGCGAAGCGGTCCTGCTTCTTGGGCCGGGAGCCAGACAATTCCTCGGATGGCTGCTGGCCTTTGGCGTCACCTTCGTCGCGGCTGGCTATGCCGGAACACGACTCAAGGATCAGCCTGCCGGATGGGCCGGGCTCGCCGCGGGTGTCGCGGTCGCTTATGGCTTTCTTGCAGCGGCGCGGGGTTATGGCGTTCTCTCGTCAAACCAGTGGATCTCGGCGGCAGCGGTGTTGGCCCTTGTGTTCTGTGGCGCGATCTGGTCGTTGCGGTCGCGGGTTGACGAGCTGGCAATCAACCGTTCACTTGGGTTCTTTGCAATCGCCGCCACCTGTGCGGCGGTCTTCGGCCTGCAGGAGGCATTCGATCGGGTCTGGCTCAGCATCGCACTTGCGGCGCTGGCGCCGCTTCTTGCGGTCGCCTCGACGCGCATTTGTATCGCTTTGCTTGGGCCCATTGCCGCGGTCGTTGCCGGACTGGCGGCACTCCGCCTGTTCGTCGCCCACGACCTATGGTTCGGCGATGCCAGCCTGCCGCTTGGCAACCATTGGCCGCTATATGGATACGGACTTCCCGTTCTGGCCTTCTGGTTTGCCTCGCGCTTGTTCGGCCGTAGCGGTTTTCCCAAGGCTGTGATGGCACTTGAGGGAACTGCGTTGGGTCTCGCCATTGCGCTGGTGTCGCTCGAATTGCGGGTGATCATCGCCGGCAACGTGAGTGGCAATGAACCGGGGCTGCTGGAGTCAGCGGCCCATGTCGCTGCATGGCTGGGAGCAGGTTATGGCCTTATGCACCGGCAGGCGGTGTTTTCCAGTGTCATCTCGCTGTGGGGTGCGCGCCTGCTGATTGCTGCTGCAACGCTGCTTGCCGTCGCTGGCAATCTCGTCTTGCTCAATCCAGTTTTGAGCGGCCAAGCATTGGCTGGAGGGCTGATGATCAACGCGCTGTTACTCGCCTATCTCGTGCCTGCGATCCTGGGGCTGCTCATTACCCGCAAGCTCGCGGTGCTTAATTGGACACCGCTGCGGCCGTTGGCGGGCGTGCTTTCACTTGTAATGGCGCTGGCCTATCTCACCCTGCAAACCACACGCTTCTTCCAGGGGCCGGAGATGCTCCTCTGGGCACAAAGCGATGCCGAGAACTATGCCTATTCGGCCGTCTGGCTGGTCTCGGCGCTGGCGCTGTTTGTGGCCGGGATCAGGTTTGACCGCAAATATATCCGCATGGCGGGCCTGGTGGTCATGATCGCGGTGGTGCTCAAGGTCTTCCTGATCGACCTGTCGGGGATCGGCGGGCTTTACCGGATCGCCAGCTTCATTGGCCTCGGCCTTTGCCTTGTCGGCATTGGCTGGCTCTACACCCGCTACGTTCAGAAGCCCGTTACAGGAGCCGAGCCTTCTGCCTTTTGATGCAACTCTAATCCCGTGACATGGGGGTTGATGTTTGTTGCGCCGCGGCATATAAGCCGCCCATTCAAACCTCACACGCGGATGCGGGATGGATCGCACGGGATCGAAAGCTCCCCTCATAGCGGTTCCTCCCTCCGGTGCCGGGAAACCGGTCACATCATTCGCGGCGGATCAACCGGAAAAGGACCAAAAGGCATGTCATTGCCAGATTTCTCCATGCGTCAGCTGCTTGAAGCGGGCGTTCACTTCGGACACCAGACCCATCGCTGGAACCCCAAGATGCGTCATTTCATCTACGGGTCGCGCAATGGCATTCACATCATCGATCTTGCCCAGTCGGTGCCGCTGCTGCATACGGCACTCGTTGCGGTGCGCGATGCGGTGGCACAGGGCGGCCGCGTGCTGTTCGTCGGCACCAAGCGGGCTGCGTCGGAACCCATCGCCGACGCGGCGAAGCGCTCGGCACAATACTACATCAATTCCCGCTGGCTTGGCGGCACGCTGACGAACTGGAAGACAATCTCCAACTCGATCAAGCGCTTGCGCCAACTGGATGATATTCTGGGCAAGGAACATTCGGGCCTCACCAAGCGCGAAATCCTGCAGCTTACCCGTGAAAGGACCAAGCTTGAGCAGGCGCTCGGCGGCATCAAGGACATGGGCGGCGTTCCCGACATCATCTTTGTCATCGATACCAACAAGGAACAGCTGGCGATCAAGGAAGCCAACCGTCTTGGAATTCCGGTGGTGGCAGTCCTCGACACCAATTGCGATCCGGCCGGCATCACCCATCCGATTCCGGGCAATGACGACGCGGGCAGGGCCATTGCGCTCTACTGCGATCTGATTTCGCGCGCCTGCATCGAGGGTATTTCACAGGCGCAGTCGGGTTCGGGGCAGGACATTGGCGAGCAGGAAAGTCCGCTTGCCGAAGAGCTGCCGGAAGCCGCTAACGCCTGATCTATTGGAGACATCGCTATGGCTGATATTACCGCCGCAATGGTCAAGGACCTGCGCGAGAAAACTGGCGTGGGCATGATGGACTGCAAGGCCGCGCTTGCCGCCACAAACGGCGACATGGAAGCTGCCGTTGACTGGCTGCGCAGCAAGGGCCTGGCAAAGGCTGCCAAGAAGTCGACCCGCGTTGCCGCCGAGGGCCTTGTCGGCATTGCCGTCAACGGCACCAAGGGAGCTGTTGTCGAAGTCAATTCGGAAACCGACTTCGTGGCCCGGAACGAGAAGTTCCAGGCCTTGGTCGGCGAAATTGCCAAACTCGCAATCACGGTCGACGGCAATCTGGAGAGATTGAAGACGGCGAAATACCCGGGCTCGCAGCACGCCGTTGCCGCTTATGTCGCCGAAATGGTTGCCTCGATCGGTGAAAACATGACGGTGCGCCGCTCGGCGACGCTCTCGGTCGGGCAGGGCGCCATTGGCTCGTATGTGCATAACCAGGCTGCACCCGGCATGGGCAAGATCGGTGTGATTGTGGCACTTGAGTCGGCTGGGAAAAGCGATGAGCTTGCTGGGTTCGGACGCATGCTGGCGATGCACATCGCCGCCACAAATCCAGTTGCCATGGACCTTGCCGGGGTTCCGGCAGAGACGCTGGCTCGTGAAAGGGCTATTCTCGAAGAGAAGAATTCCGGCAAGCCCGCCAATGTGATGGAAAAGATCGTGGCATCCGGCCTCAAGTCCTACGCAAAGGAAAACTGCCTTCTCGAGCAAGCCTATGTGCATGACGGCGCCAGGACCGTGACGCAGGCCATCGGTGAAGCCGGGCAGAAGGCCGGCGCACCCATCAAGCTCGCAGGCTTCGTGCGCATGCAGCTTGGCGAAGGCATCGAAAAGATCGAGGACGACTTTGCTGCAGAAGTTGCAAAAGCCGCTGCCGGCGGTTGAGACGAATCGATTTTAAAGCTTTATGAAGGCCCCGTTTTGGGGCCTTCTTTCATTCCGGGGTGATCATGAGCAAGCTGGCTTTCAAGCGCGTCCTCCTCAAGGTTTCAGGCGAGGCGCTGATGGGCACGCAGCCTTACGGCATTGAACTGGAGACGGTCGGCCGGGTCGCGGACGAGGTCAAGGACTGCGCCGATGCCGGAGCTCAGATGGCGCTGGTAATCGGCGGCGGCAACATTTTCCGCGGCATAGCGGGCGCTGCAAAAGGCATGGACCGCGTTTCGGCCGATCACATGGGCATCATGGCAACGGTGATGAATGCGCTGGCGATGCAGGCGGTGCTCGAATCCAAGGGTGTCGACGCCAGGGTCTTGTCGGCCATCGCCATGCCGACCGTGTGCGAAACCTATTCCCGCGCCAAGGCAGTGCATCATCTTGAGAATGGCCGCGTGGTGATCTGTGCGGCGGGCACCGGGCTGCCATTCTTCACCACCGATACCGGGGCGGCGCTCCGTGCCGCGGAAATGGGCTGCGACGCCCTGCTGAAGGGAACCAGCGTTGACGGTGTCTATGATGCCGATCCGAAAAAAGTCCCAACGGCCAAGCGGTTCGACAGGGTGACGTTTACCGAAATTTTGGCGAGAGACCTTAGGATCATGGATCCGGCGGCTATCGCCCTTGCACGAGATAACGGGATTCCGGTAGTTGTATTTTCAATCAAGTCGCCTGGCGCCATATTCCAGACCATTCAGGGTGGCGGGCGCTTTACGATCGTTACCAAGGACTGACTGCGATGGCACAACCGGCCCCCTTCGACGCAAAGGACCTCAATCGCCGCATGCACGGCGCGGTGGAGGCGCTCAGGCACGATTTTGGCGGGTTGCGCACTGGCAGGGCTTCGGCAACGCTGCTCGAGCCCATTCATGTCGATGCCTATGGCGCCAGCATGCCGCTTAACCAGGTAGCCTCGGTCACGGTTCCGGAAGCCCGCATGCTGCAAATCAACGTATGGGACCGCGGCCTGGTCATCGCCACCGAAAAGGCCATCCGTGCATCCAACCTTGGCCTCAATCCGCAGACCGAAGGCCAGGTCATCCGGCTCCGGATGCCGGAACTCACGCAGGACCGGCGCAAAGAACTTGTGAAGGTTGCGCACCAGTATGCCGAGAAGGCCCGCATCGCTGTTCGCAACGTCCGGCGCGACGGGATGGAACATCTCAAGGGGCTCGAAAAAGCGCACGCCATGAGCGAGGACGAGCACAAGAAAAAGGCCGATGACGTGCAGAAGATGACGGACGACATCATCAAGGAAATCGATGGCACCCTCAAGGCCAAAGAAGCAGAAATCATGCAGGTTTAGGCAAGGCCGGGGACTTCTTCATGACAAGTGACGCCGCAGCGCCGCCAAAGCATGTTGCCATCATCATGGATGGCAATGGCCGCTGGGCCGCGGCGCGAGGCCTGCCAAGGACGGCCGGACACAAGGCCGGGGTTGACGCGCTCCGCCGTGCCGTTCGCGCAGCCGCCGACATCGGCATCGAGTATCTTACCGTTTACAGCTTCAGTTCGGAAAACTGGTCGCGCCCCTTCGCGGAAGTGTCTTTCCTGCTTGACCTGTTGCGCCGGTTCATCCGCCAGGACGTGGCAGAACTCCATGCTTCGGGTGTGCGGATCAAGATCATCGGCGAGCGCGAAGGACTGGAGCCGGACCTCGTGGCACTGCTTGCCGATTCCGAGAAACTCACAGCGGACAACACCAAGCTGACACTGATCGTGGCGTTCAACTATGGAAGCCGGCAGGAGATTGTGAGGGCGGTCCAGAAAATCTCCGAGGCCGCAAAGGCCGGCGTGGTCGATCCGAAGGCCATCACTCCGGCAGTGCTCAGTTCCTATCTCGATACCGCCGACATCCCCGATCCAGACTTGCTGATCCGCACCAGTGGCGAACACAGGATTTCCAACTACCTTCTCTGGCAGTGCGCCTATACGGAGTTTGTTTTCACCGCCGAGCTTTGGCCGGATTTCTCGAGGGACGTGCTCGAACGCGCGATCGCCGAGTTCCAGACTCGCGACCGGCGCTACGGTGGCCTGAAGGTTCAGATCGCTTGATCGGACCCTCGGGCGTGCCGGGCAAATGGGGCGATCTCGGGGTCCGCGCCCTTTCCGCTGCTGTGCTCATTCCAGCGGTTCTTCTCGACGTGTGGCTTGGCGGCGTTTGGTTCAGGCTGTTTGCCGCACTGATTGGCGTCCTGATGGCGTATGAATGGACCGTTCTGGCGCATCGCAGCAGTTCGGCACAGTTCGCATTTCATGCCGCTGCGGGAATGTGCGCCGCATTTCTGCCGCTCGAGATTGGACTTCCAGGGGCAATCATCGGCATCGTGCTGCTTGCCGCCGCCTCCATCTTATTGATCAAGTTTCAGGGTGGGGGGCGAATCATCTGGACGCTGGCGGGTGTGCCCTATGTGGGATTCTCGGTGCTGGCGCTGGTGCTGCTGCGTACCGATCCGGATTACGGCGTTTTCGCCGTCGTCTGGGTCCTCGTCATCGTGTGGGCGGCCGACACGCTCGCTTATTTTGCAGGGCGCATCATTGGCGGGCCAAAGCTTGCGCCGGTCATCTCGCCCAACAAGACATGGGCAGGTTTCGGAGGGGCCATGGCCGGGGCAGGTATTGCGTCATTCGCCTTCGCCGTGCTGACCGGACTGCATTCACCTGTCATGCTCATGGTCCTTGCGGCACTTCTGGCCACGGTGGAACAGGGCGGGGACCTTTTCAAATCCGCATTGAAGAGGCACTACGGCGTGAAAGATACAGGCAACCTGATTCCAGGGCACGGCGGGGTCATCGACCGGGTCGACGGTCTTGTCGCCGTCGCCATTGCCGCATCGCTCATCGGTGTCATCAGGGAAGGCGCAGAAGCCACAGGCCGCGGAATACTGGAATGGTAACCATAATCTGCCGAAATAATGTCGCAATGACCCGGTTTTGTGGTTAATGGATCGTCAACGAAATAGGGCAAATGGCAAGTGTCTTGCGATGTGCAGGAACAGCGGCAGACTGCGGGCAATTCAGGTCAGCAAAAGCCACAGATGAAAGATAGCCCGGGAACACATTAATGGAATTTCTCTCCCTCATTCATTTGCCGATCCTCAGCCTGCTGGGCTACGCGGTACCATTTATCATTGCACTGACGATCATCGTGTTCGTGCACGAGTATGGACATTTCAAGGTCGCGCGCCTGTGCGGCATTCGAATCGAAACGTTTTCAATCGGGTTCGGCAAGGAAATCATCGGTTTCGATGACCGTCATGGCACGCACTGGAAGATCGGCTGGATTCCGCTCGGCGGGTTCGTGCGATTCGCCGGTGATGCCAACGCCGCGAGCATGCCGGAACGGCGGGATGGGACCACGCCTATTTCATTCGATGAGTTTCATGGCAAGCCGGTGTGGAAACGGGCCCTGGTGGTTGCGGCCGGACCGATCGCCAATTTCATCCTCGCTATCGTGATTTACTCGCTGGCGTTCATGTTTGTCGGGGTTCCCGCCAACGAGCCCCGGGTTTTCGAAGTGCTGGCCGACAGTGCCGCGGCAGAAGCCGGGTTGAAGCCGGGGGACCTCATCAAGTCGATCAATGGCAGCGAAATCACCAGCTTTATCGATATCCAGGAAATCATCCGCACCCGGGCCGGCGATACCGTCACGATTGTCTTTGACCGCGGCGGTACGGAACAAACAGTACAGGCGGTGCCGAAGTCGCGAGAGGAAGTCGATCAGTTCGGCAATGCGCTGCGCTTTGGTCTTTTGGGCATCCGGCAGGACCCAAATGGTCAACTTGTGATTGAGAAGAAGCCTCCTGGCGAAGCCTTCATGAAGGGCGTCAAGCAGACGTGGTCGATCATCGATACGACACTTCGTTATATCGGCAAGATGTTCACCGGGCGGGAAAACACCGACCAGCTCGGCGGCGTGGTGTCGATTGCCAAAGCTGCTGGTGACGCTGCGTCACTTGGACTCATGAGTTTCCTCATGATCGTTGGCTTCCTGTCGGTAAGTATCGGATTAATTAACCTATTTCCTGTTCCAATGCTGGATGGTGGACATCTGGTCTATTACGCGATCGAAGCGGCGCGTGGGAAACCGCTCGGACCGAATGCGCAAGAGTGGGGATTCAAGATCGGATTCGTGTTTGTGCTGGGGTTGATGCTTTTGGGGACCTGGAATGACGTAGTGAGGTGGTTCATCAAGCCGTGGATGGCTGGTTAGGCTATTGAAAACAAAGCCTAAATCATCGGTTTGAATTCACGGCGAAACGTCGTAAAAGGGGTCCAATTCAAATCCTCGGCAACGCGGGGAAGCGGGCACGGGGGACTAGAGGGGTTTATGCTTAACCGGTTTGTCATTGTTTGTTTTTGGGTGTTGGCGTTCTCGTTTGCCGGGCCGGCTATTGCTCCAATTGCGCCGGCAGCGCATGCACAAACGGTCGGCCAGATCGTGGTCGAGGGTGTCCAGCGCGTCGAAACAGAAACCGTCCTTTCCTATTTGCAGATCAATCGCGGCGATACATTTGACGCCGAAAGGATCGATGAATCGGTGAAGGCCCTGTTCCAGACAGGGCTCTTCTCAGACGTTCAGATGTTCGCCCGCGGCTCCACGCTGGTGGTTAAGGTCGTTGAAAACCCGATGATCAACAGCGTGAAGTTCAGCGGCAACGAAGAGATCGACTCTGACGACCTGGCCAAGGAAACCGAACTGCGTGAGCGCATGGTCTATACGCCGGCCAAGGTGCAAAGCGATATCGAGCGCATCTCCGCAGTGTATCGCCGGGCCGGCTATCAATCGGTCAACATTCAGCCGCAGCTGGCGCAGCTACCGCAGAACCGCATCGATCTTACCTTTCAGATCAACGAGGGAACCGAGACGCGGATTGACGAAATCAGGTTCGAAGGCAATGAGGCGTTCAGCGACGGCGACCTGCGTTCGGTCATTTCTTCGGCCCAGTATGCCTGGTGGAAATTCTTCTCCAAGGCAGACAAGTACGATGCGGACCGGCTCGAGTACGACAAGGAATTATTGCGCCGCCATTATGCCAAGAACGGCTTTGCCGACTTCAAGGTTATTTCGGCAGATGCACTGTTGCAGCCAGACGGCAAGAACTACGTCCTGACATTCACGGTCGAGGAAGGACCCTTGTATCGCATCGGCGATGTGTCGGTGAACCGCGGACAAACGCCACTTGATGAAGCGAGCCTGCAGAAGGCGGTACGCACCAATCCTGGCGAAGACTATGACGCAAGCAAAGTCGACAAGTCGATCGAGAACATCACCATCGAAGCCGGGAAAAGCGGCTATGCCTTTGCCAAGGTCGAGCCAGATCTACAGCGCGATCCGGCTAACCGTGTCCTCAACATCGTCTACAACATCCAAGAAGGGCCGCGCACCTATGTGGAGCGGATCGATATCGTCGGCAACACGCGGACGCGCGATGAAGTCATCCGCCGCGAACTGCAACTCTATGAAGGAGATGCATACAATCGCGTCCTGATCGACCGCGCCCGCAGGCGCCTGACGGCGCTTGATTTCTTCGAAAAGATCGATTTCCGCGAAGAGGCGGGAAGCGCTCCAGACAAGGTCGTGATCTATGTCGATCTGGTTGAAAAGTCGACCGGTTCGATCAATTTCTCGATCGGTTATTCAACGGTCGAGACCATTGTCGGCGGGGTCAGCGTTGCCGAGCGCAACCTGATGGGCAAGGGCCAGAATGTGAAACTCGACACGCAGCTGTCGTTCAAGCGGCAGCAGGTCGATTTCAGCTTCACCGAGCCCTATTTCCTCGGCATGCCGCTATCGGCGGGCGTTGATCTCTTTGCCACGCGTTCCGACAACCAGGATATTTCGTCCTATACGAGCACCCAGGCGGGCGGCGCGCTGCGGACCGGCTTCCGGCTGGACGAATGGCAAAGCCTCAATTTCAAATATTCGTTCGCCCGGCGCAACATCTATGACATCGACTCGGATGCCTCGCTTGCCATCCGCGACTCGGAAGGCATTTCCTACAAGTCGATGGTCGGAACGACCTATGTTTACGACGACCTCGACAATCCGCTCAAACCGACCAAGGGCTTCCGGGCCCAGCTTTCGAGCGATCTCGCCGGCATTGGCGGCGACGTCTACTACGTGAGCGGCGAGGCCTCGGCGTGGTATTTCCATCCGCTGATCGATGACGGCATCATCCTCAAGCTCGAAGGCAATATCGGCCACATGGAAGGCTGGAACAATAAGGAAGTTCCGATCCAGGACCGCTTCTTCAAGGGATCCGAAACGTTCCGCGGCTTTGCGCGCTCCGGCGTTGGTCCACGCATGCTCAACGGCGCCAGCGGCGACGTCGACTCGATCGGTGGCCAGACTTATGCGCTTGGCACGGTGGAGGTTACGTTCCCGGTTGGCCTGCCTGAGGAGTTTGGCCTTGAAGGTGCGGTGTTCTCGGATTTCGGTACTGTGTTCAATGCGCCGGAGAAATCGATTGCAGCCGGGGCTGCTGGATGTCCCGGCACCAAGCGCTGCACAGTGTTCGATACGGCGGAACTGCGTGCTTCGATCGGCGCTGGCGTCATCTGGCAATCTCCGTTCGGTCCGCTGCGCTTCGACGTGGCCTATCCGATCCTCAAGTCGGATTACGACGAAACCGAATGGTTCCGTTTCTCGGTGGGCACGCGGTTCTAGTTTCATGGCAGATGACGGCAAAGTTCTCGGCAGCGCTGACATCACGCGCATCCTCCAACTGCTGCCGCATCGCTATCCGTTTCTACTGATTGACCGGCTGGCCGATCTCGATGGCGACGAGTCGGGCACCGGGATCAAGAATGTCACGATGAACGAGCCGTTCTTCCAGGGGCATTTTCCGGGAGCGCCGGTGTTTCCGGGTGTCTTGCTCGTCGAGGGCATGGCGCAGACGGCCGGTGCGGTGGTTCTGTCCAAGCTTGGCGCCGGAGACGAAGGCAAGCTTGTGTTCTTCATGTCGATCGACAAATGCCGCTTTCGCAAGCCGGTCACGCCGGGCGACACCGTGCACTTCAAGGTCAAGCTGCAGAACAAGCGCCCGCCGGTATGGAAGTACTGGGCGGAAGCGCACGTCGATGGCAAGAAGGTTGCCGAAGCCGAGATCGGCGCAATGCTGATGAACAAGCGGGGCGTCTGAACCGCCCCGCAAGTCACGGCATCATCTGGTGCGTTTGCTCATCAGGACATAGTCGCGCTTTGGCGCTCCGGTGTAAAGCTGGCGCGGACGGCCGATCTTCTGGCCGGGGTCCTCGATCATTTCCTTCCATTGCGAAATCCACCCCACGGTGCGTGCCAATGCGAACAGCACGGTGAACATCGATGTCGGGAAGCCAAGGGCGCGCAGGATGATGCCAGAATAGAAATCGACATTGGGATAGAGCTTGCGTTCGACAAAGTAGTCATCCGCGAGTGCCGCCTTCTCAAGTTCACGGGCCACATCGAGCAGCGGGTCGTCCTTGATACCCAGTTCCGCCAGGACTTCATGCGCGGTTTTCTGCATGATCTTGGCGCGCGGATCGTAGTTTTTATAGACGCGATGTCCGAAGCCCATCAGCCGGATGTTGGACGTCTTGTCCTTCACCTTGGCGATGAAGCCGGGCACATTGTCAGCGGAGCCGATCTCGCTGAGCATTTGCAGGGCCGCCTCGTTGGCGCCACCATGGGCTGGGCCCCATAGGCAGGCGATGCCGGCAGCAATACAGGCAAACGGATTGGCGCCCGAGGAGCCAGCGAGCCGTACAGTCGAGGTCGAGGCATTCTGCTCATGGTCGGCGTGGAGGATGAAGATGCGGTCCATGGCGCGCGCCAGAACCGGGTTCACCTGATACTCCTCGCAGGGAACGGCAAAGCACATGCGCAGAAAATTTGCGGCATAGGACAGATCGTTCTTCGGATAAACGAAGGGCTGGCCGATGTGATACTTGAAGGCCATGGCGGCAATCGTCGGCAG
>JANMMJ010000228.1:0-16105 GCA_031373255.1 Hyphomicrobiales bacterium
CCGCCCGCCGATATGGAGGCCACCTTGCGCGCCGCCGGGGGCCCGACCACTGCTTCCGAGCTCGGCCTGCCGCGCCGGATCTGGAGCGATGCCATGAAACACGCCCGCGATGTGCGCAACCGCTGGTCCTTCCTCGACCTCGCCGACGACGCAGGGCTCCTCGACGAATTCCTCAGCCGCGACCCTCAGTAGAACGGATACGCCCCATGGCATCGGTCACCATCAAGAACGTCAGAAAGAAATATGGAGAGGTCGAGGTCGTCCACGGCATCGATCTTGAAATCAAGGACGGTTCCTTCGTCGTGCTGCTCGGTCCCTCGGGCTGCGGCAAGTCCACGTTGCTGCGCATGATTGCGGGGCTTGAGGGCGTGACCTCTGGCGAGGTCATGATTGCCGGAAAGCGTGTCAACGATGTTCATCCTAAAGACCGCAACATCGCCATGGTGTTCCAAAATTACGCGCTCTACGCCCACATGAGCGTCAAGGACAACATGAGCTTCTCGCTGGTGCTCGCCAAGCGCCCGCAATCCGAGATCGACGAGAAGGTGGGCTGGGCCGCCAAGATTCTCAATCTCGAACCCTACCTCAAGCGTTTTCCCCGCGAACTCTCCGGCGGCCAGCGTCAGCGCGTTGCCATGGGCCGCGCCATTGTCCGCGATCCTGCGGTGTTTCTTTTCGACGAGCCTCTCTCCAACCTCGATGCCAAGCTCCGTGTCCAGATGCGCACCGAGATCAAGGAACTGCACGAGCGCCTCAAGACCACCACGGTCTATGTCACCCACGACCAGATCGAGGCCATGACCATGGCGGATGAAATCGTCATCCTGCGCGATGGCTATATCGAACAGGTTGGTTCGCCTCTTGAGGTCTATGACCGTCCCTCCAATCTCTTCGTCGCCGAATTCATCGGCTCGCCGTCAATGAACCTGATGCGCGGCACTGTTGCAAAATCGCTGTTCAGGCTGCCCTCCGGCATCGATCTTCCATTGCCCAAGAAACATGGTGCGGCCGATGGCCAGAAGGCCGTCTATGGGGTGCGGCCCGAACATTTCAATTTCGCCAAGGGCCTCAAGGCCAAGGTCAACGTCACCGAGCCGACCGGCCCTGAAACCCACGTCTATCTCGACCTTGGCGGCCAGGAGATTTGCGCCATTACCCAGGAGCGCCTCAATGTTTCCCGCGGTGACACGCTGGAATTGACGCCGCGCCTCGACAAGGTTCACCTTTTCGATGCGGACAGCGGAAAGGCGCTCATATGAGCGCTGTCGCCATCCTGGGCGCCGGCGTCATGGGTTCAGCCATGTGCCTGCCTGCCTGCGATCGCGGCCACGATGTGCGGCTGGTCGGAACTCATCTTGATGTTGCGATCATCGACAGCATCCGCAGCGACGGCCGCCATCCCAGGCTCAATGTCGAATTGCCAAAGGGCGTTGCCGCTTATCGCCATGACGAGTTTGCAAAGGCTTTGGGCGGCAACACGGACCTGATCATTCTTGGCATAAGTTCGGCGGGTGTCGGCTGGGCCATCGACATGCTTTGTGAAACGCTCGGCCGTGCCGTTCCGGTCGTGATGATCACCAAGGGTATGCGCCCATTGGGAACCGCTCTGGCCGTCCTCCCCGATTTCGTCCATGCCGAAGTGAAAGCGCGCACCGGCTTCGATCTGCCGATTGCAGCCATCGGCGGTCCCTGCATCGCCGGCGAGCTTGCCGTCAGGCGCCACACCGGAACCGTGATCACCTCGCATGATCCTGATTTCGCCCGTTCACTCTGCGCCATGCTGGAAAACGATTACTATCATCCGCGTGCTTCGGTCGACATGGCAGGTGTTGAAGTCTGTGCCGCTTTCAAGAACTTCTTTGCTATCGCGGTGGGTTGGGCAGCCGGTCATCTTGAAAGCATGGCGCCCGTCGACAACCGCGCCTTCAATCACAATGCCGCCGCCATCATCTTCGATCAGGCCATCGCCGAACTGATGCTGCTGACCAGGGCGATTGGCGGAAGCGATTCCAGCGTCTGGGGCATGCCGGGTGCTGGCGATCTGTATGTCACCTGCCAGGCCGGGCGCAATTCAAGGCTGGGAAACAATCTCGGCCGCGGCCTCACCTATGCGCAGGTGAAGGATGGCCCGATGAAGGGCGACACCATCGAAGGCGCGGACCTCGGCCTCGCCGTTGCAGAGACACTCGAAGTCATGATGACGGCGGGCCAGCTCGACCGGCAGCAACTGCCATTGACCCGGGCTCTTCTCGACGCGCTGACTAACAACAAACCGCTCTCCATCCCGTGGAGCGGCCTGCATCGCTACGCCTGAGCAGGATGAGATGACAAGGCTCACAACCCCGGATCATGAAGCGGAATTCGCCGAGCGTGATGCGGCAGGCCTAGCCCAGTCCTTCGTCATTGACCGCGACGAGCAGCTCGCCACCAGGGCGGCCTGGCTTTACTTCGTGGCGGGACTGACGCAGGCCGATATCGGGCGCAATCTTGGCCTTAGCCGCATCCGCGTCAACCGCCTGCTGGCCCAGGCCCGCAAGCTCGGGCTGGTGCAGATCCGAATCTCTGGCCGCTTGTCGGGTTGCGTCGAGCTGGAGGAGCGCCTCAAGGATCGTTTTCACCTGACCGAGACGATCGTGGTGCCGACACCGCCTGATCAATCCCTCGTTCCCCATGTCATCGCCACGGCTGCTGGCAATGCACTTGCATCGCGCCTAAGGGACGGCATGTCGGTGGGCGTGGGCTGGGGCCGCACATTGCGGTTGTCGCTTCAGTCGGTCCCCCGCATGCAGATGAGCCGCCTGTCGGTGGTGTCGCTGCTCGGCGGATTGACACGGAGCTCGGCGATGAACCCGCATGAATCGGCCTCGCACCTCGCCGATCTTCTCGATGCCCAATGTTATCTGATTGCCGCTCCGGCCATGACAGATTCCGAATCAACCAAGGCGGTGCTGATGAATCAATCGACCTTGAAAGAGGTTATCGAGCGTGGCGAGAAAGTTGATCTGGCCTTTCTCTCGGTAGGCGAATTGTCGCTTGCCAGCACCATGGTGCGGGTCGGCCTCATTGGCTCGGCTGACGTCGAGAGCTTGCGCCAAGCAGGTGCTGTCGGTGATATCTGCGTGCACTGGATTGATGCCTATGGACGCATCGTCGATCATCCGCTGAACTCGCGCGCCATGGCGTTGGCGCCTGAGAAGCTCAAGTCCATTCCTTGCGTGATCCTGGCCTCCGGCGGCCTCAACAAGATTGCCCCCATCCACGGCGCGCTTCATGGCGGCATGGTCGATGTGCTTGTAACCGACGAAAGCACCGCATCGGGCATTCTTGAACTGGATCGGAAAAAGCCATGACCGAAGCTGCTCTTGGCATCGATGTCGGAACCTCGGGCGTTCGCATTGCCGCTGCAGCGCGTGACGGAACGATGCTGGCGATGGCCATGGCCCCGATCATGGCACCGATCCAGAACACCGGCCGCAGCCTGCAGGACCCGCAAATTTGGTGGGAAGCCCTTAAAGCTGCCTTTGCCTCGCTCGACATCAAGGGGCACACCATCCGCGCCATCGCTTTCGATGGCACTTCAGGCACCATCGTTCCTGTCGATGCGGAAGGAGCACCGCTCGATATGGCGTCCAT
Source organism: Hyphomicrobiales bacterium (assembly GCA_031373255.1). GTDB lineage: Bacteria > Pseudomonadota > Alphaproteobacteria > Rhizobiales > Aestuariivirgaceae > JANMMJ01. The sequence goes on from JANMMJ010000228.1 coordinate 3,634, forward strand.
GTACAATGATCTGGCAGAGCGCAGCGAAGTTGACCGCATTGCCGCCGTCGCATCGCGTGAAACTGCAGCACTGGGCGGAACATCGCCGCTGGCCCGGGCACTCGCCATGCAGGACCGGCTGAAGCCCGCTCGCATCCTGCATCAGGCCGACTGGCTGGCAGGGCGCTTCTGCCGCCGCTTTGACGTGACCGATGAGAACAACGCGCTGAAGACCGGCTATGATCCGGTAAGCCGCACCTGGCCGTCATGGATTGCCCGCACCGGCTTGCGCACCGAACTGCTGCCCGATGTTGTCGCCGCTGGAATTGTCATCGGTATCATCGATAGCGGGATCGCCAGCGAGTTTGGCTTGCTCGGCGATGTCAGGATTGTCGCTGGAACGACCGATGGCTGCGCCGCGTTCCTTGCCAGCGGGGCTGCGGATCCCGGTGACGGCGTGACCTCGCTCGGCTCAACGCTGACCCTGAAACTCTTGTCGGACCGGCCGGTGTTTGCGCCCGGCTATGGCATCTACAGTCACCGGATCGGCGACCAATGGCTGGCGGGCGGTGCCTCCAATACCGGTGGCGCCGTGCTCGGGCATTATTTCACCCGGGAACAGATCGCCAGGCTAACGCCGCTGATCGATCCATCCCATCAAACCGGTCTCGACTATTATCCCCTGATCAAGCCGGGCGAGCGCTTCCCCATCAACGATCCAGCCTTTGCACCACGCCTCACCCCGCGCCCGGACGACGAGCGGGAGTTCTTCCATGCCATGCTGGAAGGGATCGCCGCCATCGAGGCGCTGGGCTATCGGCGCCTCGCCGAGCTTGGCGCTTCACCGTTGCAAACGGTGCGGAGTGTTGGCGGCGGAGCCGCAAATGCGGCCTGGACGGCTATTCGCCTGAAGGCACTGGGGGTGCCGGCCCGCGAGGCTGCAAGTGATCATGCTGCTGCCGGCACAGCCCGGCTGGCCTGGCGCGGACTAGGCCATGAAAATTAGAGGGCTCTCCCAGATCGCCCAAAAATTCGATGGCATGCTCATCGACCAGTTCGGCGTGATCCATGACGGCGAAAAACTCTATCCCGGCACAGCGGAGGTCATGCGGGAGCTGCACGAAGCCGCCATTCCTGTGGCCGTGATGACCAATTCCGGCAAGCGCGCCGCAGCCAATCGCGACCGTCTTGTGCGCATGGGCCTTCGCCGTGAATGGTTCGTCGATGCCGTAAGTTCGGGCGAAGTGGCATATCGATCGCTGCCCAGGAAGCCCGCCTATATCATTGGAAGGAAGGGCGATGACTACGGCTTCGACGGCATTCCGCTGGTGAGCGATCCGCGCGATGCGGAGGTGATCCTGTTCCTCGGCTCCGATGCCCCGGCAACCTCGATGGACGAGTATCACCACCTGTTGAGTGGCATCAGCCTGCCGGCGATCTGCTGCAATCCTGACAAGCTGATGCTGACGCCCAGGGGACTTCAGCCCGCCCCTGGGGCCATCGCCAGCCTCTATGAGGAGTTGGGCGGCAAGGTCATATGGATCGGCAAGCCCTATGCCGCCATCTACGAGCACGCGCTTCAGGTAATCGGCAATCCGCGGCGCGTACTCTGCATCGGTGACAGCGCCGAGCATGATGTAGCGGGCGGACAGAATGCCGGCCTTCAGGTCCTGCTGGTCAGAACCGGGATTTCAGCGGGCCTCGATCATTTCGATCCAATCCCCGACTTCATTGCCGACAGCTTCACTTGGTGAACAGCTTCACTTGGTGATGAGCCATTCGTGGTTCGGATCATTGTGGAACTTCCACGTCCGCTTCGGGCCTGCCATCACGTTGAGATAGTAAAGATCATAGCCGTGAATGGTCGAACAGGGATGATAGCCCTTTGGCACCAGCGTGACGTCGCCGTCTTCCACCGTGATGGCCTCGTCGAGCGACCTGTCATCGGTATAGACGCGCTGGAAGGCAAAGCCCTGCGCCGGTTTGAGATGGTGGTAGTAGGTCTCTTCCAGCAGCGACTCCCTGGGGAGATTATCGGTGTCGTGCTTGTGCGAGGGATAGGATGACGTATTGCCTGACGGCGTGATGACCTCGACTACCAGCAGGCTTTCCGCCGGTTCGCCTTCGGGAAGGATATTGGTGACATGGCGCACGTTGCTGCCCTTGCCGCGGATTTCCTGTCCAAGCGTTTCGGGCGCGATCACGCGCGCCGAGAGTGTGCCGGAGCCGGGCGCTGTGCACACAGCAAGCTCGACCGGCGTCGTGGCCGTGACCGACCAGGAGGCACCGGCCGGCACATAGACCGACCATGGCTTGCCCTCGAAGGGAGACATGCGCTCGCCGACTTCCCCCATCTCCTTGCCACCCGCAACGACCTTTCCCTTGCCTGACACAAACACCAGGCAGACTTCACGGGATGCTTCGCCGCCTTTGGCAACCGCACCGGCCTTGAGCTTCCACACATCGAAGCCAACATAAGTCCAGCCCGCCGATTGCGGCGTGACATTGATGACCTGGCCCTCACCAGTCCTTGGCCTGACTTTGAGCTTTGCCATTGTGCGCTCCTATTGCAGCCCGGCTTCCTTGAGGAAGAGCTTCATGTTGTGGACACCCATCGGCACATATTTTTCCGGAGGTGCTATGGTGGGGTCCTGCTCGGCTTCAAGCACCACCCATCCGGAATATCCCTTGAGCGCACCGAACACCGAAAGATAATCGACCGTGCCGTCGCCTGGTACGGTGTAGACACCCTTTACGATGGCATCGAGGAACGACCAGTCCCTGGCATCTGCCTCGCCCTTCACATCCATGCGCACATCCTTGCAATGCACATGTGCGATACGGTTCCTGTAGGTTTTCGCCAAACGCACTGGGTCGTCTCCGGCCCAGGTTGCATGACCGGTATCGAGCAGCAGTTTCACGGCATCGCCGGTGCCTTGCATCATCCGGTCAACCTCAGCACCTGTCTGCACCACGGTTCCCATATGATGATGATAAACTAATGTCAGCCCGTCATCGCGGAGCATTTCGGCGTAGCGCGTAAGGCGCGTGTTGAAAGTGTCCGATTCTGCCACAGTCATCACCGGCCGTGTCGACAAGGGAGCGGATTTGTTGCCATGCACGGTCCGTGTGCACTCTGCGGCAATCAGCACCTTGGCGCCGAGGTCCTTGAGCAGCTTGCGATGCGCCGCCGACTCCTTGAACTCGGTTTCGGCATCGCGTCCGAGCAAGAATGTCGAGTACCAGCCGCTCACCAGGTCCAGCCCGTAGGATTTCAGGATCGGCCCGAGTTTTTCCGATTGGCGCGGAAACTTGTTGCCAAGTTCCATCCCCTCGATGCCGAAATCCCTGGCTTGGTTGAGGCACTGGTCGAGCGTGATCCAGCCGCCGATTTCCGGCATGTCGTCATTGGACCAGCAGATGGGGTTTGCCCCGATGCGGATTGTCATGTTCTGTCCTGTCGTCTCGAAATTTCTTCAGTCACCGGCGCGCTGCAGCTTGCGCGCATTCTCATAGTTCTTGCGCGCCGCCTGGACTTCCTTGCGCTGCGATACTTCCGGCACCGCGACATCCCACCAGTGTCCGCCGGCGTCCGTCGAAATCATCGGATCGGTATCAATGACGATCACCGTGCTTCGGTCATTGCCCTTGGCCTTCTTGAGGGCGCTTTCAAGATCGGCGATGGACGAGACCTTTTCGGCTATGGCGCCGAGGCTTCGCGCATGGGCCGCGAAATCGACGGCCGGTGCAACTTCCTGGTAGGTGTTGTATTCAAACAGATTGTTGAAGCGCTCGCCGCCCGTGGCGTTCTGCAGCCGGTTGATGCAGCCGAAGCCGCGATTGTCGAGCAGTACCACGGTGATTTTCAACCCCAGCATCACCGAGGTTGCCAGTTCCGAATTCATCATCAGGTAGGAGCCGTCGCCGATCATCACGACGACATCACGCTGGGGGTGCGCCATCTTGAGGCCGAGCCCGCCCGCAATCTCGTAGCCCATGCAAGAGAAGCCATATTCCATATGATAGGATGAGGGATAAGAGGCCTGCCACAGTTTGTGCATTTCACCGGGCAGTCCCCCGGCGGCACAGATGACAGAGAAGTCGCGGCCCATGGCGCGCTGCACGGCACCGACGACTTGCGCGTCAGACGGCAGCGCATTGGTCGGGCCGGTCACCGCGTCGGCCTCCTTCATCCATGCCGCAAAACCATCTTTGGCGGACTTGGTCCAACTGTCCGGAGCCTTGTAGCTGCCGAGATCGGCGGAAAGTTCTTCGAGACCGGCGCGTGCGTCGGCGATCAGCGGCAATCCCTTGTGCTTCATTGCATCAAACACTTGCGTGTTGAGGCCAATCAGGGTCTTACCCTCGGCCTTGAACAGCGCCCATGAACCGGTTGTGAAATCCTGCAGCCTGGTTCCCACCGCCAGCACCACGTCGGCATTTTCGCAAAGCGCGTTCGAGGCTGCCGTGCCCGTGACCCCGACCGAACCCATGTTGAGTTCATGGGTGAAGGGAAGCGATGATTTGCCCGCTTGCGTCTCGCAGACCGGAATGCCATGGCGTGCCGCGAAATGCGCAAGCGTGTCCGACGCTTCCGAGTAGAGCACGCCGCCCCCCGCAATAATGACCGGCTTTTTGGCAGCCCGCAGTGCCTTCACAGCTGCCGCAAGTTCGCTTTCATCGGGCCGTACCCGCCGTTGAGCCCATAGCCGTTCGGCAAAGAAGCTCTCGGGATAATCGAAGGCCTCAGCCTGGACGTCCTGGCAGAGTGCCAGCGTCACCGGGCCGCATTCGGCCGGATCGGTGAGCACCTGCATGGCACGCGGGAGGGCCGCAATAATTTGTTCCGGCCGCGATATCCGGTCGAAGTAGCGCGACACGGTTTTGAAACAATCATTCGCTGAGACCGCGCCATCGCTGAAATTCTCGATTTGCTGAAGCACCGGGTCCGGCATCCGGCTGGCAAAATTGTCACCCGGCAGCAGCAGCACCGGCAGGCGGTCGACATGGGCCACCGCCGCTGCCGTGACCATGTTGAGGGCGCCTGGTCCGATTGAAGTGGTGCACGCCATCATCCGCCGCCGCCGCGTGGCCTTGGCAAAGGCGACCGCCGCATGCGCCATCGCCTGCTCATTATGCGCCCGGAAAGTCCGCAGCTTGTCGCGCACACCCCACAGCGCTTCACCGACACCTGCGACATTGCCATGTCCGAAGATCGCCCAGACTCCGGCGAAAACGGGAACCTTTTGATCGTCGACGATTGTCATCTGGGCGGCGAGAAACCGCATGACAGCCTGCGCCATCGTTAACCTGACGGTTTTTGTCATATTGACTACTCCCTTAAGCGGCTTGTCCGGCGTGGGCTCTTTGCCAGAGCTGCGCGAGTTTCGCAAATCGCTCGGCCATGTCATCGACGGCGGCGGCATCGCTCATTGCATTCGAGAGCCATTGCCGCGCCGCGTCGTTGAAGATTGACCTTCCAATGGCAAAGCCCTTGACGATATTGTGCCCCGCCGCCGCCTGGAAAGCGATGTCGAGTTCTTCCTCCGGAGCTTCGAGTCCGAGCAGCACGATGCCCCGGCAATAAGGATCGTGCCGCGCAATGGTGCGGCCGATACTACTCCAGGCCTCGCCCGTCGCCTGCGGCTCGAGCTTCCACCAGTCGGGCTTGATGCCGAGTGCGTAGAGCTCTTCAAGCACGCGCGCCACTGTGTCGTCGAGCAGCGGCCCGTTCTTGCCGGCGATTATCTCGACCAGGAGTTCGCGGCCGACCTTGCGAGCCGCTTCATAGAGCGTGCGGAGTTTGTCCGCCTGTTCCTGCTTGAGGTCCACGGGATCATCGGGATGGTAGAAGGAGAGACACTTGATCGTATGTGTCACCGGCCATTCGACCAGCCGCGCCCCGGCATCCTGGGTGAATTCGAAACGGAGCGGCCGCGAGCCCGGCAATTCCAGCGGCCGCGCTACCCAGAGATTGAGCCGTGCCGCATCGAACATGGCATCGCGCCCGTAGCTATCGTCGAGCAGCGTGCCATAGCCGGGCTTGCCGCCGGAAACCTTGCCGATGGCCTGGATGGCAAGACGTTTGAAAGCGCTGATACGCTCATAGGGTGCGCCTGCTGCGTCGGCAATCACCTCAAGCTGTTTGCGGTGATCGATGGCCAGCGCCAGCAGCTTCTCCGGCTGCTTGCGCCGCGTTGTCGCCCAGTGCACGTGGTTGATCGCTTCATCCTTGCGCAGCGCCCGGTGCGGACTGCCATGCTTGAGGAAATATTGCAGTTCCTCCCATGTCAGGCTTTCCGGCGAGCACAGGAGGCGCGACACCGCAAAGGCGCCACAGGCGTTGGCCCAGGTGGCCGATGTCGCGTGTGGCTCGCCCCGCAGATATCCACGCAAGAAGCCCGAGAGGAAGGCATCGCCAGCACCCAGCACATTATAGACTTCGATCGGAAAGCCCTGGCCGACAATTCCGTCTTCGATGCTGGCAGGGATCGCGTCGGGAAACACCACGCAACCCATCGGGCCGCGCTTCAGCACGATCACCGCGTTTGAAAGCGAGCGGATCTTCCGCAAGGCTGCGAGCGTATCCTCGCTTCCAGCAGCGGCATGAACCTCTTCTTCCGTCCCGACAATCAGGTCGCAGTCGGGCAGTACGTTCTGCAGATGCTGCGACACTGCATCCGACTTGATGTAACGCTCTTCCCCTGCCGCGTGTCCGGCAAGGCCCCAGAGATTGGGCCGGTAGTCGATATCGAACACCACCTTGCGGCCGAGTTCCCGCGCAATCCGCATCGCCTTGAACTGCGCCGCAGCATTGTGGCTTTTGGCGAAATGCGTCCCCGTCACCAGCACGGCATTGGCACGAGCGATGAAGGCCGGATCGATATCGTTCTGGTCAAGTGCGGAATCGGCGCAATTGTCGCGATAGAAGATCAGGGGAAACGTCTTGTCGTTCTCGACCGAGAGAAGCACCAGCGAGGTGAGCCGTTCGGGATCGGTGACGATGCCGTCTGTGGCAACACCTTCGCGCTGCATCTGTTCCTTGACGAAGCGCCCCATCTGCTCGTTGCCCACCCGCGTGATGACCGCCGAGCGCAATCCAAGCCGCGCCGTACCGATCGCAATGTTCGACGGGCATCCGCCGACCGATTTGGCAAATGAGGCGACATCTTCCAGCCGCGAACCGATCTGCTGGCCGTAGAGATCGACCGAACAGCGTCCGACCGTGATCACGTCAAGCTGGTTTTCCGGCTCCCGTCCGGCCATCTGGGGTGTCTCCTGAATTTCTGATCGCACTTGACATTATGAAACAACAATTCCAAAAATATGTCAATTCAGAATGTTTGTTCCGAAGCAGGATCTCGCGATGTCAGACATAATCTTGGCGCCCAAGGACTTTTCCGGGTTGAAATCCCTGATCATGGCCAAGGCGCCGGAACTGCCCAAGCGCCTCACCCAGGTAGCGAGTTTCGCACTTGGCAACCCGGACGAAATCGCATTTGGCACGGCCGCCAGCGTCGCTCTGCAGGCTGAAGTCCAGCCCTCCACATTGGTGCGCTTTTCCCAGGCCCTGGGCTACCAAGGCTTCTCTGAGTTGCAGGAGGTGTTCCGTTCAAGACTGCGCGACCGCGTGCTCAACTATGACGAGCGCATTGCCCAGCTCCGCGAACATGCCGCGTCGGCCTCGAAAGCCAGCGTGCTGGTCCAGGGCTTTGCCGAGGCCGCCGAGAAGTCCCTGGGCGAACTCCGCAACCGGATCGACCAGAAGACCCTCGACGAGGCGGTGACGCTGCTCGCCCGTGCCAATACAATCTACGTGGTTGGCCTCCGCCGCTCTTATCCGGTGGCCGCCTATATATCCTATGCCTTCAACAAGCTAGGCGTTCGCCATGTGCTTCTCGATGGTCTGGCAGGCCTCGATGCCGAGGTTGTCTCCTTCGCCTCGGCCAAGGACGCCGTTCTTGCCATCAGTTTCACCCCCTATGCCAATGAGACCATCAATCTCGCTTCACAGGCAAGCGACCGTGGCGTGCCGATCGTCGCCATTACCGACAGTGCGTTTTCGCCATTGGCCCAGCGCGCCAAGCTGTGGTTCGAGATTGTCGAGGCCAATTTCGAAGGCTTCCGTTCTTTCTCGGCAACCTTTGCCCTGTCCATGGCGCTGACGGTTGCCATCGCCGAAAAGCGCTGATGCGTCAGGGGGTAGCACCGGTCTTTTCCTCCAGCGCCTTTCGCACCGCCCGCAGGATCACCTGGCGGCGATTTTCGTCAGGCGCCTCTCCCACTTTGCTGTTGAGGTCGAGGACCAGTTTGGTGAGGTCGTTGTGCCAGTCGAGCCGCGCCGTCTTTTCAGGACTGATGCGCGGTTGCGCTGCATTCTCGAGAAGTTCGAAAGCCTCGCCGGAAAGATCATAGACATTGTCAAGCCTGGGGCGTTGCACAAGGTTTCCGGCGATGAGCTTGCCTGAAATTGCTTCCCCCAGCGCAATCTGCCGTTCTTCTTCGCCATGGGTCAGGAACACGCCCTTGTGCACCGGCAGCCGCTCCTGCAGCCACTCCACCAGTTCCGGCCCGTCGGCATGACCGGAGTAATCCTCGAACTGCCGGATCGTCGCCCGCACCTGGATTTCCTCGCCGTGAATCTTGACGATCTTCTCGCCATTCTCCAGCAGCCGGCCAAGCGTACCCTCGGCCTGGAAGCCGACAAGAAGCACTGTGGTATTGGCCTTCCACAGATTGTTCTTGAGATGATGCCGGATGCGGCCCGCTTCGCACATGCCGCTCGCTGCCACGATGACGTGAAACCCGGAGAACTTGGCGATCTGCTTGCTGGCCTCGACACTTTCGGTGTTGCGGATGAGCGGCGAATCGAAGGCCCGGTACAACTCTTCGCCATTTTGCATGATGCTCGCATAGTGCTTGAATATTTCCGTGGCCTTGAGCGCCAGCGGCGAATCGATGAACACCGGTGCCTTGGGAACATCGCCCTTGTCCATCAGGCTGATCAGATCGGTGATGACTTCCTGGGTGCGTTCGACCGCGAAGGAGGGTATGAGCAATGCGCCGCGCCGCCCTGCCGCCAGCCGGATTTCATCGGCCAGCAATTCCCGGCGTTTGCCTTCGCCGCGTTCGAAACGGTCATGTCCGCCGTAGGTCGATTCGCACACGACATAGTCAAGGTCCTGCGGCGCTTCGGGATCGCGCTCGAGCAGTTTCTGGTCCGGCCCGATATCGCCCGAAAACAGCAGTCGCAAAGGCTTGCGGCCATCGTGTGCAATCTCGACTTCGATTGAAGCCGATCCAAGCAGGTGTCCGGCATTCCAGTAGCGTGCCCGGATGCCCTCAGCCGCAGTGAACCAGGTCTTGAGAGCAACGCCGGAGAAGCTCTCGATGGCATTGCGGGCATCCTCCGCCGTATAGATCGGCTCGACTTCCCTGAGCCCCCGCTTGCGGTTGCGCTCGTTGAGCATCCTCACTTCGGTTTCCTGGATGAAGCCGGAGTCCGGCAGCATGATGCGGCACAGGTCGATGGTGGGTTCGGTCGCATGGATGCGTCCCGAAAAACCCTGCTTGACCAGCTTCGGGATAAGGCCGGTGTGATCGATATGGGCGTGCGTCAGCAGCATGGCGTGCAGGTCGCCGGGCCGGAACGGAAACGCCCGATAGTTCAGTTCCTTTTCGGTCTTCGATCCCTGGAACATGCCGCAATCGACCAGCACCTTGGCCCTGTCGGTTTCGATCAGATAGCACGAGCCGGTGACGGCGCGCGCGGCGCCATGGAAATGCAGCTTGAGTGTCATGAAGTGTCTTTCAGCCTTTGGCGATGGCGAGACCCTTGGCAAGAAGCTTGTCCCAGGCTTCATCCGGAGTATCGGCAAAATCGAAGAGTGTCAGGTCGGCGGCATTGATTGTACCTGCTTCGACGAACTGTTCAAAGCGGATCGCCGCCCGCCAGAACGACCGGTCGAACAGGATGATCGGCAGGGCATCGGTGATCTTTTGCGTCTGGCGCAATGTGAGGATCTCGAACAATTCGTCCATGGTGCCGAAGCCCCCTGGAAAGACCACCAGCGCCGCGGCCCGCATCGCCAGGTGCATCTTGCGCATGGCGAAATAGTGAAAGCGGAACGTGAGCTCCGGCGTCGAATAGGCATTGGGTTCCTGTTCATGCGGGAGCGTGATGTTGAATCCGATGGAAGGTGCGCCCGCGTCATAGGCGCCGCGATTGGCTGCTTCCATGACGCCAGGTCCTCCACCTGTGGCAATGACGTTTTGCCGTGGCCCGTGATGATCGAGCTTGGCCCCACCGCGCTCCGATACGATCTGCGCCAGGGCCCGCGCATTGTCATACCAGCCGTTGCTGCCGCCTTCGGTCACCCGGGCCGACCCGAACATGACGATGGTTGAGGCAACACCCCACTTGCGCAGGATTTCCTCGGCCTTCTGGTATTCGAGCTGAAACCTGAGACCCCGCGTCGTGTCGCCCAGCAGGAAGTCCTGGTCGAGCACCGGCAGGCGATAGGCGGCAGCGGCAATCTGGGCCTTGTTGGATTTCGTCATCGCGTATCCCCCTGCAGCATCTCTCTATGGACAGCCCCCCTTGCAATCAAGGGGGTGATCGCTCACCCTTGGGTTAAGGAGTTTCCAATGCCGCAGTCTTTGTCGTCGCGTTTCATCGCCCAGCCGGGCAAATCCTTTTCCCTTGCCAAGTGCGATCCACGCGACAACAGCGCCTTTGACGACAAGGACAGCACCAAGGCGAGGGTCGCCGAGGATGCCGCCGCGGTCGACATATTGCAGGACCGCCTGTTTGCCGAAGGCAAACGGGCGCTACTGGTCGTGCTTCAGGGCATAGACTGCTCCGGAAAGGATGGAACCGTGCGAGCGGTTTTCAACACCTGCGGACCGATTGGTGTGCATGTAACGCCCTTCAAGGCCCCTTCCGAGGAGGAGCGCGATCACGATTATCTCTGGCGGGTGCACAAGGCCTGCCCGGAACGCGGCTTCATTGGCATATTCAACCGTTCGCATTACGAAGACGTGCTGGTGGTCAAGGTCCGGAAGTTTGCGCCCGCCGAGGCGGTTGAGCGCCGCTACGAGGAAATCAACCAGTTCGAGAAGATGCTGACGGACAGTGGTACCCGCATTCTCAAGTTCATGTTGCATATCTCGAAGGAAGAACAGGCCGAGCGTCTGCGTGAACGCATCAGCGATCCGACCAAGCAATGGAAATTCAATCCAGCCGACCTCGACGACCGGAAGCTGTGGGACGATTACATGGCGGCCTATGAGACCATGGTGCAGCGCTGCTCCACCAGGCATGCGCCATGGCACGTCATTCCCGCCGACCGCAACTGGGTGCGCAATGCCGCGATTGGCGCAATCGTGCGCGAGGCGCTCGAAGACATGAATCCGCAATATCCAGGTCCCGATGGCTGGGATCCGAAGGCGGTCGTCATCGAGTAGACATCACACCGCTTCGCCCTGCATCAGTTTCGGTAGCCGGCCGGTCTGGCCCGCGGCTTCGCGCACGAACAGATCCTTGAGGGGTCGAAGTACATCGACGGCGCGAAGTCCGGCATCGCGGAGCGGCCGCAGGATTGCATCGTCATTGGCGAAGAGCCGGTTGAGGCCGTCGGTGGCGAGAGCTGTCGCGACCGTGTCGAAGCGCCGCCACCGCTCATACTCCTGCAAGACACTCACACCACCAATATCGAAGCCAAGCGACGTTGCCTTGGCCACGCACTCGGCCAGCGCCGCGACATCGCGGAGACCAAGATTGAAACCAAGCCCGGCGATCGGATGCACCACATGCGCGGCATCGCCGATCAGCGCCAGCCGGTGCCCGACAAAGGATTTAGCGAGATACATGGAGAGCGGATAGGCCTGACGTGCACCTGAAAGCCGGACCTCACCCAGATGCGTGCCGAACCTGGCGCAAAGCTCTGAGAGAAACGCGGCATTATCGAGCCCCATGATGCGTTGCGCCTCTGCATCGGATTCAGTCCAGACCAGCGACGCGCGATTACCCGGCAGCGGCAGGATGGCAAATGGCCCGGCAGGCAGGAAATGCTCTTCGGCACGCCCGTTATGGGGCAATTCATGCGTCACCGTGGTGACGATGCCCATCTGGCGATAGGACCAGCCGATCGTCTCGATATTGGCCGCATCGCGCGCCCGTGAGTTTCTTCCATCGGCGGCGACCAGCAGGCTGCAGCGGATATCGCCTTGCTGTTCCGTCTCCAGCGTGACCATTCCCGGCCCATAGTCGAAATTGGTCGTGGCGTTTCTCCACATGAGAGTGATGTGCGGAGACTTGCGCGCAGCATTGTGCAATGCCGCGACCAGGTGCCGGTTCTCCACCATATAGGCGGAAGGCCGATGTGCCGGAGCTTCCTCGTGGAAATGCAGCAGCACCGGACGCGCAGCACCTGCTGCCTTTGCATCGGTGACCACAATCTCCTGCATCGGCTCGGCGTGAGGCGCGATGTCG
>JANMMJ010000233.1:0-14480 GCA_031373255.1 Hyphomicrobiales bacterium
CGCCGAGCCCCGCCTTCGCGCCGGGCGAGATCACCGATCCGGTGCAGATGTATCTTAACGACATTTTCACCGTGACGGTGAACATGGCGGGGCTTCCCGGCATTGCGGTGCCGGCGGGCCTCTCGGGCGACGGGTTGCCGCTGGCACTGCAGCTCATCGGCAAGCCCTTAGGTGAGGAAACGCTATTCCAGACGGCGGCGGCGATCGAACAGGCGGCGGGACGATACGAAGCGCCGCAATGGTGGTAGGGAATTGAGGGACCAAGCGTGAGGAGATCCGATATGGCGATTCGTGCGATGTTTCTGGCCCTGGCGGCGCTGATCTGGTTTGCGCCCGGCGCCAAGGCCCAATCGGCGACATTGTTCGCGGTGCTGAATGGTGGCAATGTATGCAAAGAGGTCATTGGACTGATCTGCGGCGTGGGCGATCCCGACGGCGTGGGCTCCGCCACAGTGACAATCATCTCGGAAACCCGGCTGTGTGTCGGGCTGGTGGTGGATGATATCGGAACGCCGACGGCCGCCCGTATCCATGCGGGGTCATCGGCGGTCAATGGGCCGGTGGTAGTTACGCTGCCCGTGCCGGTTAGCGGCAATCCGGGTTATTCTTCGGGATGCGTGAATGTCAGCGAGGAAGAACTGTCGTTGATGCTCGCGAGCCCGCAGAATTTCTATATCAGTGTTCGAAATGCGGACTATCTCAAGGGCGCCATTCGCGGCCAGTTGTTCTGAGGCAAAAGAAAACCCCGGCGTTGCGGCCGGGGTTGCAGGTCTCCAGGCAGGATGCGGGCGGTCAGTTGGCGCCGGGCTGCGGCACCATCCGCAGATAGGGCTTCAGCGTTTTCCAGCCGCCGGGGAACTTCTCCTTGGCGACCTCGTCGGAGACTGAGGCGAGAATGATTACGTCCTCGCCCGGTTTCCAGTTGGCGGGCGTGGCAACCGACTTCGTGGCGGTCAATTGCAGCGAGTCGATGACCCGCAGGATTTCATGAAAATTGCGGCCGGTGCTCATCGGGTAGGTGAGGATCATTTTGATCTTCTTGTCCGGTCCGACAATATAGACGTTGCGCACCGTTGCATTGTCGGCAGCGGTGCGGCTCTTGGCGTTGCCGGTGGCATTCGGGTGGATCATGCCATAGAGCTTGGCGACGGTCATTTCGGTATCGCCGATCATCGGATAGTTCACGGATGAACCGGTTACTTCCTTGATATCGTTCTTCCAGCGCTGGTGATCGTCCACCGAATCGACTGATATGCCGATGAGCTTGACGCCACGCTTGTCGAATTCGTGCTTCAACTGGGCCATGGAACCAAGTTCGGTGGTGCAGACGGGAGTGAAATCCTTGGGGTGCGAAAAGAACACGACCCATGAGCCTTCCGCATAGTCGTGGAACCTGATGTGGCCTTCCGTCGTATCGGCTTCGAAGTCTGGTGCGATATCGCCAAGCTGAAGGGACATTCCTACCTCCTCTGTCTGTGGGGCTTTCTATATAGTCGGGTGCCAGCCTGCCTTAAAGGGCAATCTGTTCAAGGTTGTGCGTGTGGGGGCACTCATGACAAAACTGCATGCAGCAGCGAGGGAGGGCGATTTGGCAAGCGATGAAACAGACGTTGTAGCGATCAACGGTAAGGTTGTGACGATGGATCCGTTGACGCCGCGGGTGACGGCCGTTTTCCTCAGAGGAGGGCGGGTCGCAGGACTGGGCAGCGATTCCGACATGCGCGCTTTGGCCGGTAAATCGGCGCGTATCATAGATGCGGGCGGGCGCCTTGTCCTGCCTGGCTTTCAGGACACGCATATTCACCTCCAGGATAGCGGGCGCGAATACGGGATGAATGCACATCTCGATTCAGCACGGCGTATTGAAGACCTGCAAGGCGCCTTGAGGGATTTCGCGGCAAAGCACGATGACACGTGGGTCAATGGCGTCGGCTGGTATACCGGCATCTTCACCGAGCACAATCTGACGCGCCAGGTCCTTGATGCGGCGGTGCCTGGCCGTCCGGTCTATATCCTCGCCTCGGATGGACACAATGCTGCGCTGAATACAAAGGCTTGCGAAGCCGTCGGTCTCACACGTGACACGCCCGATCCGCCCAATGGCCAATTTGTCCGGGACGCGAAAGGTATGCCGACCGGCATGCTGTACGAGGATGCAATCGACTGGGTGCGCAAACGCATGCCCATGCCAACAGATGCTGAATACACGGAAGGCGTCAAGTTCGGCCAGGCCCTTTGTAACCGGCATGGCATTACGGGCGTGCTCGATGCCTCGGTGAACGAGCGCCACATGCGCGTCTATGGTGCCCTGGAAAAAGCACAGGCGCTGACGGTGCGAATATGCGCCACGGCCAAGGTTCTGCCAGAGGAATCGACGGAAAGTGCTCTTGCGCGGGTCATGCAACTTCGACGGCAGCATAGTTCGGGCATGTTGCACGTCCATTCGGCCAAGTTCTTTCTCGATGGCGTCCTGGAAAACCGGACCGGCGTTATGCTTGCGGACTATTCGGATGCGCTGGGCGGCAATGCGCCGCTGATGTTCGGGGCCAATCAGGTGAAAGACCTGTTTTGTGCCTTTGATGCGGCGCGCTTCCAGATCCACGTGCATGTGATCGGCGATGGCGCCGCGCGAGCCGCACTCGATGCGCTTGAAGCCGCGCAATTGGTCAATGGCAAATGGCCAAGTCTACACCAGCTTGCACATTTGCAATGCCTCGATCCCGCTGATATTCCACGCTTCGGCGAACTGGGCGTTGTCGCGAACATCCAGCCCTTATGGGCCCGTAATGAACCTTCGGTGACCGACGTCGCTCTTCCCATGGTGGGTGAAGCGCGGGGCAAGTGGATGTATGCATTCCGCTCGCTGCTCGATGCTGGTGCGCCCTATGCGCTGTCGAGTGACTGGGGCGTATCCACGCTCAATCCTTTTCCCATCATGCAAACGGCGATGACCCGTCAGCCACCGCACAAGGGCAGGGATTATCCGTCTTTCCTTCCTGAACAGCGGATGACGCTGGAAGACTGCGTCAAGGGATATACCGTGAACGCGGCGGAAGCGGCCTGGCGGGGCAGGGACACGGGCTCCCTGTCAGTTGGCAAGTTTGGGGATGTGATCATCCTCGATCGCGATATTTTCGAGATCGATCCCTACGAGATTGCGGACACCCAGGTTCAGTTGACGCTGCTTGGCGGCAAAGAGGTCTACCGGGCGACGGGATTCATCAGCTAACTCGCGGCGTCTTCCAATATGATTTCGGCCCCTTTCCAACCGACCATCATGGCAGGGGCGTTGGTGTTGCCTGCAATGAGGCTTGGGAAGGCAGATGCCTCGCAGACGCGGAGATTTTGCATCCCGTGAACCCGCAACCGTGGATCGACGACTGAGCTTGCTGGGTCGGGCCCCATGCGGGCCGTGCAGGATGGGTGGTAGACGGTACCGCTGCGTTGCCTCAAGTCGGAAATCAACTCGTCGTCGGTCCTGCATGTGGGGCCCGGACGAAGTTCTTCGTCCATGGCGCTAGCCAATGGTTCCTGGGCGGCGATCCGGCGCAGGAATTTCACCGCGGCGAGCATCTCCGACACGTCCTTTTCGGTTGAATAGGCGTTCGGCGAAATCCTTGGATGTGTACGAGGATCGCGTGATTTTATGGCGATTTCGCCCCGGCTTGACGGTCGGCAGTTGGACAGTCCGAGCGACAGGCCGGAGAAAGGATCGGGTGTGAGCAGCGGGCGTTCACCTGCCTTGGGGATCAGTGTCGAGAAGGCCTGCATGTACAATTGCATGTTCGGACGCTTAAACGCTGGGTTTGTGCGAAAAAAACCGCCGCCATGATTGACGCTCAGACTCAACGGTCCCTGGCGGGTGAGTATGTAAGTCAGTCCCACCCGCAATTTGCCCCACCACGGCCGCAATTGGTCATTGAGCGTTGGGACCTTCATTTTCCACGTGTAGTTCAGCCCAACGTGGTCCTCCAGATGGGCGCCGACATTGGGGTTGTCCTGCCGCACTTTGATGCCGAGATCCGATAATAGCTTGCCGGGTCCGATACCTGAAAGTTGCAGCAGCTGGACGGTATTGATGGCGCCGCCCGCGATGATGACTTCACGGCCGGCAGATACCGAGTGGAGTGTTCCCTTCCTATCGTATTCAACACCGGTGCAACGGTTCCCCTCGAACAGCAACCTTGTCACGTGACAATTGGTTTCGACCCGCAAGTTTGGCCGCCGCATGGCGGGACGCAGAAATGCGCGCGCCGCCGACATGCGGCGACCGTTCTTCGTGGTGAGCTGGTACGTTCCCACCCCTTCCTGATTCGCGCCGTTGAAATCCGGGTTAAACGGAAGCCCCGCCGCAACAGTGGCCTTGATGAACGCCTGGGTGAGAGGATGGACATCTGCTTCGCAATTCGTGATGTGAAGCGGGCCGCCGGAGCCACGAAATTCATTTCCTCCAGCCGCGTTGTCCTCAATGGCGAGATAGACTCTCAGGACGTCATTCCAGCCCCAACCGGAATTTCCTGCAGCTTTCCAGTCCTCATAATCAAGCGCATTGCCGCGGGCGTAGACCATGGCATTTATCGAACTTGAACCGCCAAGGATCTTGCCGCGCGGCCAATAATCTACCTGACCGGCAAGCCCTGGATCGGGATCGGCCTGATACATCCAGTTGACCTGAGGGTTGTAAAAGGTCTTGCCATAACCAAGCGGCATCTGGACAAAGAACCGGCGATCGGTGCCTCCAGCCTCAAGCACCAGCACGCGGTAAGGGCCGCTGGCAGTCAATCGGTCAGCAAGAACGCACCCGGAAGAGCCCGCGCCCACGATAATAAAGTCGAAATTCAATGCCCGATTCCCAGTCGCCGCAATCAGCTGGAAACGCATAGCACTGGCGCGTTGCAGGACAAAGACGGCACCCGGTTTCCGTCAATCGTGGTTAGATAAATTCATCTCGCGCGGCGGTCGCAAACTGGTATTGAGCGGTGTAATTCCAGTCAAAAAAGAGAGAGGATTGCACTCGTGAAAATTACCGATCTCAAGGTTTTCATCGTCGGCAATCCGCCGCCCGGCTGGGGCGGTCGCTATTTCACATTTGTGAAGCTTACTACCGACAATGGCATCTCTGGCATCGGAGAGTGTTATTGCGCGACATTCGGTCCGAAAGCGATGACGGCGATGATCGAGGATGTCTTTGAGCGCTATGTCCTGGGTAGCGACCCATTTCACATCGAGTCGCTGTGGCGCAAGGTTTATGGCTCGGGCTACACAATGCGGCCGGACGTTTCGCTCATGGGCGTGCTTTCGGGCATCGAGATTGCGCTCTGGGACATCATTGGCAAGGCTGTGGGGAAACCGGTCTACGAGTTGCTCGGTGGCAAGGTCCACGAAAAGCTCCGATCCTACACATACATATATCCAGATGAGAGCAAGGGTCAGGACAGCTCGATCTTCTGGAATGCCGAACAGTCCGCCGAGCGCGCTGCGCAATATGTAAAAATGGGCTTTACCGGCATCAAGTTCGATCCTGCGGCACCTTACTCGTGTTTCGATCCGCGCCAGCCGTCACTCGAATCAATCGAGCTGTGCGTCAAGTTCTGCAAGCTGATCCGCGAGGCCGTCGGTAACAAGGCGGATTTGCTTTTTGGCACGCACGGTCAGTTTACGGCTTCCGGCGCAATCCGCTTTGCCAAGAAGATCGAGCCCTACGATCCGCTGTGGTTCGAAGAGCCGACGCCGCCGGAAAAGCCGGAAGAAATGGCGCTAGTAGCACGGGGGACGTCCATTCCGATTGCCACCGGCGAGCGTCTCACCACCAAGTACGAATTTGCAAGGGTTCTGGAATGCCGGGCCGCTTCGATCCTGCAAATGGCGCTGGGACGGGTCGGCGGCCTGTGGGAAGCCAAGAAAATCGCCGGAATGGCGGAGACCTATTACGCCCAGATCGCGCCGCATCTCTATGCCGGGCCGGTGGAAGGCGTTGCCAACATCCACTATGCGGCATCGCTACCCAATTTTCTCATTCTCGAAAGCATCGGGACATGGAGCGGATTCCATTCCAGGATCCTTAAAAAGCCGATCCAGTGGGAGCAGGGCTATGTGATCCCGCCAACCGAGCCGGGACTTGGCATCGAGCTAAACGAGGAAGTGGCCCTGGCGCATCCCTACACTGGAGACAGGCTGCATCTCGAAATGACCAACCACCCGGTGCATTGATGCGATACGGCTATATCGGCCTCGGAAATCTCGGTGGACACCTCGCTGCCAGCCTCATCCGGAACGGCTTCACGCTCACGGTTCACGACAAAGACAAAGCGCTAGCCCAGCGCCACATCGATGCCGGCGCGAAATGGGCCGACAATCCGAGGGCCCTAGCGGCAGATTGTGACGCGGTTTTCACCTGCCTGCCATCACCCGCTGTTTCCGAAAAGGTTCTAGCTGAACTGACGGACACGCTAAGGCCGGGTGCGACATGGATCGAGATGTCGACGCTTGGCCGGGACGAGATTCAGCGGCTGGCAAATGTTGCCGCCACCAAGGGCATTCGCACCATGGAATGCCCGGTAACAGGCGGGGTTCATCTCGCAGCGCAAGGCAGGATCACCTTGCTTGCAGGAGGAGATCCCGATCTGTTCGAGCTTCACCGGCCGGTCTTGCAGGCGATGGGCAAGGAACTCTTCCACATGGGTCCCCTTGGTTCAGCGGCGATCATCAAGGTGATCACCAACATGCTGGCGTTCATTCACCTGGTTGCGGACGGTGAAGCGTTGATGCTGGCCAAGCGCGGCGGCCTGGATCTCGGCCAGGCATGGCGCGCCATCACAGCTTCCAGTGGCACGAGCTTTGTCCACGAAACGGAGGGTCAACTCATATTGAACGGCAGCTATGACATCGCGTTCAGCATGGACCTTGCGCTCAAGGATCTCGGATTTGCCATGCGCTTTGGCCAGGAGTTCGGCGTACCCCTGGAACTTGCCAAGGCGACAAACCAGACGTTTCTCCGGGGCAGGCAGGCCTATGGCGGCAGCGCGCAGTCGACGCAAATCGTCAAGTTGCTTGAGGATGCCCTGAACACCGACTTGCGCGCACCCGGTTTTCCGAATCGGCTTGAGTAGTGCGCCGCTTTCACTTGGCCATGTTTAGCCCGAGTTCACAAAAGCCCGATTCGGGGAACCATCGAAGGCCGTAAGGACTTTCATAATTGTTGCCACGCCAGCGTGGCCGTTTTCCCGAGACTTGAAAGGAAAAAATCATGTCAAATCCCAACAAACCGAACCCCACCAGCAAGCCGCACCGCGACGATGACAATCGGCACGGTGACGAGCATCGCAAGGCGCCAGGCCAGCAAAACCAGCAGGACGGCAGGTCAGGACAGCAGGGTTCGCATCAGCCAAATCAGGACGACAAGCGCGGTGGACAGCGCTAATCGCGATCATTTCGAGTGAGTTGTAGCGTGTTACGGGTGGCGGCGCGGAAGTGCCGCCGCCCGGTTGTTCATTGACTTTACGTCGCACGGAATTCAACTACCGGCTTGCAAGTCGTTTAGATATGTTACCAACTGCGCAGATCGCAGGAGTTGGTATTGGTTTCCGATTTGAGGCAGCGCAGCAAGTCCGATCACGGAACGGATGGGCCCCCTGTTTTCAGGCTTGATATGCTCGGGCCTACCCAGCTTGTGAACGTTTCAACCCAGGAAACCATCGATTTTCAGTCGCGCAAGGCGATGTGCCTTCTGGCGCTTCTGGTGATGACGCCTGACCGCACCATGAGCCGTGAAAAACTTGCATCGTTTCTTTGGGATCCAGCACCTGAAGAACAGGCGAGGGGGTCGCTCCGGCAGTGCCTCAAGCGCATGCGCCTGGCCCTGGGCGACGAGGCGGATCGCATTCTTGAGATCGGGCGGTCAGATGTCCGGCTCATCGCCGGCAATTTTGAGTCCGACCTCTGGCTGCTCACCGATATCGTCAAGAGCGGCACTTCGGACAAATCTGCCGTACTTGAAGCCGTAAATCTCTGGCGCGGCGATATTCTGGCAAACGGCGTGCCCAAGGCGCCCATCTTCGAGGCGTCGCTGCAAGTCGAGAGGTCGCGCCTGAAAACCATGCTCACGTCGTGGCTGGCGGACTGGCTGCAGGCTCATTTTGCCGAGTTTGACCAGGAATCGCGCAAGATCGCCCAGGAGCTACTCAGAATTGAGCCGAGTCACGAACTTGCTCATCAGCATCTGATTTATCATTTTGCCGTCAATGGCAACCAGGCAGCGGCCATCCGCCAGTTCAACGAGTTGGAGAGCGCTCTGGCGGAAGAGCTGGACAGCGTGCCATCGGATGAGTCGGTGGATCTGCTCGTCAAGGTGAAATCGGGAGAGCTTGCCGGCAGCCACGAACGCCAGGTTCAGACGGGGCCCGTTCCCAGCACAAATCGGCACAGGAAACTGGGCATTCCGCGAATTGCCGTCAGGCCGCCACTGGGCCGCGTGCTCGACGAAGACCTGAACTACCTCGCGGACGGTTTCGCCGACCTCCTGGTTTCATGCCTGTCCAAATTCAAATGCTGGGTGGTGCTGGTCTGGCCAAGCAAGGGTTTTCCGGCGCAGGGGCGGATCGATTATCAGGCATTGGCACAATCCACCGGCGCCGATTATGTGGTTGATGCCGTGCTCGATTGGCGGCAATCGCCTGGCCGGCTGCACGTATCGCTCATCGATTGCGAAGCCGAAGAAAATGTCTGGACCGAGACACTGACCGCGGAACCGCATGAGCTTCATGCGCTCAGCAACAGCGTTGCCGGAAAAATCTCTTCGCGCCTTGCCTCGCAGATCAATCATATCGCATCGCTTCGATTTGAGCGCTCGGTTGCAGGAAACGCGAGTGCGTATGACTCGTGGCTGAGAGGGCATCAGCTAACGCGGCTTTGGGACAAGTCCGCCGATCGCCAGGCTCTCGTGCTGTTTGAGGAAGCTATTGCCCAGGATCCCGGGCTTTCCTGCGCCTATGCCAGCATGGCGGCGGTTTACAACACGCGCATAATGGTGCGGCCCGGCGAATCGGACGATCATGCCGACCTTGAGCATGCCCTTTCGCTCTGCCAAAAGGCCCTGTTGCTCGATCCGCACGATTCACGGAACCACGTCAACATGGGATGGTCGCGGCTATTGACCCACGCGTCCGAACGGGCTGCAACGCATTTCAAGCTCGCAGTGGATCTCAACCCTTATGATACTGAAACGCTGATGGCGGGAGCACAAGCCATGGCTTTCCTTGGCGACCTTGACCTCGCCAACAAATGGTCAGTGCTTGGGCTGGAACTCAATCCGCTGCATCCCGACTATTATTTCGGCTACCTGGCATCGATCAAGTATCTCTCCGGGTCCTATGACGAAGCCATCGGCTTTGTGAAGCAGTGCCCTGATGCATTTCCTGAAACGCGCGTTTGGGCTGCGGTTTCGTACGCCTGCCTCGGGCAGCACGGCATGGCCCGTGACGCGTTCGGCAAATTCCTCAGCGACGTCGGCAGGCGCTGGGAAGGCGCAGGTCTGCCAACCGAAGACGCGATTCTCGGATGGCTTTCGCGCGCGATTCCGCTCACTTGGGAGGAAGGTCAGTCGAAATTCAACAGTGACCTGGCGGTGGCGCGCGGGAACGCGCCGCCCGAGAGAATCAGCGGCACTTCTTGATGAAGTAGTTCGCCAGGAAGTCCTTGTAGGTCGCATAGGATTCCGAAGGTCCGGGCGCCGACAGATTGCCGAGATCACTGACCACCGGAACCCTGACGAACATGACCTCATGGGTGTCGAACACCGGGATAACCGTAAGATTCCCCTTGATTTTCTTGCCGGCGGGTGTGCCGGTGTCAATCTTGGCGAAACCGTCAAGCCAGCCTGCCGGGTCGGCGATAAATTTGGCGAGTTCTTTCTGGTCGGCGGGCTTCGGCTTGGACGTGCCCGCAGCACGGCTGACGCGCGCGATTGCTTCTCCAAGAGCTGGTCCAGACTTGTTGTTCTTCAAGGCCAGAAACTTCGGGGCTGAACTGGTCATGGTATACCTCGCTTGATGGTCATCTTGAGTGTTGCCGGTTTGATCGTGAACTTACCGTGACAAAGCCGATTTCATCAACAAACGCCAATTGATCGAACCGCAGATTCAGTTGAATGATCGTTCATGGCAACTGAGCAGAAATACCTGCCTTACGAGTTACTCGTGTCTTACCTGATAGATGATTTCAGTATAACTGAAATCCAGGACACCGACATTCCGATATTTTTGGCCGTGGCAATTCCATGTCACGGGTCTGCCAGCGGGGTAAAACGCAGGTTGCCCAGCGGGAGAGGCGTTACAAGAACGCAGGCCATAGTATCAGCGGCGGCCGAGGCGATTGAACTCAAGGCTTTGCTTGCACGGCCCGGCCAGTTGCCGCTTGAGGTATTCTCTGAAGGAGATGCGGAGCACTTCTGCCTCGCCGCCGGCCTTGGTAAAGCCAAGCCGTTGAGAGTGCCGGCGCAGGAGGTCATTCTCGATTATGCGGCGATCACCGGAGAGCCATTCACACATGATGCGAATACAAGCGGCTGCGCTGCAGGCGTGGATTTCGAAGACGCATTGGACCGGGCCTTGCTTGAGTTGATTGAGCGGGATGCGCTTTCGGCGTGGTGGCATGGCCAGCATCTCCGGCGCAAATTTGAGCTTCATGATGTGCTGAAAAGCCATCCGCGTCTGGTAGCCTTCTGCGAGACGCGGCAGCGCATCACGACAATTCTTGATCTTGCAACCGACATTCGGGTGCCGGTACTCGCGAGCGTGTCATGGGAACCATCGGGCGGGGCTATCGCCATTGGATGTTGCGCCCACCCCGACCTTGAGGCTGCGGCCGAAGCGTCGTTCACCGAGATGCTGCAAACGGAAGTCGCCATGCAACTCGCGGGGACGGAAAATCCTGAGCTTAACTCCTGGAACATGGAGATGAATGCTAAGACCCTTGCCCATCTGCACGGCGGGGACATGGGCAAAGAAAGTAAAATGGAGCGGAATAACCTTGATGCAAGGCAGGCGCTCGCGAAGGCCGGGTTTTCGGCGTATTATTGTGATTTCAGTCAGCCGGACATGCCGCTCAGCGTGGTGAGGGCCATCATTCCCGGATTGAGCGGCCTTGGGAGCAGCAGGTCGGCAGACCGCATCCACTTGCTCCGCCAGTCGCAAGGCTGGCAAACGACGCTTTTGCCGGGCGATGACCTGGAGGCGGGCGATCCATATTGAGGGCGAAAGGTAAACTTCGATGCCGGTTCTAAGAGCATCTCACGGCGGAACGTCAAACTCCTTGCCAGGACAGTTACCCGGCGAATTCATCTACATGTTTCCAAAACTTGCGGATGATAATTCCCTGTCGAAGCCCGCCGGACTTTCCGATGCCGAATATCTCGAGTGCCTCAAGACGCTTGGCACCGCATTGACGGTAACGACAGGCAACTGCCGGCACGGCCTGCCAACTGGCAACCTCTCGAAACTGCCGCCTGCCCACACTTACTTTGGCCAGTTCATTGACCATGACATGACAGCGCCGGTTTTCGTGGGTCCTGCCAATGCTGCGGATGACGGCAACAGCGAGTTCCGGCCGAATGACGCCGCTGCCATGAATGAACTGAAACGCAGCAAGAGACTTGCAACAACTGGGCAGATCCTTGGAGCGGTAAAGAATCACTGGCCGAAGCCGTTCAACCTGCAAAGCCTCTATGGCGACGGACCCGAAGACGGCGATCAGGACATCCAGAAAATGTATGACGGCGGCCGGCTCCGCCTTCTGTCTGCGAGAGACTTTTCGAACGCGGAACTCGTCGCCAAAGGACTGGACCCCGCACTGACCAAGCGGCTCAAGGGGTTTGACATTGCGCGCGCCGAGGGAGAGCCCCTGATCGCGGATCACCGCAATGACGAAAATCTCATACTCTCGCAAATGCATTGCCAGATGTTGAAATTCCACAACAGAGTGCTGGCAAAAATTGGCGGCAAGAAATCCGACTTTGACGAGGCACGGGACCTGGTAACGCGCCACATTCACTGGATCACCCTTCACGATTATCTGCCGCGCATTCTTAACCGCCCAACGCTGAAGAAGGTCATGAACGAGGCAAAGACCGGGAAAGTCCTCAGCAGTTCTGGCGTGCCGATGGAATTCACCGCCGCGGCCTTCCGGTTTGGCCATTCGATGATCCGGCAGTGCTACGACTACAATATCAATTTCGGGGCAGACAGCCCATTCGAAAGCATGGCGGACCTCAGTACGCTGTTCATGTTTACCTCTACTCGTGAACTGAGCGGCCAAAACGGTGTCGCAGGAGTGCTTCCCAGCCACTGGGTTGCCGAATGGAAACGGCTACTTCGGCCATCGCTCAGTCTATTCTTCGCAAATGGTATCGATGGTTTTTTTGCCAACACGATGAACAAGCTGGACGCTCCGCAGGGTGCCGCTGCACATTTTCGCCAGATCGGATCGCGCAATCTCATGCGGGGATTTCTGCGGCGCGTGCCATCCGGGCAGGCGCTTGCCAATGCATTTGGAGTGGCGCCACTTGCTTCGAACAAACTGAAGCTGACGCCTGAGCATCTTGCAGGTTTAGCTGCACCCGGTGAATTGAAGCTGCTGAACGATTCGCAATACACCAAACTTACGCCTGCCTGGTATTACTTCCTGTGCGAGGCAATGGCGCTGCACAAGGGCGAGCGGCTTGGACCGGTTGCCAGCGAGATCATTGCCCGTACGATTGTCGGCGCGATCCAGTATCATCCAGGCAGCGTGATAGGGGGAAAGTGGAAACCGTCGAAGAGCCCATTGAAGCGCGCCGATGGCGGTGCAATCAGAACGCTGGGCGATATCCTGGAACTCGCCTGAGACTGTCCTCGTCTTACCTGCTTAGCGTTAGGTTGAGTTCTTTCCTTGCCGCCACCAATCGGTCAGCAGGTGGATAAACAGGGCAGCGAAGACAACGGAACCGCCGAGAATCGTGCGGCCGCTCGGCACTTCTGAGTGAACGAGCCAGACCCAAAGTGGGCCAAGCACGGGCTCGATTGTGCCGACAAGTGCGGCAAGGCTGGCCGGCATCATGCGCACGCCGGTTACAAAAAAGGTGAGGCCCAATCCCAGGTTCAAAGCGCCAAAGGCAAAGAGCCAGGCAAAGTCGGCGAGCGATACGATGAACTCCGTGGCCATGATACTTGCTGCCACCGTGGACAGAATGGCGCCAAAGCAGACGGCAGGGGTCATGCGTACATGGTTGTAGCGGCGGGTGATTACCGTTGCGATGGAAAACAGAATCGCAATGAGCAGGGCCAATCCGTCACCTATGGGCGAAACCTTGCCGGTGAAGGAACCTGACACCATGATGGCAACGCCCGCGATTACTGCGGCAATGGCAAACCAGGTGGCAGCCGAGGTGCGCTCGCCAAAGAAGATCCACGCCAGCAATGCCGCAAAGAGCGGTACGCCAGCCTGGAGGAGAAGGATGTTTGCCACGGTCGTATAGGAAAGCGCTATGACAAAAGACGTGGACGCCACGGCAAAGCACAAAGCCACACCAATTCCAGCCCACCCCATGTTGCGAAAGAGTTCGATGGTGCCACGTGCCCCGTCACGCAAGTACATGAAAGCGAGGAGGAAATTCGCCGCAAAGAGGGCGCGCCAGAAGACGATGGTCCAACTGTCGCCAACCGTCAGGAAGCGGGCGATCGTGCCGCCGAAACTCCAGATGATGGCCGAACCGGCAACAAGCATGACACCGCGACGAAAGCTTGAAGTGTGAACTGCGGTCGTTTCGGCGTGTGCGCGGGCCATGGCCGTGTCAGGTTGGCTGGGAGCGCATCACCTGTCCGTGTTGCCTGCGACGGTGGCGGCCTTGATTGCGACGGGTGAAAACGAAAATCGGCCTTGAAAGCGCATTCGGCGCATCAAGCCGTGTTCGCGCCCATGCGGTTCCAGGCATCGAGGCCGGCGATCTTGTAAGCCTCGGCGAGAGTTGGATAATTGAAAGTGTTCTCGACGAAGAAGTCGACAGTGCCCTTGAGATTGATCACTGCCTGCCCGATGTGAATCAGTTCGGTTGCACCTTCGCCAACGATGTGCGCACCAAGAAGCCGCCGGTTTTCAAGGGAGAAGATGAGCTTCAGGAAGCCCGAGTTGACTCCCATGATGTGACCGCGCGACGTCTCGCGAAAGCGCGCCACACCGCACTCATACGCAATGCCGCTGGCGCGAACCTGCTCTTCGGACTGACCGACCGTCGAAATTTCCGGAACCGCGTAAATACCGTAGGGAAATGTCTCCGGCGCCGGGGGCAACGGAATGCCAAAGGCGTGACACGCGGCGACGCGTCCCTGTTCCATGGATGTCGAGGCAAGGGAAGGAAATCCAATGACGTCGCCTGCTGCATAGATATGCGGAACGGACGTCTGGAATGTGTTTGAGTCCACCTTTATGCGGCCACGGCTATCGGTATCGAT
>JANMMJ010000253.1:0-1833 GCA_031373255.1 Hyphomicrobiales bacterium
ACACGGCTACCGCAGATGCGAAGCGTGGGGGTTGGCGCGCGGAGTGCCCCGGGCTAAGGAGGGACGTGGGCGCGAGCCCATATATTTGTAGCAATATTTTGAATGAACACACAATCAATAAAAGGAGACCATCATGCTTCAGCGGGCTAGCAACCGCTTCAATGCGCAGGCGCTCTGGCAGAAAGACCACGATCACTTCCTGCATCCCTGGACGCACTTCGACAGCTTCAAGAAGGAAGGCTCGCTCATCATGGTCGAGGGCGAGGGCACCCACATCACCGATGTCAACGGCAAGCGCTATCTCGACGGGCTGGGCGGCATGTGGTGCGTCAACGTCGGCTATGGCCGCAACGAACTGGCCGAGGCCATGGCGGACCAGGCGCGGCAACTGGCCTATGCCAATCCCTTCGTGGACATGACCACGGCACCGGCTGCCGAACTGGCCGCCAAGCTCGCTGAACTCGCACCCGGCAATCTCAACCACGTGGCGTTTTCAACCTCGGGCTCGTGCGCCAACGACACGGCGATCCGGCTGGCGCATTTCTATCATGCGCGGCGCGGTGAGCCTTCGCGCAAGTACATCATTTCGCGCCACAACTCGTATCACGGCTCCACCTACCTGACGATTTCCATCGGCAACCGCGATGGCGACCGCACCGAAAACTTCCATTATCTCTCGGACTTCATCCATCATCTGTCCGCGCCCTATCCCTACCGGCGGCCCGATGGCATGAGTGAAGATCAGTTCACGGATTATCTTGTCGATGAATTCAAGGCGAAGATCCGCGAGATCGGCAAGGAGAAAATTGCCGCCTTCATCGCCGAACCGATCCAGGGTTCGGGCGGCGTGGTGACGCCGCCTCCGGGCTATCTCAAGCGCATGCGCGAAGTGGCAAAAGAAAACGGCATCCTGTTCATCGCCGACGAGGTGGTGACGGCATTCGGACGCCTTGGCCACTGGTTCGCCAGCGAGGACGTATTCGGCATCGTGCCGGACATGATCGTTTCGGCCAAGGGCCTGACATCGGGCTATCTGCCGCTTGGCGCCACGATCTTCTCGGACGAGGTCTACGAGGCGATCAGCCAGCCGGGGCCGGATGTGTGGTTCGCCCATGGCTTCACCTATTCGGGCCATCCGGTGTGCTGCGCGGTGGCGCTCAAGAACATCGAGATCATCGAGCGCGAGAACCTGCTCGATCATGTCAAGACGGTCGGCGATCACTTCGAAAGGCGGCTCAAGGAACTCGAGTCACTGCGCCTCGTCGGAAATGTGCGCGGAAAGCGCCTGATGATGTGCGTCGAGTATGTGGGCGACAAGGCCACCAAGGCGCATCTTCCCGACGAGATCAACATCTCGAAGCGCATCTCGAACCTGTGCGAGAACAAGGGGCTGCTGGTGCGTCCGCTCGGCCACCTCGACGTGATGTCGCCGCCACTCACACTGTCGATCAAGGAAGCGGATTTCCTGGTCGATACGCTGCATGACGCGATCGAGGAAACGACGCATGATCTGACGCGGGAAGGGCTGCTGCCCGCCATCCGTCCGATCCAGCATGGCGGCAACTGAAACCAAGCGGGATTGATGGACGCACCCATCGATCCCGCTGATTTTCAGGCAGGCCTGCCGAGGTCCGCCAAAATTCTCGCGGTATCATCGAAAAGCCGGCGCACAAGCTCAGCGGCCGGCATTTCCCGATTGAGTGCGGCGGCCTGGCCATAGAGGTGGAACGACACCTCGCCGGCCTTTGCCTCCTGCAAGAGCGGTTCGGTTAGCGCATAGAGAGAGGGAAAGCCCGGCAGCGCCTGCCTCTGGCTTTCCATCGCAACGGTGTA
>JANMMJ010000280.1:0-6338 GCA_031373255.1 Hyphomicrobiales bacterium
GCAATCGGTGAACTGATGTTATTGCGCGGCGAAATGCAAGGAAGTAGAAGTCTAAAACTTATGGGAGAATAATTCTCGGACGTTGCCCCCTTGATGGCGAATTGCCTTCACTGACCAAAACGAACCATTGATGCCGCTTACCCCGAGCGAAAACATCATTGTCGCCGCCCCCCATCGCGACGATACTTCCCGCGTCATCGGGAGAACCTCCATGTCCTTGAAAGTGATCGGTGCCGGGTTCGGGCGGACCGGAACGGATTCGATGCGCGAGGCGCTGAATATGCTGGGCTTGGGGCCGTGCCATCATATGTATGAAGTGATGGCGAACCCGGAGCAGAAGCGGCTGTGGCGCGCCCTTGCGGTGGGTGCAGCGCCCGGCTGGGAACAGCTTTTCGCGGCCTACACCTCATGCATGGACTGGCCGGCGGCGCATTTCTGGCGGGAACTGACCGCGGCCTATCCCGATGCCAAAGTCATTCTCACCTGGCGCAGCCCGGAAAGCTGGTGGGCGAGTTTCGAGAAGACCATCCTGCCGGTGCTGGCAACGAGCGTCGAGAGTGAGTCGCTCGGCGTTGCGCTGATCGCCCGGCAGGTCTTCGGCGGCGAGCCGAAGGACCGGGAGCGGGCCATCGCCATCTACGACGCGCATGTCGCCGCGGTGAAAGCGGAGGTGGCGCCGGAGCGGCTGCTGGTCCACCGGCTCGGCGATGGCTGGGTGCCGCTCTGCGCTCATCTCGGAGTGCCGGTTCCGGATGCGCCTTACCCGAGCCGGAACAGCGCCGAGACGTTTCAACGAACTTCCAGGCCCTGATTTGCAGGATTTTTCTGCGTAATTCCTTGTCTATAAATGAAATTTTCCGCGATCGTGGCATATGCATGGATGTGATGGCATATGCCTTCAATTTTTTGGGCGAAAAACGCCGGTTTGTGCAGGTGAAATGCACAAACTTGCGCGTTTTTTTGGCGTGTTTTGCACCGCTTTTGGCGCGTACAAGGGGTGTAAATGACGCAAATCGGGAGTAATCGGGCGGCGCGGTTGACTTCACCGGGGCCTCACCCTATAGACCAGCGCAATTGGCGGGTGGGCCCGGACCGACACTGGTGCCTTTGCCCAAATTTATCTGGTGATGACATGAAAGTTCGTAATTCGCTCAAGTCGCTGATCAAGCGGCACCGGGACAACCGGCTTGTCCGCCGCAAGGGGCGGGTCTATGTCATCAACAAGACGAACCCCCGCTTCAAGGCGCGCCAGGGCTAGTTTTTCCCATAATATCATGGCTTTTGGCGGCGGGGTAAATCGTGTATCCTGACGCCCATGAGACTGATCACGCTCGCCTTTGCGTCGCTCGTCACCTTCGCCCTGCCGCTGGCAGCGGCGGAATCCCTTGCTCCTGAAGCGCCCGGTCCCAAGCTTTCGCCGGCCGAAATGCGGGCCGATACGGTGGACCGGCTGTTCGCGCTGCTGCGCAAGGCCTCCGACAAGGATGCGCAGCGGATCGAGGCCAATATCTGGTCGATGTGGATGGCCTCCGACAGCCCGTCGGCGGACGCGGTGATCACCCAGGTTGCCAAGGCCATCGGCGACAAGGACTATGTGGCCGCCGTCGACATGGCGACAACGCTGGTCGATCTTTATCCCGATTACGCGGAGGCCTGGAACAAGCGGGCCACGGTGTTTTTCATCATCGGGCGCAACGCGGAATCGCTCGCCGATATCGACAAGGTGCTGGCGCTGGAACCGCGTCATTTCGGGGCGCTTTCGGGGCGCGGCATGATCCTTGAAAAACAAGGCAAAATCGGTGATGCGCTGAAGGCCTACAAGGCGGCGCTCGCCGTCAATCCGCACATGAAATCGGTGAGCGAGGCCATCGAGCGCCTTGAGGACGAAGCCCAGGGCATCTGATTTTCCGGCCCCCCGTGACATTCTATCGCCGCATAGCCGGGGCCTTTGCACCGTATGAAGCCCATCATGGATGATCGAGAAGCCAATTCGCTCTCCGGGCGCATCGGACGTTATGCGTCGGTCGGCACCGGGGTGGGCTCGGCCGTAGCGCGGATTGCAGCAGGGCGGCTGTTTGGCGGCGAAGCGGGATCGACCGAAGAAGGGCGCCTTCTCGCGGCGGCCCTGGGCAACCTCAAGGGGCCTATCATGAAGGTGGCGCAGCTTCTCGCCACCATTCCAGGCGCAATTCCAGAGGCTTATGCGCAGGAACTCGCACAGTTGCAGGCCAATGCACCGTCCATGGGATGGCCGTTTGTGCGGCGGCGCATGGCGGCGGAACTTGGCGCAGACTGGCAGGCGAAGTTCGGCTCGTTCACGCATGAGGCGGCGCATGCGGCGTCGCTTGGACAGGTGCATCGCGCCCAGTCGCTCAATGGCGAAGCGCTGGCCTGCAAGCTGCAGTATCCCGACATGGAATCGGCGATCGAGGCCGATCTCGCCCAACTCAATCTGGTGTTCAGCCTGCACCGGCGCATGGATCCCGTCATCGATACCAGCGAGATTGCCGAGGAAATCGGGGCCAGGCTGCGCGAGGAACTGGATTATGGCCGCGAGGCCAGGCACATGCGGCTCTATGGCGAGTTGCTGAAGGACGATCCCCTGGTCCGCATTCCAACGCCTCGTGCCGATCTTTCGTCACGGCGGCTTCTGACCATGGGCTGGCTCGAGGGACGCCGCCTGCTTGATTACAAGGACGCTCCTCTCGAAACCCGCAATCTGCTGGCGCAGTCGCTGTTCCGGGCCTGGTGGCACCCGTTCTGCGGGCATGGGGTGATCCATGGCGATCCGCACCTTGGCAACTACGCGGCCTTTCTTGGTGGAAACGGGCAGCCGGCCGGCCTTAACCTGCTCGATTTCGGCTGCATCCGCATCTTTCCGGCCAGTTTCGTCGGCGGCGTCGTCGACCTCTATCACGGGCTACGTGAGGACGACCGGGCGCGCACTGTTCATGCCTATGAGGTGTGGGGGTTCAAGAACCTGTCCAACGAGCTGATCGACATCCTCAATATCTGGGCGCGCTTCATCTATGGACCGTTGATGGACGACCGGGTGCGGGCCATCGCCGGGGATGTCTCGCCCACCGAATATGGCCGCAAGCAGGCCTTCCTGGTGCACAAGGCGCTGAAGGAGAAGGGGCCGGTGCGGGTGCCGCGCGAATTTGTGTTCATGGATCGCGCCGCAATCGGGCTCGGCGGGGTGTTCATCCATTTCAAAGCGGAAATGAACTTCTACCGGTTGTTCAATGCGGCATTGGAAGGCTTCAGCATTGATGGCGTGGCGCAACGGCAGGCGCGGGCGCTGACCGCGGCGGGCCTTTGATTTAACACACCGCATGCGCCGATATGACATGCTTGCGGGGTGGGTCCCTGTTGGCTAGAACGCAGCCTTGAGGATTCACGCTGGCAGGGGTTTTGGGAAAATGGCTGAGCATTCTTCTTCACATTCGCATTCGGGCGGCATTGACGACCATCGCGCCACCTATGAGGGCTTCCTCAAGGGCTCGGTCGTCCTCACGATTATTTGCATCTTCGTCCTGGTGGCGCTGGTCTCCTTCAGCTTTGGCCATAGCTGGTCGGTATTTCTCGGTTTTGCAGGGCTTATCGCCGGTGTCCTCGGGGTGCTGATCGACGTCAAGACAGGGGGCAAGCGCTGGACGGTTTCGCTTGTCCTTCTGGTGCTGTTTGGCCTGATAACCGCCATCAACGTCGCCTGACCGCAAGCGCATGAAAATCGCAATTCCGGCCGAGAGCCATCCGGGAGAAGCCCGTGTGGCTGCCTCACCCGATACTGTGAAATCCTATGTCAAACGAGGAATCACCGTCGCGGTGCAGGCGGGCGCCGGTAAAGGAGCCAATATTTCCGATGATGCATTTGTGCAGGCTGGCGCGGAAATCGTCAAAAGCGAAACAGCCTTCAAGGATGCCGATATCGTTCTCACAGTGCGGCGGCCTTCGGAAAAACTGGTAAAAAATCTCAAGAAAGGCACGCTGCTCGCGGGCGGCCTGGAGCCCTATGGGGACCGCAAGAGCCTCGATGATCTGGCCAGATCCGGACTGACTTTGTTTGCCATGGAACTGATGCCGCGCATCACCAGGGCGCAATCCATGGATATCCTGTCCTCGCAGGCAAATCCGGCTACAAGGCGGTCATCGATGCGGCGGCGCATTTTGGCCGGGCCTTCCCGATGATGATGACGGCGGCGGGCACGGTGCCTGCGGCGAAGGCCTTCATCATGGGCGTTGGCGTTGCCGGGCTTCAGGCGATCGCGACGGCGCGGCGGCTGGGCGCCATCGTATCGGCCACGGACGTGCGCAAGGCAACGGAAGAACAGGTCAGGAGCCTCGGCGCAAAATTCGTTTTTGCCGATGTGGCGGACGCTGCAACATCCGGCGGCTATGCCAAGGAGCTTTCGGCGGAAGACAAGGCCAGGCAGGCCGCACTCATCGCCGAACACATCAAGGCGCAGGATATCGTCATCACCACGGCCCTGATCCCCGGCCGTCCGGCGCCCGTGCTGGTCACCAGGGAAATGGTCGAAAGCATGAAGCCGGGCTCGGTCATCGTCGATCTCGCGGTCGAGCGGGGCGGCAACTGTCCCCTGTCGAAGCCGGATCAGGTCGTGGTCCACAAGGGCGTGGCGATCCTCGGCACTCTCAATCTCGCTGGCCGTCTTGCGGGCAATGCCTCGCCGCTCTTCGCCAGGAACCTTGCCAATTTCCTTGATCTGATGGTGCAGAAAGACGGTACGCTGAAGGTCGATTTCGACGATGAAATCATCAAGGGTACGATGATCGCCAGGGACGGCGCACTGGTGCACCCCATTTTCAAGGCTGCGTGATCCATGGAACAGCTTGCGACTACGGTTGACCCGTTCATTTCCCTGTTGGCGATTTTCGTGCTGGCGGTGTTTGTCGGCTATTACGTCGTGTGGAACGTCACTCCGGCGCTCCACACACCGCTGATGTCGGTGACCAATGCCATATCCTCGGTGATTGTCGTCGGCGCGCTGCTGGCGGTTGGCGCCGGTGCCATTGCATCGGGCAACACCATTGCGATGATCTTCGGCTTCCTGGCGCTGATCCTTGCCAGTGTAAACATCTTTGGCGGGTTTCTCGTCACGGCGCGCATGCTGGCGATGTACAAGAAGAAGGACCGGTAAGCAATGTCAGCCAATCTCGCGGCGCTGCTCTATCTCGTCGCCGGCGCTCTCTTCATCATGGCGCTTCGCGGGCTTTCCAGTCCGGTCACGTCCCGGCAGGGCAATCTCTACGGCATGAGCGGCATGGCGATCGCCATCCTGACGACGCTGGCGCTGGCAAGGCCAACAGGCGTATTGCCCTGGATATTGATTATTGCCGGTATCGGTATCGGCGGCGCGATTGGTGCAATCACGGCCAAGCGCATAGCCATGACGGCGATGCCGCAGCTTGTGGCGTTCTTCCATTCGCTTGTCGGTCTCGCCGCCGTTTTCGTGGCGGCCGCGGCCTTCTACGCGCCGGATGCGTTTCATATCGCCACGGCAGGCGACATTCACCCGCAAAGCCGCATCGAGATGGCGCTGGGTGCCGCCATCGGTGCGTTGACTTTCACGGGTTCGATCATCGCGTTCCTGAAGCTCGACGGACGGATGAGCGGTGCGCCGATCATGTTGCCCGGTCGGCACATCATCAATATCGTGCTTGGTCTGGCGCTGCTGTTCTTCATCTACGGGTTCTTCGACAGCCAGAGCCCCATCGACTTCTGGCTCATCATCGCGATCAGCCTGGCCCTGGGTTTCCTGCTGATCATTCCGATTGGCGGCGCCGACATGCCGGTGGTTGTGTCGATGCTCAATTCCTATTCGGGCTGGGCGGCGGCGGGCATCGGCTTCACACTATCGAACACGGCCCTGATCATCACGGGTGCACTCGTGGGTTCCTCAGGCGCAATCCTGTCCTACATCATGTGCAAGGGCATGAACCGTTCGTTCATTTCGGTGATCCTTGGCGGGTTCGGCGGCGAGACGGCCGGTCCGGCAGGCGGCCAGGAATCGCGCCCGGTCAAGCAGGGCTCAGCGGAAGACGCGGCCTTCATGATGAAGAATGCGGCTTCGGTCATCATCGTGCCGGGCTACGGAATGGCGGTTGCACAGGCGCAGCATGCGCTCCGAGAAATGGCCGATCTGCTCAAGAAAGAGGGTGTTTCGGTCAAGTATGCCATTCATCCGGTTGCGGGCCGCATGCCCGGCCACATGAATGTGCTGCTGGCCGAAGCCAATGTGCCCTATGACGAAGTGTTCGAGCTTGAGGACATCAACTCGGAATTCGCCCAGGCCGATGTGGCTTTCGTGATCGGC
>JANMMJ010000304.1:0-4020 GCA_031373255.1 Hyphomicrobiales bacterium
CCGGAAGAAGCTCAGTCAACTCGAGCTCGCGGCGCTGTCAGGCGTTACGCAGGGATACATTTCGGGCATTGAGACCGAAAGCCGCGCTGTTTCCATAAACATAGTGGATCAGCTCGCCATAGCATTCGACGTACCGGTTGCTGATCTACTGAAAGAGGACGCGCCTTCAAGATAAGCGGCGTGGATCCGGCGCGACCGCCAGCGGGGGGTTCGACCGCATCCGTCCGCGTCACGAGTTATCGCGGTCGAGCTCATGTCCTGTGACTTCGGCCTTAGCCGCGTCGCAAGATGAAAAGAAAAGGGCCCGCTTATGACAAGCGGGCCAAAACATTCGACTTACTACTTTTTTGTGGTGCTCTGGTTGAAGAGCTCGAGGATGTCATCCGCTTCACCAGCCGGTAACGGGACACCTGAACCGTCCTTTCCTGACGGGCGGCACTGCTCCTGATCTTGCTCTTCGTTCTCGTCATCGCCACGACGGGCCTGGCTGCGTATTTCAGCCCATCGTGGACGGTGTTTCAGCGGGATCGTGGACGGCATTTCAGGGGAACGTGGACGGCGTTTCAGGCTGATCGTGGACGCTGTTTCAGCCTGATCGTGGACGATTCCGTAGGCGCGCGAGTGATTCTGAATGTGGGCATGCTGGCCGATTTCTCGGAAAGCCATGCCAACCAACAGGATCGCGATGCGCAAGATACGACAGACCCTTCGTCTTCACCTTGAAGCCGGCCTGAGCTACGCTCAGGTCGCCCGCGCCGTCGGCATCGGCAAGGGCACGGTGGGCAAGGTCATGCTGCTTGCCCGCGCCGCCGGCGTGGATTGGGCGCTCGCCCAGACGCTCTCCGACGAGGAGCTCGAGGCGCGCCTGTACCGGCCGCCCGTGCCGCGCTGCAGCCGCCAGCTCGAACCCAACTACGCCTGGATTCACCAGGAGCTGAAGCGCCCCGGCGTCACGCTGCAACTGCTGTGGGAGGAGTACCAGCGGGAAAACGAGCTCGCCTACAAGTACACGAGCTTCTGCATCAAGTACCGCACCTGGGCCGCAAGCCTCAAGCGCTCGATGCGCCAGACCCATCTTGCTGGGGAGCGCTTGTTCGTCGATTACGCGGGCCAGACCGTGCCGATCATCGATGCGGCCACGGGTGAGATTCGCCGCGCGCAGATCTTCGTGGCAGTGCTCGGGGCCTCCAACTACACCTATGCCCGCGCCACGGCCACGCAGAACGCAGCCGACTGGGTGGGCTCGATCATCGCGGCGCTGGAGTTCATCGGGGGCGTTCCCCGGCTCATCGTGCCCGACCAGCCCCGGGCGCTCTTCGCCCGCCCGGACCGCTACGAGCCCATATCCGGCCGCCTGGTCGAGGAGCTGTGCAACCACTACGACGTGGCGGTGCTGCCGGCACGACCCGCCCACCCTCGCGACAAGCCCAAGGTGGAAGTCGGCGTGCAGGTGGTCGAGCGCTGGATCCTCGCCCGCATCCGCAACCGCCGCTTCTTCAGCTTGGACGAGCTGAACGACGCCATCGCGGAGCTGTTGGTCGATTTAAACCAGCGCGCCTTCAAGAAACTGCCCGGCTGCCGGATGAGCGCCTTCGAAGCGCTAGACCGTCCTGCACTGCGGGCGCTTCCGACCGCCCGCATGCAAATCGCGCGCTTCAAGCGCGCCCGCGTGAACATCGACTATCACATCGAGCTCGACGGCCACTACTACAGCGTTCCACACCGGCTTGTGGGGACCGAAGTGGAGTTGCGCGTGACCGCCACCACGGTGGAGATCGTTGCCAGCAACCGTCGCGTGGCGGTGCACCCCTACAGCAGCAGGAAGGGCGCCCACACCACCATGGCCGAGCACATGCCGGCTTCGCATCGCGCACACCGGGAATGGACTCCCGCCAAGCTCATCGCCTGGGGCGAGCGCATCGGCGCTGCCGCGGCGGCAGTCGTGCGCTGGCAGATGGAACATCGCCCGCACCCCGAGCAGGGTTACCGCGCCTGCCTCGGGTTGCAACGCCTGGCGCGCCAGTTTGGCGATGCCCGCCTGGAGGCGGCCTGCGCCCGCGCGATATCGATTGCCTCACCCACCTACCGAAGCGTGAGCTCGATCCTGGCGAGCGGCCTGGATCGGCAATCCGCGGCCGCTGACAGGTCGCAACCATCCCTGCCGTTGCACGACAACGTGCGCGGCCCCGAGTACTACCACTGACGAAGGAGAAACGACTTGCTGAATGAACACACCCTCGGCCAATTGCGTGACCTGCGAATGGACGGCATGGTCCACGCGCTGGCCGACCAGGCCACTACCGCCGCCGCCGCGAAGATGGCCTTCGAGGAGCGTCTGGCGATGCTGGTGCAGCGCGAGATCGACTGGCGCGACGGCAAGCGCCTGGTGCGCCTGCTCAAGGCCGCCAAGCTCAAGGTGGGCAGCGCCTGCATCGAAGACATCGACTGGCGAGGCTCCCGCGGGCTGGATCGCAATCTCGTGACCTCGTTGGCCGGCTGCGACTGGCTGCGCCACGCCCACAACATCCTCATCACTGGGGCGACCGGCGTTGGCAAAACATGGTTGGCATGCGCTCTGGCGCAGCAGGCCGCGCGCTCGGGCTTCGCGGTGCTCTACACCCGCGCCCCGCGTCTGCTGGAGGAGTTGCGCGTCGCCCACGGCGACGGCAGCTTCGGCCGACGCCTGGCGCAGCTCGCTCGCATCGACCTGCTGGTGATCGACGACTTCGCCATCGCTCCAATCACGGCGCCAGAGCGCAGCGACCTCCTGGAGCTCCTCGATGACCGCGTAGGCACCCGCGCCACCCTGATCACGAGCCAACTGCCCGTCACCGCCTGGCACGAGTGGCTCGATGACCCGACCCTCGCCGACGCGATCCTCGACCGAATCGTGCACGCCGCGCACAAGATTGCCCTGAAGGGCGAGTCGATGCGCAAGAAACAGGTCAAGCCATGAGCGCTGCGCGGTTGACCCGTTTCACTGTGATCGTGGACGACTGACATACAATCAACCCCATCACTCGGGCGCTTCCGGGATCGTCCACGATCACGATGAAATGCCGTCTACGTTCACGCTGAAATCAGCGTCCACGATCGCTGAAATGCGCAGCCATCCCTTAAAGTACTTATCGCGCTTGGGGACAGCCTCGGGAAATCGGCACACGAACTAGTCGCCTCCGTGGAGGAGAGGCTGCGGCGAAAGGGGTAAGTAGGTCGTTTGTTC
Source organism: Hyphomicrobiales bacterium (assembly GCA_031373255.1). Taxonomy (GTDB): domain Bacteria; phylum Pseudomonadota; class Alphaproteobacteria; order Rhizobiales; family Aestuariivirgaceae; genus JANMMJ01. The sequence continues at coordinate 3,224 of JANMMJ010000304.1, forward strand.
GCTCGCCCAAATCGGCTGCATAAAACCTGAGGAGTTGATTCAGCGGGAGGACTGGTTAGCCGGTTAAAGAGAAGTCGATCCCGCAATAAAGCTATCCAAGCGCTTGCTGCAACCGTGTGCAGCCCAGGTGGTCTGGCGGATCAAGAGAAAAGAACTTGAGGACGGCTCGGTGGAGTGGCGCTTCACACGGGGCGAGTTCCTGGGCGGGCCCTACACCCACGGCGCGCTCGAGAGCTCCTCGGATCCCAACATTGGTGTCTTCCGCACTTTCGACCGCCCCCCCGGTTCTCACTCTCTAAGGTGGGCTTAGCCGTAAGGGTTGAGCGCTCCGTGCGGGCCGCGGCTCCTGCAGAGCGCGACTCCAAGCGAAGTAGTCAGATGCTACATCGTATGTGCGCGCCCAACGCGCGCAACAGTTGCGGCATTCAAAGATGCAACCAACGTCTAGCTCATAACTAAGCCAGACATCTCCATCAAGAGTGTCGTGGCCTTCACAATCCGTAGGTCCCGCGATACATCGCTGGCACTCCTTGGTTACGTCGCCGGCCACCCGGTTACTCCATCTTCATTTGAGGAACGCCGAGGGCTCCAGTTTCCCGTAGGAAGCTTAGGCACTCGAGGTTCTGTACGAACCAACAGTCTCCAATCGAGCTCTCCAGCGTTGCCTCTATAGCGGCATGCTCTGAACGCCTCGTGCCGTAGGTACTCGCCAAGACCTTCCGAGGCGGACCCTTTTTTTCATTTAACTTTTTGAGTTGATCTATTCCGGCTCGTTTCATGTTGAGAACGTCGAATCC